>DASUXL010000351.1:0-33075 GCA_036377915.1 Candidatus Limnocylindrales bacterium
TTCGTCACGCCGGAGCGGGAGCGGAGCTGGCTGGAGACCGTGCCCGAAGGGCGGCACAGGTTTGTGGTCGACTCGGACTTCATGGCCGAGGTCAGCCGGTTTTCCGATGCCGCGCCGGAGTACCGGTCGGTGCCGCAGACCGGGCCCGCAACGCCCGACGGGACAAGCTATGCGGAGTGGGCAAAGGTGGCCAACGCGCTGGCCGGCAAGCTGGACCTGCGAAGCGGGGACAGGGTACTCGTGGACCCGGGCAAGCATGGGGAACCGGTGATGTGGCTGCTCGCGCCGCTGTCCGCCGGGGCGTCGATCGTGATGTGGGCAAACGCCGACCCCGGCACCCTCGACGAGCGGATCGCCGCCGAGGGAATCACGCGGGTGCTGTAGCCAGCTCCTTCGCCTTGGCCAGCCAGAACGGGACGTCCTGGGCGTGGTACGGGTGCTCGGACGGCTCGATGCCAGCGAGGAAGTCGGCATAGACCATCGCGTTGCGAAGGGCCGCAAGGGGTTTGGCGGTCTCGATGGCGGTCAGCGGGTCGCAGGCGGGCAGGGCGTCACGCCAGAGGGAAGCCCAGAAGCGGTTCAGGCGAACGGTTTCGGGCTCGGTCAAGCCCTCGGCCAGGCGGATGATGTCGAAGACCGGCTGGCCGATGAAGGAGTCGCCCCAGTCGATGATCGTGCGCTGTTCGGGTGTCCCGCGGACGTTGCCCGGGTGCAGGTCACCGTGGACGAGGGTGTCCGGCAGGCCGCAGGCGGTGATGGCGTTGAGGCGTTCCTGGACCCACGGTTCGTCTTCGTGAAGGAGCGCGTCTTCGTCAAGGAGCGCGTCTTCGTCAAGGAGCGCGTCTTCGTGAAGGAGCGCAAGGAGTTTGGTGGACAGGTTGCAGCCGCGGCGGTCGGGGACGCCGGCTTTGAGGAGCCGGCCGACGTCGTTGGCCGCCCGGAGCTGGATCGTCACCATGTCCCGCGCGATATCCTCGCGGACCGGGTAGGGCGCGTCGTAAAGGTCGTCGCCCGGGATGTCTGCCAGCAGCATGCGACCGTCGGCGTCGTGCGCGCGGACCATGTCCAAATAGGATAGGACGCTCGCCTCGTGGAAGAAGAACCGAGGAACCTGCTTGAGCCACAACGTTTCCCCGGTGGTGGCGGTCAGCCGCCAGATCGCGGAAAGATTCCACGTGCGCTGCTGCGCGGCGGAAAGGTCCGGATCGTCGAGGACGGAGCCGGCCCAGCCGATACTGCGCGACGGACCGCCGGGTTTGGCGTAGTCGGGGCGCAGGGGGTGGTCGGTGGCGTCCAATGTAGATGGCGTGAGGTTCGGGGGCGGGGCATCCTTGGTCTCCGCCAGGTAGGTCACCTTTCCGCCCCGGATCAGGCCGGGTTCGGTTGACAGGATGCGTAATACGCTCACGTCGAGCCCGTGGAGCCGGTTTGTCTCGGCTATGACGCTCGAAACCTCTTGCCAGTACGGAAGGTCGACGACAAACGGTGGCAGCGAGCCCAGCACGGACCCGCCACCATCGATGAGAACCAGTGTTACCTCGCGCATCAGAGTCCCGTCAGGTCAGGTCAGGTCAGTCAGCTCAGCTATGCAGCAGTCGGCCCTGGCCGTCGACCGGGCGGCCCGCCAGCAGGATGATCCCGTCGATCACGAACCAGAGCCAGACGGCGCCGAAGAACAGGAACGGGAAGGCGAGCAGGAACCCGCACCAAAATGAGATCCAGCCGAAAAGCGTGGCGCCGAGCTGGAGGATGCCGAGCATGGTGTGCCCCGCGTACAGGCGGCCGATGCCGCCAAGCCCAAGGATGAAACCCGGGAGGATCTGCAGCAGACCCGCGACGACCTTGCTCTTGTCCGACATCGGGACGATGACCGGCACCTGATACGGATCCTGGTATGGGTCCTGGTACGGGTCTTGGAAAGGAGGGATTGTCACCAGGTTAGGTTAGCCAAGTGGAATTCCTTGTCGCGCTTGCCGTGGCATTCATCGCGATCTTCCCGGTTGAGCTGCCGGACAAGACGTTCGTCGCCACCCTGGTGCTGTCCACCCGGTACCCCCCAATCCCAACCTGGATCGGAGTGGTGCTCGCCTTTGCCGTCCAGGTCGTCATCGCCGTCGCCGCCGGAAGCCTGCTGTCGCGGCTGCCCACGCGGCCGGTACAGCTCGCCGCGGCCGGCCTCTTCGCGATCGGGGCGATAATCCTCGCCCGAGGCGCGCGCAAAGCTGACCTTGAGGAGAAGGAGCAGGAGGAGGAGTACCGGGCGAAGGTCACCGAGCCGAAGAAAGGCTGGCGGGCGGTGGGGGCAAGCTTCCTGGTCCTGTTCACGGCGGAGTGGGGTGACCTCTCGCAGCTGGTCATCGCCGGGCTCGTGGCAAGCGGCCGGGATCCCGTCGCGACCGGCATCGGCGGCCTGCTGGCGCTGGCGACCGTCTCCGGGCTGGCCGTCCTGCTGGGGCGGTGGCTGCTGCAGCACGTCAGGCTGTCGGTGATCCGGTGGGTCGGGGCCGGGGTCTGCGGGATCCTTTCGGTAGTGACACTCATCTCAGCGGCTTGATGCCCAGTTGGGGCCGCCTACCAGGCTGTCGGTACGCTGGTCGCGCACGCACGAGACTTCAGCTGAGGAGAACCCCGTGGCTCGCGTCGTGGTTGATGTCATGCTCAAGCCCGAGATCCTTGACCCTCAGGGCCAGGCCGTGGCGAACGCACTTCCCCGCCTGGGCGTCAGCGACGTCGCCTCGGTACGGATCGGGCGCCGCGTCGAGATCGAGTTTGAAGGCGAGGCCGACATGGAGCGGGCTCGCGAGATAGCCGACAAGCTGCTGGCCAATCCGGTGATCGAGGACTATCACGTCAGGGTCGAGTCGTGAAAATCGGAGTCGTAACCTTCCCCGGTTCGCTGGACGATGGTGATGCTTTGCGCGCCGCCCGCATGGCCGGAGCAGAAGCGGTAAGGCTCTGGCACGCGAACCCCGACCTGCACGGAGTTGACGCTGTCGTCCTCCCGGGTGGTTTTTCGTACGGCGACTACCTGCGCTGCGGCGCCATCGCCCGGTTCGCCCCGGTGATGGAGTCGATCAAGAAGGCGGCCGGTGAGGGGATGCCCGTGCTGGGCATCTGTAACGGGTTCCAGATCCTGTGCGAGGCGCACCTGCTGCCCGGTGCCCTGACCCGCAACCAGCACCTGCACTTCCGCAACCGGGATCAGCTATTGAGACTTGAGGACACCGGGTCGGCCTGGACCGGGTCGTTCGAGGCCGAGCAGGAACTGCTCATTCCGGTGAAAAATGGTGAAGGCTGTTTCGTTGCTGATGAGCGCACGCTGGATGAGCTTGAGGCGAACGGTCAGATCGTCGCCCGGTACATAGGCGGCAACCCCAACGGGTCGATGCGCGACATCGCGGCGATCAGGAACGAGGCCGGAAACGTGGTCGGCATCATGCCGCACCCGGAGCACGCGGTGGAGGCCCTGACCGGTCCGTCCCTGGACGGGCTCGGCTTCTTCATGTCGGTGCTGAAGCATCTGGCCGGTGATGGTGCCACCCCGGCCGGCGCTTCCGTCGCCTTTACGTCCGGTGCGCCCGCCTCTGGGGGTCCTGCCTATGGTGCTGTCGGGTCCCAGGAACCCGGCTCCGGTGTTTCCGGCGCCTTCACCTCTGGCGCTCCTAGGACCCGCGAATCCATGGAGTCAGAGTCCCTGGAGCCCCACGCCGTAGTCCCTGGATCCGCGGCGCCCGGCTCCGCAAGGTCTGATCTCGGAGCCCCGGGGTTTGTCCCGGCCGGAGCGAACGCGCCCGAGGTGCCGCCGGCGCCGCTGATCCAAGCGAACCTACGGTCCGACGCGACCAGCACCGCGCCCGCCTCCGTCTCCGATTCCGTCTCCGATTCCGTCTCCGACATCTCCACCGGGTCAAGCCCGCGGCCCGGCACCCGCCCTGAGGTGCCCGCCGCCACTGCCCGGCCCGAGATGCCGATCGCCGGTTCGACTCCGCCAGGGTTTCCTGTCGCCGGTTCGGTCGCCGGTTCGACTCCGCCAGGGTTTCCTGTCGCCGGTTCGGCCGGGGCTGGAGTCCCGGTCCCAGCGCCTGCGATCAGGCCCGAAATCCCGGGTGTCGGCAGCATTCCCCTAGCCGGCAGCACTCCTGTGGCCGGCAGCACTCCTGTGGCCGGCAGCACTCCTGTAGCCGGCAGCGGAATCCGGCCCGAGGTCCCGGCGGCGGCCATCCGGCCGGAGGTTCCGGTTTCTGGCGGGGGCGTCGGGCGTCCTGAGGTCCGTGCGGTGACGTCGTCGGCCCGGCCCGAGATGCCGCCTACTCCGGTGAACTGGCCGGAGAGGCCGGCAGACCTCGAGGCGCCCGCGACGACTGCGGGGCTGTTCGAGGACCCGGCCCCCGGTGGCGAAACCGAACCGGCGGACGGCAAGACGGAGAAAAGATCCAGCCTGCTTGGGCTTCAAGACGATCCTGAGGAGCAGGCATGAGCATCGATACGGTCGAGCGTGCCGAGTCCACCCCGGACGAGCTGCAACCGTACGCCGAGCTTGGCCTCAAAGAGGACGAGTACCTGCGCATCCGCCAGATCCTGGGGCGCAGGCCGACCCAGTCCGAGCTGGCCATGTACTCGATCATGTGGAGTGAGCACTGCTCCTACAAGTCGAGCAAGATCCACCTCAAGCAGTTCGGGGAGAAGGCGCCCGAGTCCGACCGCATGCTTGCCGGCATCGGCGAGAACGCGGGCGTGATCGCGGTCAACGACAAACTGGCAGTCACCTTCAAGGTCGAGTCGCACAACCACCCGTCCTTCGTCGAACCGCATCAGGGTGCGGCGACCGGCGTCGGCGGGATCGTGCGCGACATCCTGGCGATGGGCGCGCGGCCGGTGGCCGTCATGGATCCGCTGCGGTTCGGCGCGGCCGACCACCCCGACACCCGCCGAGTCCTGCCCGGTGTCGTCGGCGGAATCGGGGGCTACGGCAACTGCCTCGGATTGCCGAACATTGGCGGCGAAGTTGTCTTCGATCCCTCGTACCAAGGAAATCCGTTAGTAAATGCGCTCTGCCTCGGTGTGCTTCCGGTCGACCGGTTGCAGAACAAGGCGGCCTCCGGCCCGGGCAACATCGTCGTGCTGGTGGGAGCCAAGACCGGGCGCGACGGCATCGGTGGCGTGTCCGTGCTTGCCAGCGCGACCTTCGACGACAGCTCGGAGCAGCGCCGGCCAAGCGTGCAGGTGGGTGACCCGTTCACCGAGAAGCTGCTGATCGAGTCGTGCCTGGAGCTGTACGAGGCCAAGCTGATCGTGGGCGTGCAGGACCTCGGCGGCGCCGGCCTGACCTGTGCCCTGACCGAGACGGCCGCGGCGGCGGGCACCGGCATGGACATCCAGCTGGAGAAGGTGCCGCTGCGTGAGCCGTCGATGGAGCCGCACGAGGTGCTGGCGAGCGAGTCGCAGGAGCGGATGCTGTTCATCGTCGAGCCGTCCAATCTGGACGCTGTGCTCGGCGTCGCGGCGGTCTGGGGCGTGATCGCCACCCCGATCGGGACCGTGACCGACACCGGCCGGGTCGAGGTGACCTGGCACGGGGAGATGGTCGTCGACGTGCCGCCCGGCAGCCTCGCCGACGACGGTCCGGTCTATGCACGGCCGCTGCGCGAGCCGGCCGACCTGATCCTGCTGCAGGCTGACAGGGCCGAAACCCTGCCCCGGCCAACGGATCTGCGCGAGACCCTGCTGACCATGATCGCCTCGCCGAACCTGTGCGACAAGACGTGGGTGACCGAGCAGTACGACCGGTACGTGCTGGGCAACACAATTCTGGCGCAGCCCGAGGACTCCGGCGTCATCCGCATCGACGAGGAGACCGGCCTGGGCGTCGCCCTTTCGGTGGACGGCAACTCCCGCTACACCCGCCTCGACCCCTACGAGGGGGCGAAACTCGCCCTCGCCGAAGCATTCCGCAACGTCGCCATCACCGGCGCCATGCCGATCGCGGTGACGGACTGCCTCAACTTCGGCTCACCCGAGGACCCGGCGGTGATGTGGCAGTTCGCCGAGGCGGTGCGCGGGCTCGCCGACGGCTGCCAGGAGCTGGGCATCCCAGTCACGGGAGGCAATGTCAGCTTCTACAACCAGACCGGCGCGGTGGCGATCCACCCCACGCCGATCGTGGGCGTGCTCGGCATCCTCGACGACGTGTCCCAGCGCATCCCGATGGGCTTCGACCACGAAGGCGACATCATCTTCCTGCTGGGCGACACCAAGGCCGAGCTGTCCGGCTCGGAGTGGGCGTGGGTTACCCACAACCACCTTGGAGGCCGCCCGCCCAAGGTGGAATTCGCTCGTGAGCAGGCGATCGCCGGGTTGATGGCGCGCGCGGCCGAACTCCAGTTCGTCCGCTCCGCCCACGACCTGTCCGACGGTGGCCTGGCCCAGGCGCTGGCCGAATCGGCTCTGCGCAAGGGCGTTGGCGCGAGCATCGCCCTGCCCGACGGCGCCGACCCGTTCGTCTCGCTGTTCAGCGAGTCGGCCGGGCGGGTGCTGTTGTCGGTGTCGCTTGGGCACCGTCAGGCCTTCGAGGCTTTGGCGGCTGAGCATGAGGTACCCTTCACGGCGCTCGGCGTGACCGGCGGTGACAGCCTCAAGGTGAAGGGGCAGTTCGACGTTTCGCTTGCGGAGCTGCGCGAGGCCTGGTCGGGCACTCTTCCCAAACTTTTCGACTAGCGGCGGAACTCTGGCGGCCGGTTCGGGCAAGTACTTATATGCCTGCGCCGGCCGAGACCCTGGGACCCACGGACCTTGGGGCTCTGTTTGACCGTTACGCCCGTGAGCTTCTGCGCTACGCGACCCATCGGGTGGGGGAGTCCCACGCCGAGGACATTGTGGCGCAGACCTTCCTCACGGCATATGAGCAGCGCCACCGCTTCGATGCCACACGCGGCGAAATGCTGCCCTGGCTCTACGGCATCTGCACCAACCTGCTGCGGCGGCATCGCCGGGACGAGATCCGTGCACTCAAGGCCCTCATGGCTGCGAACTTGTCCAGTGTGGATCCGCCGTCCGGGGAAAGTGTCGACGTGGCAAGGGCTCTGGCCTCACTGAGTGGGCGCCAGCGCGACGTGCTGCTGCTCCACGCGGTCGCCGGGTTGGACTATGCCGAGGTGGCGGCCGCCCTCGGCATTCCGCTCGGCACCGTCCGATCCGCTCTACACCGTGCGCGGGCCAAGGTCCGCGCCGCCCTGGGAGAAGGCCCGCCGAGCGATAGCCCGACAAGCGGTGGCCTGGTGGGCGGGGGCCCGCAGAGAAGCGGTCCGCCGAGCGACAGCCCGTCGCGCGACAGCCCGCCGAGCGGCAGCCCGCCGAGCGACGGCCGACTGGGTGGTGGCTCGCAGAGAAGCGGTCCGCCGAGCGACAGCCCGCCGAGCGACAGCCGGCTGGGTGATGGCTCGCAGAGAAGCGGTCCGCCGAGCGACGGTCGGCTGCGAGAGGGCTCGCCGGGCGGTGGCCCGACAAGCGGTGGCCTGGTGGGCGGTGGCCGGCTGGGAGAGCGCCCGCTGGGCGATGGCCCGCCGAGCGACTACCGGCTGGGTGATGGCCCGCCGAGCGACTACCGGCTTGGCGATGGCCCGGCTATGGCGAGACAGCCCGGCCCCGGGGAGACAGCCGCTGGGAGGCAGCTATGAACGACCTTGATGTGGTGCGGCGCCTTGCCGTCGAGCCGACCGATGAATCAATTAGCCGCACGTGGTACCGAATAGTGCAGCACCAGGCACAGAAGGCACCGAAACGCAGGCTGCGTCCGGTCCCGGCGATCGCCGGGCTCGCCGTCCTCCTCGTGCTCGGCGCCTCGCTCGTCATCTACCGCACGGGCGCGGGCACCCTGTTCCCGGTCGCCTCCACGCCCGACGCGATCGCCGCGCTGAACGCCATGGCCGACGTCGCGGCCACCGGCACGCCCGTCACTGTCGCGGATGGACAGTCGGTGCGCACCGAGACCACCGGGCTGGCCGGCGGGTGCGGCCCCGACTCCTGCCAGCTCGAGCCGCAGATCCGGCACGTGACCTACGATCCGCACCGGGGCCATGTCACCGCCCTGAACGACGGCGACGGCGACGGCGCCAGCGACGGCGTCAACGCGCAGCCCTACGAGGTCGGCCTGTTGCCCGTCGAGCCGGAAATCAACCGCCCGACGCTGGGCTGGCTGGCTTCGCTGCCCACCGACCCGAGGCGGCTGCTTTCGAAGCTGCGTAAGGATGTGGGCCACAATGACACGTGGAGCGTCGACCATCAGGTTTGGGACGCGGTCGCTCAGCTTTACGCCTACTGCGAGATCGTGTTCACGCCCGCCCAGCGAGCCACGATGCTCCGTGCGCTTGCCGGCATGACCGGCCTGAGCACCCGCGACCTCGTCGTTGACGGCGTGGCCCTGATCGCGATCCGGCATTCCAACAAGGACAGTGGACGAGAGATCATTTTTGATCCGATGACCGGCCACGCGGTGGGCCGGGGAAGCGTGTTCCTCAACAACTCGGTCCGGGTCATCCAGATGCCGGGCGGGCCGGTGCTTGACGAAGGCGTTGCCTACCAAGCAACCTGGAAGCAGACGATCATCCAGGCAGGCTGAGGATTCTGGCACGCAACGATTCCGCGTCCAGGCCGTGCCAGCGGGCGTGATCCTTGGGGCTGCCGTACCGGTGGAGGTCGACGCGCTTGACGCCGATGCTGTCGAACCGGCCCAGGTGCGCCGACGTCCCCTCCAGGTACGGCTCCACCAGGATCGCGCCCTCGTCGACCCGCAGCGGGCGCGGAGTGTGCGTGTAGACCACGTTGAAGTCCAAGCCCCGCACCGCCTCCAGCACCGGATCCAGCATCGGGCCGACCGCGACAACCGTCCGGCCCGGACCCGGCCGGACAACCTCACCGTCGGCGTGCGCGACCGCATTGACCTTTGTGGACAGTCGAATGTAGACCCGCTCGTCGTCGTCCATCGCCGCCCGCAGCAACGACACCACCTCGTCGGGGTGGCCGGGCACATGCACCCGCCACCCCGGCAACGTGTCCAGCAGTGCCACATCCATCGGCGACATGTGCGTGTACCCGGCCGTCGAACCGTCATACGACGCACCCACACTCACCAGGACCGCGCCGACACCCTGATGCCCCAGATCCAGCTTGATCTGCTCATACGCGCGGTCGACCAGGAACGTCGCGTAGCTGTGCACGATCGGGCGCATCCCGGTCAGGGCAAGCCCGCCCGCCACCCCGATCATCAGCTGCTCCCGGATACCCACATTGAACGCCCGCTCCGGATGGTCCGCGAACGCCTTTGCCAGCGAATCCGCCGAAATCTCGGCGATCACCAGTGCGGCTCGCGGGTTGTCGTCGAGGATTCGCGTTGTGGTGTCGATGAACGCCTGGCGCACGGTGCTCAGCTCCCCTTCTGTTCGACGTGGGCGACCACGACGTGCGGCCGTCCCGGGTGGGCCTGCGTCAGCCCTCGATAGATGGCCTCTTGATCGCGGCCGCCCACATCCGTCGCCGACCAGCCATGCACCGTAAACGCACTCGCCAACCCCTGCGGCCACGAGTACGACGCCGACCGGTTGTCGACGACCACCACCGCGAGACTGTCCAAACCGGACGCCCCGGCGTAGGCGATCGCCTCATGGTTGCTGCCCTCGTCCAGCTCGGCATCGCCTACCAGCACATACACCCGGGGCCCGGTCAGACCCTGCGCCCGCAACCCAAGCGCCGTCCCGATTGCCAGCCCCAGCCCATGCCCGAGCGAACCTGTGCTGACCTCCACCCCCGGTACCCTCAGCCGGTCCGGGTGGTGCCCGAGCGGGCTGTCCGGACCGGCGAGGTCGTCTAGCCACTCGTGCGGGAAGAACCCCTTCGCGGCAAGGACCGCGTAGTAGGCGGCGGGGCCGTGGCCCTTCGAAAGCAGGAAACGATCCCGCCGCGGATCGTCGAGACGATCCGGAGCGACGTCGAGAACCCGGTCATAGAGCACCCACAGCACATCGAGGGTCGAATACGCGCTGGGGGCGTGCTTCTCATCCCCCGTCAGCCGTGTGAGAAGCGGTTCAACCTCCGTGACTCCCATAGGAGTAGCCTGCAACCTAAAGCGCACTTGAACTCAAGAGGATAGTTATGCTGCTCACTATCGGAGACCTGGCCGCTCGCAGCGGAGTCGCGACCTCCGCCCTGCGCTTCTATGAGCAGCAAGGCCTTATCCGCTCCACCCGCACCGGCGGAAACCAGCGCCGCTACGAACGCACGGAACTGCGCCGGGTCGCCTTCATCCGCATCGCCCAGCAGATCGGCATCTCCCTCGACCGCATCAGGTTGGCGCTGAACGAGCTGCCCGAATCCCGTACCCCCACAAAGCAGGACTGGGAAAGGCTCAGCCGCAAGTGGCGCACGGAGCTGGATGAGCGCATACGCCTGCTGCACCGCCTGCGCGACGACCTCACCGGCTGCATCGGCTGCGGATGCCTGTCACTGCATGCGTGCAGCCTCTACAACCCCGGCGACGAACTCGCCGCCGACGGACCGGGTGCCAGAAGGTTTGGTTAGCCCCGCGTGTACGAGCCGAGCATGTGGACCTGCCCCGTCCCGGCGACGATCTCACCCACCGGCCACGCCTCCACACCGCGCCCGGTCAGCAGGGCCAGCGCGCGATCCGCGTCGGACGCGGCGACCACGGCGAACATGCCGATGCCCATATTGAACGTCGACTCCATGTCGCCCTGCTCGATGCGGCCCTTGCGCTGGATCAAGTCGAAGATCGGCTGCGGGTGCCACGTGGTCCGGTTCACGATCGCGTCAAGGTGCTTGGGCAGCACCCGAACCAGGTTGCCGGGGATGCCGCCGCCGGTCACGTGCGCCAGCGCGTGCACCTCGCACTCGGCGATCAGCGACATGCAGTCCTTGGCATAGATCTTGGTGGGAGACAGCAGCTCCTCACCGAGGGTCCGCTGGTCACTCAGGTCGTCGATGACGCTGTCCAACCGCATCCGCGCCTGGCCCAGCAGCACGTGCCGCACCAGCGAGTACCCGTTGGAGTGCAGGCCCGAGGAGCGCATCGCGATCACGACGTCGCCCAGCTGCACCTTCTCGTGCCCGAGGATCTCGTCCTCCTCGACCACACCCACCCCGTTGGCGGACAGGTCATACTCGTCCGGGCGCATCACACCCGGGTGCTCGGCCGTCTCGCCGCCGAGCAGGGCGCAGCCCGCGTAGCGGCAGCCGTCGGCGATCCCGGCACCGATCTCGGCGACGCGATCCGGCACCACCTCGCCGCAGGCGATGTAGTCCAACAGGAACAGCGGCTCCGCTCCGCACGCCACCAGGTCGTCGACGACCATCGCGACAAGGTCGATGCCGACCGTGTCGTGGATGTTCATCTGCTGGGCGATCACCAGCTTTGTGCCTACGCCGTCGGTCGACGAGGCCAGCACCGGCTGCTTGTACTTGGTGATGTCCAGCCGGAACAGCCCCGAGAAGCCGCCGAGGCCGCCCAGCACCTCGGGCCGCAGTGCCCGCTGGACCTTGCCCTTGAGCTTCTCAACCGCCAGGTCCCCGGCGTGGATCGAAACCCCCGCATCGGCGTAGGTCACCGTCTTGCGGCGGCCTGTCCCCTCGGCTGTCCATGGCTGAATGCTCGGGCGCTCGGTCACGTGGGTCACTGGTACTCCCCTTAAAGCGAGAAATTGCTGCTGCTGCTGAAAGCTCAAGACCGGCTGGCGGTGAGTGCCTGGTCGTGGTCGCCTTGCTCATCGGAGCCGACCTTGCGGTCAACCCCTTCGAGCACATGCTTGCCGATCAGGTTGCCGGCCGGCAGCTCGATCGGGTAGTTGCCGTCGAAGCAGGCCCGGCACAGGCGCGACACGGGCTGTTCGGTGGCGGCGGTCAGGTTGGCCAGCGACACGTAACCAAGCGAGTCGGCACCGATCGAGCGGCGCACGCCGTCGGTGTCGAGGCCGGTCGCGATCAGCTCGGCTCGGGTGGCGAAGTCGATGCCGTAGAAACAGGGCCAGGTCACGGGCGGCGCCGAGATGCGCACATGCACCTGTACGGCGCCCGCTTCGCGCAGCATGCGGACGATGGCGCGCTGGGTGTTGCCGCGCACGATGGTGTCGTCGACGACCACCAGTCGCTTGCCGCGCACGTTCTCGCGCAAGGGGTTGAGCTTGAGGCGGATGCCCAGCTGCCGGATGCTCTGCGAGGGCTGGATGAAAGTGCGGCCCACATAGGCGTTCTTGACCAGGCCGCTGCCGTAGGGGATGCCCGATGCTTCCGCATATCCAATTGCTGCGGGGGTACCGGATTCAGGCACCGGGATGACAAGGTCCGCTTCGGCCGGGTGCTCGCGGGCGAGCCTGCGGCCGACCTCCACCCGCGCGGCGTACATATTGCGCCCGGAGATCGTGGAGTCGGGGCGTGCCAGGTATACATACTCGAACAGGCAGCCCTTGGGTTCGGGATTGGCGAAGCGCGAGGAGCGCAGCCCGTGCTCGTCGATGGCGAGCAGCTCGCCCGGCTCGACCTCGCGGACCACTGACGCGCCAACGGTTTCAAGCGCCGCCGTCTCGCTCGCCACGACCCAGCCCCGGGCGAGGCGCCCGAGCACCAGTGGGCGGACGCCGTGCGGGTCGCGGGCGGCGTAAAGCGTTGTCTCGTCCATGAACACGAAGCTGAACGCGCCCTTGACGGTGGGCAGCACCTCAAGCGCGGCCGCCTCGACCGACAGGTCGGGCTTTGCCGCCAGCAGCATGGTGACCAGCGTCGTGTCGCTGGTCGACCCGCGGGTGTCGCCGCCCATCTCGGCCACAGCGCGGGCCAGATCGGCGGTGTTGACTAGATTCCCGTTGTGGGCCAAGGCGATCGTCGTGCCCGCCGGGGTCGCCTGGATCGTGGGCTGTGAGTTCTCCCACGTCGAGCCGCCGGTGGTGGAGTAGCGGGTGTGGCCGATCGCCAGAAACCCGCGCAGGCTCGCCAGCGTCGGCTCGTCGAAGACTTGGGCGACGAGGCCCAGATCCTTGTAGACGACGACGCCGGAACCGTCGCTGACCGCGATGCCCGCGGCCTCCTGGCCGCGGTGCTGTAAGGCATAGAGGCCGAAGTACGTAAGCTTCGCCACATCTTCGCCGGGTGACCAGACTCCGAAGACGCCACATGCGTCTTGCGGGCCTGGCCGGTGGGGGTCGAGCTCGTGGCTCAACCGGCCGTCGCCTCCGGGCACCCTACAGCTCCCTTGCGTTTGCCTTGTGTTGCGGTGTGTGTCGCGAGCAGGACGTTTGCCGTAGACCGACAGTGTACGTGAGCCAGGAGGCTGACCGAGAGCCTCCTGCACGTCACCTAGTGTGCCAGAGTCAGTGGATCGGGAAAAGGTAGGAAATATCGGCGCGGATGCCGCTCGCGCTTATCCGCCCGTCCCGCACCGCATCGGCCCACCCCAACCGGCCCGCCGAAAGCTCGACGAAAGTGACCGGATCCATTTCCACAACATTTGCGGGGGTACCCCGCGTGTGTCGCGGACCTGCTACGCACTGAATTGCACCGAAAGGCGGAACTCGCACCTCCACCGAACGGCCAGGTGCGGCGGCCGCCAGTTCCAGCAGGAGCGCGCGCACAGCCTCCCGCAACGCCGGACGCTGCGGAGACTCGCCCGCGGCCAGGCTGGCTAGCACCGCTGTGACCGCTGGGGACTTTTCACGCGATGAGGACACGTTGGGACGATACGACGTGACTTTGGCTCGTATTAGGTCTACCCCTGGCTCGCGTAAACACCTCGACGCAAGGCATAGTTGCGTGGGCGTATTTCCCTCGGTGACCCCTGTCCTCTTACCTCCACCGGGGGATGCTGAAAGTTTGGAAGGTGGTGGACGTGGCTACCCAGCAACGATCCTGGCTGGTGCGCGTCGGAGTGGTCCTCGCAGTTTCCTTCGGTGCCCTGCTCGGAGTCACAACCCCCGCGTTCGCCGCAGCACAAGTGGTGAGCGCCAGCCTGAACCCCAACACGATCACGGTTGGCCAGGAGTCGACCTTCAGGTTCAAGCTCAAGGAAACCACCCAGGGCGCCACCAAGATCGACAATATCCAGGTGTCGGTGAACGGCGCCGGTAGCTGCTCTGACAACTGCGGCTCGTTCGACGCCCAGGTCGCCGCCCAGAGCGGCGAGACCGACACCCTTTCCGTAAAGATCAAGGGCAACTCGGCCGGGCAGGCACAGGTCCGGGTCACGGTTGACGGCCAGGGCATCGGCAGCACCTACAACCTTGCCATCCAGGCCCCTCAGCAGCAGGAGCAGTACGCCGGGAAGCTCACCGGCTCGGTCAAGAACATCGCCACCGGCGCCGCCGTCTCCGGGGCAAAGGTGACCCTGCAGGACGAGAACGGCCGCAACTACACCGCGACGACGAACGCCGCCGGCAACTTCACCTTCGACGGCCGCACCCTGAAGATCCCGCCGGGGACCGTCGTGATCACCGCGGTCAAGAGTCCGCTGGTGCTCGACGGCGACCCCAAGTCGGTGACGGTGCCGGCCAGCCAAGACTTCGCGCTGCCCGCGCTGAACATGCGGGACGAGACGGCGCTCACGCCCTCCACCGCGCCCGTCGTCGAGTCCGCCGCCCCGGATCCGAGCGGCAGCGCCGAACCGACCGCCGCGGCGATCGACACCAAGTCCGAGGACGAGGGCCTCGACAGCACGTTGTGGATCATGATCATCGTGGGTGGTGTTCTGATCGCGCTCGGCATCGGCGCCATCGTCCTCCTCTGGGTACGCCGCAACAGCGACGACGACGAGGAGGAAGAGGACGAGGACGAGCAGCCGGCCCGCGGCCGTCCCGGGCCTCGCGGCCCGCAGCAGCCCGGCTACCGCCAGCCCGCCCCCGGGTACGCCCAGCAGCCCGGCTACGCGCGCGGGGCCGACCCGACCATGGTCGCCCGGCCGGGCATGAGCGACGCGCCGACGATGATGCACCGCCCCGACCCCTACGGCGCCCAGCAGACCCAGCAGTACGGCGGCCAGCAGTGGGCTCAGCAGCCGCAACCCGGCTACGGCCCGCCGTCCAGCGGTGCCGGCTACGGCGACCCGGCCAGCGGCGGTGGCGGCTACGGTGCCGGTCCGCAGGCAAGTGGCGGCGGTGCCTATGGCCAGCCCGGCTACGGCCCGCAGGCCAGCGGCGGCGGTGCCTATGGCAGCCCGTCCGGCGGCGCCGGCCAGCCCGGCTACGGTCCGCAGGCCAGCGGCGGTGGCGGTTACGGTGCCGGTCCGCAGGCAAGCGGCGGCGGTGCGTATGGCGACCCGGCCAGCGGCGGCGGTGGCTACGGCGCAGCTCAGCCCGGCTACGGAGCCGGTGCCGCTGGCGCCGGTGGCTACGCCCAGCAGCCCGGCTACGGGCAAGGCGGCGGCCAGTACGACGAGCCCACCCAGTACGCGAGCGGTGCCGGTCCCGGCGGCGGAGGCTACGACCCCGGCTACACCGCGGGTCAGGGCTACGACTCCGGTTACGGCCAGCAGCAGGGCTACGGCCAGGACACCGCTGGCTACGGGCAAGGCGGCCAGTACGGGCAGCAGCAGGGCTACCAGCAGGACCCCTACGGCCAGCAGGGCGGCGGCACCTACAACGACGATCGCCGCAATCGCGGTGACCGAAGGCTGGACTGGCTCGACGACTGACCAGACAATGGTCGAGTGGCCAACAGCGAGGGCATGCGAGGGATTTCCTCCGTGCCCTCCTACGTTGTCATGCAGCCCACGACGCTGTGCAATTTGGACTGTGACTACTGCTACCTGCCGCTGAGGGCCGCCGACCACCGGATGAGCCCCGCGGTCGCGGCCGCGGTCGCAGCCGACGCCAACCGCTGGGCACTCGAGCAGCGCTTCTCCGTCGTGTGGCACGGTGGTGAGCCGATGGCGGCCGGCCGTGAGCAGCTCGCCCAGCTCATGGCGCCGTTCGCCGCCGAGATCGAGCACCACGTGCAGACCAACGCCACCCTGATCGACGACGCCTGGTGCGACTTCTTCCACACCCGCCAGGTTCGCGTAAGCGTAAGCATCGACGGGCCGGAAGAACTCAACTCCGCCCGGCGGAGCAGGGGCGGGCTCGCGGGGTACCCCCGGATAATGAAAGGCATTGAGGCACTGCGCCGCAACGGGCTGCAATTCGCCGCGCTGTGCGTGGTCAGCGCGCCGGGGCCGGGCGTGGCCAAGGCGATCTACGACTTCTTCCTCGATCTCGGCTGCGACGTGCTCGGCATCAATATCGAAGAGCGCGAAGGCGTCAATGAACGGGATAACCGGCACGACCCCGGCGACGTGCGGGCCTTCTGGTCAGAGCTGGTCGCGGCGTGGCGCGGCGACCCACGCATCCACGTTCGTGAGATCGAATGGTCGCTGCGCTACGTTTCCGCGGTCCTCGACAGCACCGACGGCGACCTGCTGCCCCGCCAGCTCGACCCGATCCCCACGATCGGCCACGACGGGTCCGTCGTGCTGCTCTCACCCGAGCTGGCCGGGTTCAACCACCACCGCTACGGCGACTTTGCCAGCGGCAACGTCCTGACCACGCCGCTTGCGACGCTGCTTGCTACGCCGACGGCCCAGCCGTGGGTGTCCGAGTTCGTGGCGGGCGTGGAGAATTGCCGCGCCACCTGCCCGTACTTCGGCTTCTGCGGTGGCGGGCATGCGGCCAACCGCTTCTTCGAGCACGGCAGGTTCGACGGCACGGAGACGGAACACTGCCGCAACAGCAAGATCAACCTACTGGAGGGAGTGCTCGACCATGTCAGAGGAGCTTGACCGGGTGGCCGCACGCATCCGTGAAGCCCATGCCGAACTCACTCCACTGCTCAAAGTCGCCCGCGACGCGAGGATCGGACGAGCCGAAGCGGCAGGCGCCGACAGCAGCGCGGTCTGCGCCTGGAACCACTTCGAAAACATCCCGACATTCTTCAACTGGAACAACAGGCCGAGGTAGCCGGACCCGAAACGGGGGTCGGTCCTTACTTGCGCTGTGCCCAGGAAGCGTCGTCATCCTCATCGTCGGGGTCATAACCCGCGTACCTGTCGAACTCGTCAGGCTGATCGTCGACCTCGTCGACAGCGGCTGGCCTGCCGGAAAGCTCGCGCTGCAAGGCGTCAAGATCGGTGTTGGGGGAGTGATACTTCAGCTCCCTGGCCACCTTCGTTTGCTTGGCCTTAGCTCGGCCGCGCCCCATGGCCGACCCCCTCGCACATGAATGACGGGGCTGCCCGAAGGCGGGCCCCGATTGACTCAGACATCTCTCGTGGCTCATACGGTACATGCCCCGACCCGGGTTCGGCATCCCGGGTTCCTGGGCGTTTTTTATTGCTGTCGGATTTGTTGCAGTAAGGGGTGGATCTCGTTGCTGCCCGTTAAGGGTGGTGGCGGGGCCACCACCCCACGGCCCTTACAGGCGAATAACACTCAGTCGCCCCACGTCCGTCATGCGCTGCTCGGCCAGGCGATCGGCGGCGGTAGCGGGGGAGATGCCCTCATTATCGGCCAGCTCGAGGATGCGCTTGGTGGTGTCGAAGATTTTCGTCGCCCGAAGTTTGGCACGATCGAAATTGAAGCCTTCGATCTCGTCTGCGACCTGAATCACACCACCGGAGTTGACGCAGTAGTCCGGTGCGTAAAGGATTCCGCGGTCCATCAGCAGCTTCTCCACCCCCTGGTGGGCAAGCTGGTTGTTGGCGGCGCCAGCGACGATCTGAGCCCGCAGGATGGGGACTGTCTCGTCGTTCAAGGCGAACCCGAGCGCGCACGGCGCATAGATGTCGATGTCGCTGGTGACCAGCTGCGTGGTATCGGCCACGAGCGAGACCTGGGGATGGGTCTCGCGGGCCCAGTCCAGCGCTTTCGGGTGCACGTCGGTCGCCACGACCTCGGCGCCTTCGTCGAGCAGGTGCGCGGTCAGGTACTTGCCGACCTTGCCCAGGCCCGAGATGCCCACCCGCCTGCCGCGCAGGGACGAACTGCCCCAGCGGTGCTCGGCGGCCGCGCGCATGCCCTGATAGACACCCCACGCGGTAAGGATCGAGGAGTCACCCGCGCCGCCGTGCTCAAGGCTGCGGCCGGTGACGAAGCGGGTCTCGCGGGCCACCACATCCATGTCCCAGGTGTAGGTGCCCACATCGCAGGCGGTGAAGTAGCGGCCGTTGAGGGACTGGACGAACCGGCCGTAGGCACGCAGGAGCGCCTCGGACTTGTTCACCTCCGGGTCACCCCAGATGACCGCCTTGCCGCCGCCCAGGTCCAGCCCGGCTAGCGAGTTCTTGTACGCCATCCCGCGGGACAGCTCGAGGACGTCGTGCAGCGCCTGCTCTTCCGACAGGTAGGGGTAGAAGCGGGTCCCCCCAAGCGCTGGACCCAGCGCCGTTGAGTAGATGCCGATGATTGCTTTCAGACCGCTGGCCCGGTCTTGGCAGAACACGACCTGTTCGTGGCTGCCCTCACTGAATACGCCCACTTTGGCTCCAAGCTTCGTTGCATGGCCCTTGTGAGGCCATTCTTCTCAGAGGAGTGGATCGCCGCGGTAACGGCGCTCCCCTTAGGAAGACTAATCGTGCGAGGATCGCCAAGTGCCGACACAGTTCGCCGCTTATTTGCGCGTGTACGAGCCGCTGACCGCTTTCGATCCCGAGAGGCAGCGGTTCTGGCGCCGTTACGTCGCCGAAGGCCGGGCGATCGGCCTGTCCGACGGGCCAGGCAAGCAGCGCACGGTGGTGCTCGAGGCCCTCGGGGCGGGCTGGTCCCGGCTAGGAGAGCTGCCCGAGGAGGCCTATGTCCTCGGCGCGGAGGACGCGGCGCTGGTCTGCCCGTGGAACCTGCGGATGCGGGTGGCGGAGGCCGCGTTGCAGGCCCGGGATGGGGTACCGCAGGTGCTCGCCGACGCGTTCGTGCCGCCGGCCCTGGTCGGGCTGGCGCAGACCGTCGTCGCCGAGTCGGAGGCGGGTGAGCGGGTTCACGAGCAGGTGGCGACGTGGGGTGTGCCGCTTCGCTGGTTCGTGCTCTTCGCCCCGGCGGAGAAGGAGCTGGTCCTCGAGGGCGAGAGCGGGCAGCGGCTGATGCGGTTCCGCTGCGAGATCGGTAAGGCGCGGCAGCGGGTACACAAGGGGCTGCGCGTGCTCAGGCGGGCGCTCGGGGACGTGCCGATCACCGAGGCGCTCAAGGAGACAGCGCGCTGGCTGGAGCTTTTCCATCCGGGGTCGGTCGTTGAGCTCGATTATGGCGGCCTGACGAACCTACTGTCGGATCAAGCACTGAAGGAAGATGACTCTGTCGAGCTGGTTGCTGAAGGGCTCAGCGGACTGTCGCAAGACGACGGAGCCTCCGCAACCGCAGCGTACGAGCGTCTCGTCCACCGTTGGCGCGAAGTCCAGCTGCTTGAACGAAGTAACTAATCGATTACAATCAGTCATTCAAAGTCATGCAAAACACTAGCGTGTCCGCGAAAAAGCGACATGTCGTTCTTTTGTCATCCGTCCATCCACGGACCTTCACCCGTTCGGCCCATGTCGGACATCGGGGACTAGCCGGACTATGGGTAGCGCGTCGGCCGGCGGGACCCCGGCCTTCGTCTATAGGTACTTGTGGAGGAGTGACCATGGCGTCGCGTACGCACGAACCAGAGCCGCTGCTCACCCCAGCAGAGGTCGCGTCGATGTTCCGTGTCGACCCGAAGACTGTGACTCGGTGGGCCAAGGCGGGCAAGCTCAGCGCCATCCGGACGCTGGGCGGACACCGTCGCTACCGTGAGTCGGAGGTGCGTGCTCTGCTTCAAGGCCAGATCCCGCACCAACGCCAAGGCGACTGACAGGCATCAACCCCAATCACAGAGGGCGTCTTCCCCCAACGGACGCCCTCTGTATTTCTTTGCGCGTGCTAAAGCAAACGCGCGGGCATTGCCGCCCCTGGAGCCGACGATCGTGCCTGATCATCTGGCAAACGAAGGAGCGTGTTTGCCAGATGATCAGATCCCGAACGCCGGCGGCGGCAATGATTTCTTGCGCGTGCTAAAGCAAACGCAGGGGCGGCAATGCGTCTTATCCGACTAGGGATCCATCTCTGAGGGTGAGGATGCGGTCGGCGACGTCCATCAGGGCGGGATCGTGGGTGGCGACGAGGGCTGTCATGCCGTGGGCGCGGACTACCGCCCGGATCAGGTCCATGATGGAGCGTCCGGTCTCGGAGTCGAGCTGACCGGTGGGCTCGTCGGCGATCAACAACTTCGGCTCGTTCGCCAGCGCCCGGGCCACGGCGACGCGCTGCTGCTGCCCGCCTGAGAGCTCGTATGGCCGCTGTTTGGCGTGCGCCCCTATGCCTACCAACTCCAGCAGGACCGCGACCCGCTCCTCGCGTTCTGCGGCCGGCACATTGGCGAGCCGGAGCGGTACCCCCACATTCTCGGCGGCGGACAGGATGGGTACCAACCCGAACGACTGAAACACAAAGCCGATCGTGTTCCGGCGCATGTCGACCAGGGCCGCTTCGCTCGCCGACGCCATCTCCACCCCGTCCACGAACACCTTTCCGCTCGTGGGTCGGTCCAACCCGCCGATGATGTTGAGCAGGGTGGTCTTGCCGGCGCCGGATCGGCCACGGATCGCCACCAGCTCGCCGGGCGCGGCGGTGAATGAGACTTCGCGCACGGCGTGGACGACCTGTGCCCCGCGCCCGAACTCGCGGCTGATCTGTTCGACCCGCACCAGTTCAGCCACGGCGCACCTCCACGTGATCGGGTTCGAGGTTGAGCTTGACCCGGTCCTTGAGTTCGAGCGCATCGACGAACTGTGCGGGTAGTTGCATGCGGCCGGCCCGGTCGAGCACGGCGTACTCCTCGGCGACGAGGGAGCCGTCGTCGAGGGCGGTGCGGCGGACCTCGGTGGCCAGCCGGCCGTCGCGGATGGCGACGGTGCGCTGGACCTGGTCGGACACGTTGGGGTCGTGGGTGACCACGACGACGGTGACGCCAAGTTCGGCGTTGATGGTGCGCAGCGCGCCGAAGACCTCGACCGCGGTGGACTCGTCGAGTTCGCCGGTGGGCTCGTCGGCGAAGAGGACCTCGGGGTTGTTGGCGACGGCGACAGCCACGGCGACGCGCTGCTGTTCGCCGCCGGACATCTGGTCGGGGCGGCGGCCGGCGCAGTAGCCGACGCCCACCATCTCCAGCAGGTCGGTGGCGCGTTTCTTGTCCGCCCGCCCGGCCAGGCGCATCGGCGTCACCACGTTTTCAAGCGCGGTGAGGTACGGCAGGAGGTTGCGGGCGGTCTGCTGCCACACGAAGCCGACCATGCGCCGCCTGTACCGCAAACGCTTGCCGGCCGACATGGTGAGCAGGTCGTAGCTGCCGACGCGGGCGATGCCGGCGGTCGGGGTGTCGAGCCCGGACAGGATGTTGAGCAGGGTGGATTTGCCGGATCCGGAGGCGCCGACGATGGCGAGCAGTTCGCCCCGGTCGACGACGAGGTCCAGGCCTTGCAGGGCCACGACCTCGACGCCTTCGGTCTTGTAGATGCGCACCAGGCCGTCGCAGACGATGTGGCCGCGCAGCCTGTCCGCCCCGCCTGCTCTGTCCGCGGCGCGTTGCGCGGCTCTGGCCCGCAACGCGCCCAGGTCCGGTGCTGCCTCCAATGTGGACACTGCGTTACTCCGATCCCACCCGAAGCACCTCACCGAGGCGCATCCTGCGATTGAACACGGCTTCGACCATCAGCGCCGTCCCCAGCCCGGCGAGCACCAGGCCGAGCGCCCCGCCGATCACCAGCGGATCCAGCCGCAGACCGACGTCCATCCCGTCGGTGAAGCTGGTCAGGTTGAGCGCCGGCCCGACCGCGGCGGGCAGGAGCAGGCCGACCGCCGCGCCCGCCGCCACCGCCGCGGTGACCACCGGCGCCAGCTCGAACAGCAGCAGCCTGCGCCCCTGTCGCTGGGCCAGGCCCATGGTGCGCAGCCGGGACAGGGCCTTGCCGCGGGTGCGTGCCTCGGCCAGCACCGCGAACCCTACGGCGAGCAGGGCGAGGACCACCCCGCCGAGCGCACCGACCCCGTAGGCGAAGGAGAGCACGGCGTTGACGCCGGACAGCTCCAGTTCGGCACGGCGTTCCTGCCATGCTTTGATTTTTGAATCCGGCCGGTACCCGATCCGCGGCTCGGTGATCCCCGAGACCCACCGGGTCTGACCCTCGTCCGCCACCTTGAGCAGGGCGGCCCGGTCCGCGTGCCCGGAGACGAGGTAAGCCGTCGGGATGAGCACCTTGTCGGGCTGGATGGGCAGCGCCTGCCACGGCAGGACGAGGAAGCGCACCGCCGTCCGGGCGATCATCGGGAACGTATCGGCGACCTCGGCCACGTGGAAGTCGTAACTGCGGCCCTGAAGGTCGACGACGCCCTTGCCGCCGTTGCCGGCCAGGTCCGCGGCGAGTTCCGGGGAGGCTATCGCCGGGACCGCCTGCTGCCGCCGGGCGTCACGCAGGACCACGGGCAGGTCGACGTCGCGCCCGGCGCGGGAGGCGACCTCGGCGAACGTCGGGCCGTCGACCACGAGCACATACGTCTGGACGAGCCTGCGGGCGTCGACCTCGCGGGAGGAGAGGATGTCGAGGGCGGGGAGTTCGGCCAGTTGCGATACGCCGGTCACGCCGGGAACCTGGCGCAGGGCTTCCCCGGTGTCGACGGCGAACCTGTTGCCCTGCACGAAAACGTCGCCCGGGATGTCGTGGTCGGCGGCGCGGTCCCTGGCCTGCTCGACCGTACCGGCGATGCCGATGCTGAACACGGTGGTGCACACCGCGACGATCAGTACCGCGACCGGCCCGAGCGTGGCCGGCGTGGAGCGCCCGGCGCGGATGAGGCCGAGGAAGGCCACGGTGCCGCGGCCGCGCGCGGCGATCCGTCCGGCCAGGGCCAGCGGCGCGGGAATCAGGCGCAGGGTGATGACGGCCGCGGCGGTGGCGAGCAGTACCGGCACCGCGACGAGGTACAGGTCGAGTTCGAGCCCGCGCCGGCGCAGCAGCCAGATCCCAAGGGCGGCAAGGGCCAGCACCCCGATCTCGGCGGTGCGCCGCTTGACCCCGGCGCGCGGCCGGTCGGCGCGCTCCTCGGTGAGCCGGCGTGAGGCGATCATCGCCAGGATGGGCAGTGCCAGCAAAGCGATCGCGGTGAACGCGGCCAGCAACAGCTCGGTCTCGCCTGTCCTTCCAGGTGCGAGGCTTCCCAGGTACCCCCCGATAAAAGCCGCAAGCGGAACAACGGGCAGCAGTTCCAGCGCCACCCGCCAGCCGACCGTGCCCATTGCCGCGCCCCGTGCCCGCAGCAAGGCGAACTCCTCGCGGCGCCGGTTGGCGGACAGGCGGGCGGAGAGCAGCACCAGCCCGGCGAGGGTGGCGAGGGTGCCGGCCTGCACGACGGCGAACATGGCCTGGGAGGAGCGGGCGTTATCGGCGAAGCGGGTCAGGGCGGTGTCGAGGCCGGTCTCGGCGGTGGCCTCGAAGATGCCCTGGCGGCGGGCGTCGAGGAGGGCCGGCAGCAGCACCGGCAGCGCGGTCATGTCCAATCCGGACAGATCGAGCCGGAAGCGCCACTCGTAGGCGACGGCGACCCCGCCCAGGTCGACGCGGGACATGCCGGGGATGTCGGTGAGGAACAGCGCCTGGTACGTCTCCTCGTCGCTCTGCGGCGCATAGGCGCGCACCGCGAACGGCTCCGAGTCCCAGATCGGTGCGTTCTCGTCGATCGGGGTGAAGATGCCGACGACGCGCACCCGCACCGGCGGCCGGTTGCGGTTGTTGACGATGCCGAAGTCGCTGCCCACCCGATAGTTGAGGATCTGGGCGCTGACCTCGCTGAGCGCCACCTCCACTCGGGGCAGCTCGCGGGTGTTGTCCGGCCAGCGCCCTTGCACCATCCGGGACGCCTGGCGCAGGCCACCACCGGCGCGCAGGCCGAAGTTGGGTGGCTTGCCCAGGCCGGTCTCCACGCCGAGGGTGGTCTCCAGCGGGGTGGTCACCGCATACCAGGAATCGGAGAACCGGCTGGTCAGGTCGGAGCTGACCGCCTGCCGCTGCTGCGCCAGCCGCGCCTCGGCGTGCTGCGGGCGCAGCGGGCCGTTGGCGTTCGGTGTCACCCGATAGGTCAAATCTTTCACCTGGAAGGGAAGGCTGTCGATGCGTGCGCGCAGCGCCTCGTCGGTGAGCCGGTTGGCGACCTTGGGCGCGCCGATCAGCAGCATGCCGGCGGCGGCGGTCAGCGCGGCGACGAGGGCGAGCTGCCCTTTTATCGTGCGGATCCGGGAAAGGAAGCCCCTCGTCATGTCACTCCGCCCCCAGGCGCAGCCGGGCCGCGATCAGGCGCTGGCGCATGGTCAGCGCGGTCATGCCGGCCATCGCCATGGCGAGCAGCAGCAGCGCCAGGGCCGTCCCCGCGACCGGCCGCCAGTCCAGGAACAGCAACGGTTCCGGGTTGGGCCGGGCCGCCGACGGGGTGAGGATCACCAGCGGGGCCATGGTCGCGGCCACCCCCAACCCGACCGCGATCCCGACCCCGATGCCAAGCCCGGCAAGGAAACCCTGCTCGGTAACGAGCGAGCGGGCCAGCAACCGCGGCGTGGCGCCAAGGGTGTGCAGCACCGCCATCTCCCCCATCCGCCTGCGGGCAGTTGCCCGCACGTCGACCGCGACACCGACGAGCGCGAGCGCGACGGCGCCGAGCGCGGCGATGAACAGCGCCCACCTCGCGCCCACGCCGTACGGGTCCTGGCTCGCCACCGACGCCAGCCCGACCGGGTCGAAGACCTCGATGTTGCGCAGTGCCTCGGCGGCGGCGACCGCTTGCGTGTGCTGCGAGGGGTCCGTGGTGATCCACCAGTCGTTTATCCGGTACCCCTCCAGCGAAACCAGGTCGAGCAGGATCGCTGGTTCGCCGCGCGTGCCGGGCAGCGTGGCGACGCTGTGTGCCAGCACGACCTGGATGTCGCCGCGGCCGAGCGGGAGCCGCACGTTCTCGCCGACGTTCTTGTGCAGCACCTCCAGGGCGGAGGTGGTGGCGATCGCGGCGACGACGCCGTCGCTGCGCCGGGCGGCCAGGTCGGCGAAGAGCGCGCCGGCGTCGCCGATGTCGGGGCGCATCCGGATCACACCGGCCGCTTTGGTGGCGTCCACACCGAGCAATGTGGACGGTGTGGACTTCTCGCCGAGCGAGGTGGCCAGCCGCCACCCGGGCAGGGCGGTCTCGACCCCGGGCAGCTGCTCTATGGCTTCGGCGCGACCGGCCGGGGCGAAGCCGGAGGTCTCGCTCAGGCGCAGGTCGGCGCCTGCCAGGTGGTCGGCCTGGTCCACCTGCGAGCGCTGGGCGGTGCCGGCCAGGGCCCAGGCGAGCGTGCTGACGGCGACGGCCAGGGCGAGCAGCAGGACCGGGCCGGCGTGCGGGCGGCGGCCAGCCTGCCACATGCCCATCTGCGCCGCGAACCAGTTGCGGCGGTCGATGAACCGCTCGGCGAACCGGGTCAGCGGGGGCAGTAACCTAAGCGCCACAACGGATGCGGCCAGCACGCCGATGGGTGCGGCGGCGGCCAGCAGCGGGTCGATGCCGAGGGTGCCGCCCACCCCGGCCAGCGGTGAGGAGTACTGGCGCAGCTGCAGCCAGGCCAGGACGGCGAGCACGACGAGGGCGAGGTCGGCGCCGGCGCGCTGGGCGGCGCTGGTGCGGGTGCGGGCGGTCAGCTCGGCGACGTACGTGGTGCCGCGGCGCAGCGCGGGAGCCGTCATGGCCATGAGGCAGCCCACCCCGGCGGCGCCGGTCACCGTCCACGAGGCCGGGGCGACGAACGGCGAGACGATCAGGACCGCGGGCACCACGATCAGCAGCCCTTCGCGGAACGCAAGCAGGGCAAGCTGCCTGCCGTTGGCGCCGCGGGCGCGCAGCAGGGCGGTCTCGGCGCGGCGCTGCTCGGTGAGCAGCCCGGCGAGCAGCAGCAGGGCGTAGCCGCCGAGGACCACGATGAGCAGCAACGGGGTCAGCAGGGCCGAGCGGCCGACCAGGTCGGCCCGCTGGATCCGGTCGACGAGCAGATCGAGGCGGGTGGTGGCCTGGCCGCTGGAGCCCATACCCATGGCGACCGGCAGGGCCTGAGGCAGCGTCCGCGCCGCCGCGCGCAGGGCGAGCAGGTCGCTGAGGGTGACCCTGGACAGGTCGGGCTCGGCGACCCAGCCGGCGCTGCCGCTGGTCTGCCAGCCCTTGTCGAAGTCGGTGCGGTCGAGCACAAGCGGGCCGTAGGTGGTGCCGCTCGGGCCGGCGCCGCTGGCCAGCTCCGGCGTCAGCAGCCAGACGCCGGCGCCGGGGTCGTTGGCGGCGAATATCCCCGCGATCTTGACCTGGTCGGTGCGGTCGGTGCGGCGGTCAAGGATCGGGATGGTGTCCCCGGCTTTGATCCCGAGTGTTGACGCGGCCGCCTCGCCGAGCATCGCCTGCGGCGGGTCGGAGCCAGGCACCGCCCACTGCCCGTCCACCAGGCGGGCGTGCTCGCGCAGCCCGTCGAGGTACATGACGCTGGCATAGACCGCGCCGCCGGAGTCCTTCTGCGCCGATCCGGTCGGCCCGGCGAACTGCCGCCCGCTGGAGTAGCCGCTTGAGCGCACGCTCCAGCCCGGGACCGCGGCGCGCAACGCGGCCTCGGCTCCGGGGTTGCCCTGGCCCTGCACCAGAAGCGCCCGCTCGGAGACCGGGGCCGCCCAGACGGCGGAGCGAGCCCCGTCGACGATCACCACTCGGCTGTATTCTGCGAGCCCGGCCAGCATCCCCGTCGCGATGAGCGCGGCAAGGGCCGCCGCGAGCAGCAGACTCCGTGCGCTGACCGCGCGACGCCAAACGAGCACGAAAGCAAGAGCGTTTGAGTGCCTTGATCGGTTGCCATCGGCCGCATCACAGTTTCGAAATCGGCATCCGGCGGGCAGCCGTCCCGCTACCGTCAATACGTGGCGGGGCACAAATGGGGGCGCAACCTGCTGGGTGGCGCGGCGGTCCTGGCTACGATCATGGCCGTGGTGTTCGGCCTGCCCGCGATCGACCGGGCCGTGCCCGCCGACCGTGCCGCACCGGCCCAGCGCCACACCATCGCCGACGGGATCTCGGTGGTTCCGCCCACCGGCGCCCTGATCGCTAAACGCACGCGCATTGGACCAGAGACCGGCTCGATCCTGTTCCTGATCGGGCCGGCGCGCTATGTGATCTCTGTTGAGCCGTTCACCGGCGATCTGCCCGAGGCCGCGAGCCGTTTGAGAACAAAGATTCAAAGCATGCGGGGGTACCAGGTGACAAGTCCCGAGACCCCGATGGTGACCGACAGCGGGCTGCACGGCCTGGGAAGCAGCTTCACCGCGCCCGGCCGCAGCGGCCGTTACCTTGCCTTCGTGGTCCCGGGGCGGACGGTGGAGGTCACCATCAACGTCTCGGAAACCGATTTCCAGCAAGGACTGGTACCCATTGATGAATCGATCGCATCGATCGCCTGGAACGGTGGCCGATGACAGTGTCGCAACCTCGCCGGTGGGGCTTGTCCGTTCGGCCCACACCGCGTGCCGCCCGGGCGCTCAAGTCCCTGCGGCTGCCCGCTTTCTGGATCCTGTGCGCGCTCCTGGCCCTGTCCGCGTGGCGGCTCGGGATCATGCTGCACTCGCCGCTCGCCCGCTTCCCCACCGCCACCATCACCGCCATCCTGCTGTTCGGCCTGTGGGCGGTACCGTTCTGGCTGTTCATCGCGTCGATGGACTTCCTTGAACGGGAGCCGCCGCTGCTGATGGCGACCGCGTTCGCCTGGGGAGCGATGGTCGCCACGATGGCGGCGATGCCGGGCAACCGGGCGCTGCTGGGGCTGACCGCCAAGCTGGTGTCACCGGATTTCGCCATGGCGTGGGGCCCGGCGATCGCCAGCCCGCTAATCGAGGAGCTGCTCAAGGCGCTCGGCCTCGTGATGATCGTGCTGGTGGCGCGCAAGCAGATCAACAGCGTGCTGGATGGCATGGTCTACGGCGCCCTGATCGGCCTCGGCTTCCAGGTCGTGGAGAACATCTTCTACGCGCTGAACTCGGTCGAAATGGCCAACGAGGGCGACACCGCCGCGCCCGTGGTCGCGACGTTCTTCCTGCGCGGCTTCCTCGCCGGGCTGTGGAGCCACACCCTGTTCAGCGCGCTGGCCGGCGCCGGGATCGCCTGGTTCCTGGTACGCACCGACAAGACGCTGATCGTCCGGTGGGGTGGGCTGCTGGTCGGGATGGGTCTGGCCTGGGGCATCCACTTCATCTGGAACTCGCCGCTGCTGATGGACGGCGTCGGCGGGTCCGGTGTTGGGCTGCTGATCGGATTGCTGCTCAAAGGCATGCCCGCGCTGCTGCTCGCGATGGGCCTGCTGTGGGTAGCCCGGCACCGGGAAGCCAACTACTACATCGACAAGCTGGAGGAACTGCGCGACCCGAAGATCGCCACGCGGGGGGAGCTGCACACGCTGCGCCACGGCCATCTGCGGGCCGACGCCCGGCGGTACGGGAAGTACCGGGCGGGAACGGCGGGCCAGAAGGCGGTCAAAGCGCTGCAGCTGGCGCAGGCCCACCTGGCGGTCGAACTGTCCCGCGCCCCGAACGGCCTGGCGACGGGCGACCCGATCCTGCTGCACAGCCGCGACGAGGTGCTGGCCGAGCGGCAGCGGCTGCGGGTGCTGGCCCACCCCGAGGCGGTCGCCTCGCCGTTGCGGCCGGTCATCCCGCGCGTCGCGGTGCTCGGCATGATCGCCGCGATCATCCTGTGCGGGCTTGTCTTCTTCGCCATCTCAGCGATGCACGGCGCCTGACCCCGCCAAGATCCCGCAATTTGCCAGGCAATCGTCCTCGCTGGGGGCCATGATTCCGCAATTTGCCTGGCAATCGCCCTCGCGTGGGCCATGATTCGGCAATTTGCCTGGCAATCGTGCTGTGGTAGGGCAAAGATCCGGCAATTTGCCTGGCAATCGTCCCGGGGTGGGGCCCGTTCGGGGGTGATTGCCTGGCAAATTGCCGGATCTTGTGGCGGTGCTCGCGGGCGTGCGGCTACTCCGGCGCGTGGCCGCCGTCGCCGGAGACGACCTTGTCGGGCTTGCCGTCCTGGTCGAGGTCGACCATGGTGATGTCGACCTTGCCGTCGCCGTCGGTGTCGAACTGGAACAGGTCCGGGGTGCCGTCGCCGTCGGTGTCCGAAACCCACAGGTCGGCGTTGCCGTCCTTGTTGGTGTCCCCCTTGATGAGATCCGTGCGCTCCTCGCCGCGGGTCTCGACCTCTTCGTCACTCATGAATTTTCCCCTTTGTCCTCGTTCTCGGTTTCAGTGCCGGATCACTAGCTTCGCGTCTACCAGCGCCTTGACCACATCGGCCGACTCGACCGTGCCGACGACCAGAACGCCGTCCGGGTTGAACCCGACCGCGCTCTGGGCGACACCGGCGACCGCACCCGCGTCCTTGACCTTGTTGCCGTCGACCTCGAAGGTCAGCGACTGGATGTTGGACTCGGCCATGCCCGCCGCGGCAAGCTCCCGGCGTACCCCGTCGATCAGGCCCTCACCGTAGGCGTTCTTGCTGCCGACGAGGGTCACCTTGCGGACACCGTCCCGCATGATCATGTCGGCTAGCGCGCGGGCCTGCAACACGTCCGAGGGGGCGGTCCGGAAGTAGAAGCCCTGGTCGTCCACTTTCGACAGGGCGGCGTTGGTGTTGGACGGCGAGATCATTATCATGCCGCGCTTGACGATCTCGGGGATCATCGCCAGCCCGACGCCGGAGGCGCTGGAGCCGATGAGGACGTGGACGCCGGCGGCTTTGTGGGTGTTGATCGTCGCGAGAGCGACGTCGTTCTTGCCGCCCTCGTCGCCGTCCTTCCAGGTCACCAGCGCGCCGAGGACTCCGCCCTGGGCGTTGATCTCCTTGACCGCCATCCGGGCGGCGGTGATGCGGGCGACGTTGGTACCGCTGCTGGCGTTCATGAGACCGCCGATGACCAGCGGTGCGCCGGTGCCCCTGCCGGAGGTGGGCGCGGCCTGCTTGGGCGGCGCGGTGGTGGAGGCGGAGGCCTCGTTGCCGGCTCGCAGGTACTCGGTCTTGCCGTTGTCCAGCTGGTTTGTCTGTCCGAAGTGGACGGTGCCGTAACTTGTGGTGGAAGGTTCACCCGCGTCGGTGAAGCCGCTGCGGATGGTGACCCCGCGGTACGCGACGTCGCGGGACTCCCTCGCCGCCTTCAGGCAGTCGGCGATGGTGCGGCAAGGCTCCGGCCCGATCGTCACACCGGTGAGGTGCTGCTTGACGACGCCGGGGTCGGTCGTCCCCGCGACCTGCGCGGCGAGCGCGGCGATCATCACCGCGTCATAGGCCTCGCCCGCGTAGTTGAAGTCCTTGAGTCCCGGATCCTCGGCCCTGAGCCTGGCCTGGAACTCCTCCGAGAGCGGCGTCGCCGGACGGGTCCCCTTCATGCCCAGCAGGGCACCGGGTTTCTCCTTGAAAGCATCCCCGAACGGGGTGCTCATATTTCCGTCAGCGCCGTATAAGTAGGCGCCGACGTATCGAGAGTTTGAGTTGTCCGTAGCCGGCTGGCCACACGCGGTGATCGTCAGGGCAAGGACGGAGCAGGTCAACAGCGCTGTGGCGCGCGAGATTCGCATAGGGGTGCCTCCGTGGCCGGGCGTGCAAGAGGCACCTTAGCGTTGAACGCCCGATTCAGGAATCGCGGGAGGCGCTAAAGCGTCCCGAAAGCATCCATGCAGGGTTGTGCCGGGCGGATAGGCTCCGAGAGTGGCATCCGATCCCGACCAAGCCTTCGAGGACGCGTCGCTGGTACTTGACCACGCACTCGCGGGTGACGATGCGGCCGTGGCCGGGACCCTCGATGCGGTGGTCAAGCGCGACGGCGCCTACGAAATGGCACTTTGCCTGGCCGGTGCGCTGGTCGGTGACGGGGTGCGGGCGGGCGCGTGGCGGTTGGAGTTCCCCGGGATAGATCAGGCGGGTTACGACGCCCGCTGGGTGGCGCGCTTCGTCAGCGCGTATGTCAACCATGACCAGCTGACCGGGGAGGCGCTGTTCGGTGCGGCGGTCGCCGATGGCCGCCTGCCCGAATGCTTGATGACGCTGGCCGGTTCCACCGCCGCGACGCTGCGGCGGCGGCTGGGCGGACCGGAGTAACCGGAATAACCGGAGTAAGGAGTCCCGCTTCAGGGCTGGCGGGAACGGATCTGGGCGACGCGGGTCAGCTCCGCGGTCAGCGGGGCGAGGTCGCCTGCGGTCGGGTTGGTGGGCAGATCGGACAGTAGTTTGTCGAGCGTGGCCGAGCCGGTCGCGTTGATCGCCGCCCGCAGCCGCTCCCAAGCGGTCTTGAGTTCGGCCGGGCGGGCTTCGCGTCCGGTGCGCAGGGTGGGCAGGAGAGTCGTGATCAGAGTGATGTACCCATCCCACGCCGCCTGGCGGACAGGGTCCTGAGCTGCCGGTGGTGGTTGCGGTGCGTGATACCTCTCCATGATCCGCGACCCTATCGCGGGATGTAACGGGCGTGAAGGGTATGCGGTCGTTGCTCTCCGTGATCGTCTCCGGGGTCAGCGATCTGACATATGGACACGCGGCCGGAAGGTGTTGGCGCGGACGGTCGCGTGACACCCTTAGGTGGTGGCAAACCGGACAAATCATGTGATTGTGGTCGGCGCCGGGGTTGGCGGGCTGGCCTGCGCGCTGCACCTGCGGGCGGCCGGCCGCGAAGTCACCGTACTGGAACGGGACTCATCGCCGGGCGGGCGGCAGGAAGCCGTGCTGGAACTCGACGGGTTCCGCTTTGACACCGGCCCGGCCCACTGCACGACGCCGGAGGCGATGGCGGCGCCGCTGCACGCAGTCGGCGAATGCCTGCGCGACTGGATCGACATCCTGCCGCTGGACCCGATCTGCCGGGCACACTACCCCGACGGCACAACCCTTGACGTGCATGCCGAACCGGGCCGCACGGCGGCCAGCATCGCGGCGGTGTGCGGTGGCCGGGAAGCCGGAAACTTCTTGCGCTACCTCAAGCTCGCGCGGTACCGGGTGCCGCCGCGGGCGGTGCTGCGCGACCCGCGGACGCAACGGCTGTTCGGGGCGAGCGCGTTCTTCGGCTTCGAGATGGTGGACAACGCCTGGTACCCGGCGGGTGGAGCGGGTGCCGTGGCCCGGATGCTCGCCGGCGTCGCGGAGAAGCACGGGGTCGGGATCAGGTACCAAACTGAAATCCACCATTGGGAGGTGCGCGACGATCGGGTCGCCGCGGTCAGAACCGTTGACGGGGAACGCTTTCCGGTCGACGCCGTGGTCGTGCCGGCCCGGCGGCGGGGGCGTGGCGCGTCACATCTGGTGCTGCACTTGGGTTCTGGCGCGCACTATTCGAAGATCGCCCACCACAACCTGCATTTCGGCACGACCTGGCGGCTCGCCCGGCACGAGCTGCTGAGCCGCGGTGAGCTGATGGGCGACCCGACGCTGCTGGTCAGCGCGCCCGGCCGGACCGATCCGGGTGCGGCCGGGGTGATGCGGGTGATCGTCCCGGTGCCCAATCTCAAGGCCGCCCCGGTGCCGTGGGGGCCGCGGGCGACGAGGACCTACGCCGGGGAGATCATGGCGATCCTTGAGGCCAGGGGGTACCGGGACCTCGGCGCATCGCTACGAGTGTCCTATGTGGTCAGCCCTCGGGAGTGGTCCGAGATGGGCATGGTGTACGGCATCCCGCACGCCGGCGGCAAGGGTCCGGCCGCCCGCCATCCCCACCGCGCCAACGTGGTGATCGCCGGGGCCGGCCTCGAATCGGGCAGACTTGCCGCGACAGCAGTGATCGGAGTCCCATGAGCAGTGGTAGAGAAGAGCAGCTGGTCGAACTCGTCGACCCGCAAGGGGTGGCGTGCGGCACGGCGACCGTGGCGCGGGCCCACTCGGCGCCGGGGATAAGGCACCGCGCTTTCTCCGTGCACCTGTTCGATCCCCAGGGGCGGCTGCTCCTGCAGCAGCGGGCCGCGGCCAAGACCCG
>DASUXL010000352.1:0-30764 GCA_036377915.1 Candidatus Limnocylindrales bacterium
TCGGCCTCGGCCGTCGGGCCCTCCAACTCCTCGGCGGTCGGGGCGTGGCTGACCATCACGATCACTGCCTCCGAGTCGGTCACCAGAACGGAGCCCTTGGGCAGCTTGACGTCGCCCGCGGTCACGCGCGCGCCCACGTCGAGACCGTCGATCGACGCCTCGAGGTGCTCGGGCAGGTGCAGCGCCTCCGCAGTGATCTGGATCCGGTCGTGCTCGGTCACGACCAGCGTGCCGCGCACCGCCTCGCCCACGATGTGGACGGGAACCTCGACCGTGACCTGCTCGCCACTCTTGACGATAATCAGGTCGACGTGCTTGTAGGTGTCCTTGAGCGGGTCACGCTGGATCGCCTTGGGCAGCGCCAGCGTCTTGTGCCCGTCGGTAACCGTGATGTCGAAGACGGTGGTCATCCCGCCGTGCCGGATCGCGGCGGCGAACTCCTTGGCCGGCAAAGCGATGTGGCGCGGCGCCTCACCGTGGCCGTAAAGGACGGCCGGAACCATCCCGGCCTTGCGGGTGCGGCGGGCGAACCCCTTGCCGAACTCCGTGCGCGGCTCCGCGCTGATCTTCACACCTGTAGACATGGTTCAAACTCCTGGCTCAACTGTTAGGCGGCCGACACATAGAGCCAGAGCTCCTCGTCGATAACGGTGCATGCGCACCCTCGCCGTGGCAACCCGAATACTTTACCAGCCTTAACTCAAACCGCCGAAGAGGGTGGTCACCGAGCCGTCGTCGAAGACCTCACGGATCGCGCGGGCCAGCAGCGGCGCGATCGACAGCGAGGTCAGCTTGTCGAGCTGCTTCTCCGGCGGCAGCGGCAGCGTATTGGTCACCACCACCTCCCGGATCCGGCTGTTCTTCAACCGTTCGGTCGCCGGGTCGGAGTGGACGGCGTGGGTCGTGGCCACGATCACGTCCGCCGCGCCCGACTCGAACAGGATGTCCGCCGCCTTGCAGATGGTCCCGGCCGTGTCAATCATGTCATCGACGATGATGCATGTGCGCCCGGCCACCTCGCCGATGACGCGATTCGCCACCACCTGGTTGGGCTGGTTGATGTCGCGGGTCTTGTGGATGAACGCCAGCGGGCAGCCGCCCAGGCGATCCGCCCAGCGCTCCGCCACCCGGACCCGCCCCGAGTCCGGCGCCACCATCGTCAGCGGCCGGTCGCCGTACTGCCCGTGGACGTAACCGGCAAGGATGTCCATGGCGAACAGGTGATCCACCGGCCCGTCGAAGAACCCCTGGATCTGCGCGGTGTGCAGGTCAACCGTGAGGATCCGGTTGGCGCCGGCCGTCTTGAGCAGATCGGCGACAAGCCGCGCCGAGATCGGCTCCCGCCCGCGATGCTTCTTGTCCTGCCGTGCGTATGGATAGAACGGCAACACCACAGTGATCCGCTTCGCCGACCCCCGCTTCGCCGCGTCGATCATCAGCAGCGTCTCCATGAACCACTTGTTCACCGGCTGTGTCATCGACTGGATAATGAATGCGTCCGAACCACGTACGGATTCGGTATAACGGACAAACGTCTCACCGCCGGCGAAGTCGTACGCGGTCGTGGGTGTCACGTCGACCCCCAGGACCTGCCCGATCTCCTCCGCCAACTCCGGATACGCCCGGCCTGAGAAGAGCATCAAGCTCTTCCTGTTCTCCGCGACGATGCTGCCCATCGGTCCGCCCTCTCACGCGATGGTCTGCGGTCAGTATCACCCTTTTCGCCATCCTGCCCTGGCGATTTCGTCACCTCCCATTAAGCCCATCCTTGCGTGGGATACCTCACGCGCCAACAGGCAGGTGGGGGCGGCTTGATGAGCGTGCCCGTGCAGCGCTACCTTCATTGCATGTCGAAAGAGGAGAGTGCGGCGCCGCACGGAAGGGAGGAATCGGAGATGTCGCGCCCGCGGCCCGCCACACGCGATACCTCCCCACCGCCGGTCATCCAGCGGCGCATCCTGCTGCTCCTCGCTGCCGGCTTCACCATCTCGACCATCGCCAAACTGGTGTTCCTAAGCGAGCGCGCAGTCTACGAGCACATCGCCGCGCTGAAATCCGCGACCGGCGCCAAGAACCAGTTCTCCCTCGGCGCCGAAGCCGCCAAGCGCGGCTGGCTGTCGGACTAGTCGTCCCTATCTTCTCCCTGGGCCCGCTCCGCGGCCGCCGCGGCGGCGGACCCGGGCCGCGCCCGCAACACCCAGCCCTCGATGTTGCGCTGGTGCTCGCGCGCAACGGCAAGCGCACCCGGCGGCACATCCTTGGTGATCACCGAGCCGGCCGCGGTATAGGCACCGTCACCCACCTCAACCGGGGCGACGAAAGTCGTGTCCGAACCCGTCTTGACGTGGTCGCCGACCACGGTCCGGGCCTTGGCCGCGCCGCTGTAGTTGGCGAAAATGTTGCCCGCGCCGATGTTCGTGTGCTCACCGATGGTGCCATCGCCCACATAGGACAGATGGGGTACCTTCGACCCCTCGCCCAGCGACGAGTTCTTCACCTCGACAAAAGTGCCAACCTTGGCCGAGCGGCCGACAACCGTGCCCGGACGCAGATACGCATACGGCCCAACGCTTGCCGACGGCCCGATCTCGGCGCCCACGGCATGCGCCTTCACCACGAAAGCGTCCTCGCCCACAGCCGTGTCGAGCAGCATCACCTCGGGGCCGATCGTCGCCCCCGGACCGATCCGGGTGGCACCGCGCAGCTGAACGTTGGAATCGATGACCGCATCCCGGCCCACCTCCACCGTCACATCGATCCAAGCCGTCGCCGGATCCAGGATCGTCACCCCGGCGCGCATCAGCCGCAGGTTGACCCGGTCGCGCAGCAGCGCCCGCAACTCGGCCAGCTCCGCCCGGTCGTTGCAGCCCATCGTCTCGGTCACGTCCGGCGCGACATGCACGGCGATCGGCGCGCCATCCGCCTTCAGCAGGGCGAAAACGTCCGTCAGATACTCCTCGCCCTGATCGTTGTGAGTCGTCAGATGACCCAGCGCCCCCGCCAGCGCCTCACCGTCAAAGGCATAGATCCCAGCGTTGATCTCGCGGATCGCCAGCTGCTCCGGCGACGCATCCCGCGCCTCCACGATGCACTCGAACTCGCCCCGCCCGTCACGCACGATGCGGCCCAGCCCGTTCGGCTCGGCCAGCTCGGCCGCCAGCACCGTCGCCGCCGCACCCGTGCGCTCATGCGTCTCGACAAACGCCCGCAGCGTCTCGGCCCGCAGCAGCGGCACATCCCCATTGAGTACGACGATGGTGCCCTTGATCCCGGGCGGCAGCGCGACCCGCACCGCGTGACCCGTACCCTTCTGCTTTGCCTGCAGAACCGACTTGACCGACGGCGCGATCTCGCCCAAGTGGGTGATCACCTGGTCGGCCCTGTGCCCCACGACCACAATCGTCTGGTCGGCGGACAGGTCGGAGGAGGCGTGCAACACGTGGCCGACGAGGGAACGCCCCAACAGCTCGTGCAGCATCTTGGGAACGTCCGACTTCATGCGCTTGCCCTCGCCCGCGGCGAGAACGATCACCGTTCGAGACACTAAGAAGGACCCATCATCGATACGGACATTTCATCGCAGCTCGGGCGCCAGGACTCGAACCTGAAATTTGGCATCCAAAGTGCCAAGTGTTGCCAATTACACCACGCCCGACTGTTAACAAGAGGCTAGCTTAGCCCCGCGCCCGATTACATCAACAGTCGGCAACCAGCCCGTCCATAATCCCCTGGATCCTCCAGTAAAGGCGGCTGGCCCGCGGTACGACGATCACCAAGCAGCCATGATAGTCCTCGCCCACATTGCGCCGGATCGTCGAGATCTGATGTCGTTTTCGCGATACGGCCGTAAGAGAACCCGGCGCCAGGCCGGCCTGCTCCTCCCACCATCGCTGCGCCGCCGGCACATTCCCGGTCTCGTGGATGCTCAGCCGGTAGGACAGCTGGTCCCGGGTATAGCCGAGCTGCTCCAGGAACCTGAGGAACAGGCGGATCAGGCCGGCATCCGAGTTGGTGAACTTCACCTTCCAGTCGTTTGGGCGCCACGGCTTTGCCTTATTGCCCTCGCACCAGTACATGACCGCACCGATGAGCGTGATCTCGCGCTCGGTCAATGCGCCGACGCCGCCGGCCGCGTCCGCGAGGACGCCGGCCCGGTCGGTGTCGCGGGTCACGCGGTGCTCGGCCCAGCGGGCGTCGGTCATGCGCTTGGAGTGTTGCTTGCGGCGCTGGGCCGCTTCGGCGGTGCCTTCCCGCGGGACGTGCTTGGTCCACTGATAAGCGGTGCTGCGGGCTATACCGATCTCGGCCGCTATCGCGGGCACGGACCAGCCTTGCTGCCTGAGCTGGACTGCCGCGCTTTTCAGTTCCTCCCCGTGCACGCGAATGAGGCTAGTTCGGGGGTGTGACATGGGGGTTGGTGGCAAAGTCGATGCTGGTTGACACTGTTCGGTTACGGTTTCGTAGGTTACGGTAGCGTAGGTGAACCGTTCAAGATCAGTACCCTATAACTAGCAGTGAGGTGCCATGGCCACCAAGATACTCGAGACCACGGTCGGCACCGCGGCGCCGGAGCGGGGGCCAAAGCCGCTGACCGAGGGTAAGCAGAGCCCGAGCATTCTGATCGGGCTTTGGAGCTTCGTCATCCTCCCGTTCATCGCCCTTTTCGCCGCCGTGCCGTTGGCTTGGGGCGGCTGGCTGGGCTGGACGGACGTGGCGATTTTCGTTCCGCTCTACATCGTGTCGGGCATGGGGATCACGGTCGGTTTCCACCGGTATCTGACCCACAGCTCGTTCAAGGCGACCCGCTGGCTGCGCGTGACCCTGGCTGTTGCCGGGTCTATGGCGATCCAGGGTTCGCCGACCCAGTGGGTGGCCGATCACCGGCGCCACCACCAGTACTCCGACCTTGAGGGTGACCCGCACTCGCCTTGGCGTTTCGGTGAGTCGTTCTGGGGCCTGACCAAGGGCCTGTTCTTCGCTCACGTGGGCTGGTTGTTCGCCCGCGACCTTTCCAACCGCGCCCGTTTCGCCCCGGACCTCGTCGCCGACAAGGATATTCAGAAGGTCGACCGGCTGTTCCCGTGGCTGGTGCTGCTGTCGGCCGTCTCTCCGGCGATCGTGGGTGGGCTGGTGACGATGTCGTGGAAGGGTGCGCTGACGGCGTTCTTCTGGGCGGGCCTGATCCGCATCGGCCTGCTGCACCACGTCACCTGGGCAATCAACTCGGTCTGTCACGTGTTCGGCGAGCGGCCGTTCGCGATGCGTGACGGCGACCGGGCTTCGAACTTCTGGCCGCTGGCGATCCTGTCGTTCGGGGAGAGCTGGCACAACCTGCACCACGCCGACCCGACCAGCGCCCGCCACGGTGTCCTCAAGGGCCAGCTCGATTCCTCGGCCCGCCTGATCTGGATTTTCGAGAAGCTGGGTTGGGCGTCGAACGTCCGGTGGCCCAAGCGTGAGCGCCTCCAGTCCAAACTGGTTTCGTGACGCAGGAAGGCGGCACGCCGGAGGTCAAACGGCCCCCCCGCGTGCGGATGAGCTTTTCCCAGCGACGGGAGCAGCTCATCGCCGTGGGGCGGCAGCTTTTCGCGGAGAAGGGGTTCGACGGCACCTCGATCGAGGAGATCGCGGCGCGGGCGAAGGTCTCCAAACCCGTGGTGTATGAGCATTTCGGTGGCAAGGAAGGCCTCTACGCGGTCGTGGTGGACCGCGAGGTGAACGCCCTGCTGGAGCGGATCACGAGCGCGCTGACCGCGGGGCATCCGCGTGAGCTGCTGGAGCAGGCGGCGCTGGCGTTGCTGGACTACATCGAGCAGGAGACGAACGGTTTCCGGGTGCTGGTGCGCGAGTCGCCGGTGATGTCGTCGAGCGGCAACTTCTCTTCCGTCCTCAACGACGTCGCCCACCAGGTGGAGCATATTTTGGGGCTTCAGTTCAAGGGGCGGGGGTACGACCCTAAGCTTGCCGAGCTTTATTCGCAGGCGCTCGTGGGCATGGTGGCGCTGACCGGCCGCTGGTGGCTGGAGGTGCGCAAGCCACGCAAGGAGACCGTGGCCGCGCACCTGGTCAATCTGGCCTGGAACGGGCTTTCCCACCTGGACACCAGGCCCACGCTGGTCACCCGCAAGGGGAAGTAAGAGGGTTACTCCTTGCCGTGCGCGACGTCCGGGTGTGCGGCGAGGTGGTGGTCGGGGGTGGTCAGGTGCGCCGCCGCGAGCCCGCGGCCGCTGTGGCGGAACTCGTCCTCGGCCCGCTCCTCCTCTTGGGTGCCGCGCTTGCCATACAGGCCGGCGAGCACGAGCAGGGTCCCGAGGAGGAATGACACGACGCACGTCGACACCTGGAAGTTGAGGATGTTGGCGTCGGTTTGCAGCACGACCAGCATGACCAGGCCGGCCAGCCAGAAGACGCCGCCGCCGAACAGGTTGAGGTAGTGCGCGAGGTTGCCCCCGATCATCGCTCCAACCAGGACGATCGCGCCGACCACTATGGACAGCAGGCTGAACGCGAGGTTGGTGCGCAGCCCGAGGGCGCTGACGTCGCCCCGGTCGAAGAACGGGTCGCCCAAGGTCTGTGCGAGGCCGACGATGCCGAACACGATCAGGAAGATTCCGGCCAGGGCCGCGAGGAACCTGTAGAACCCGGAGAGCCGATGGTTGATCGGTAGGTGCATCTGTCCAGTCTCGCAGCCGAACCTCAGGCTCGCCGGGATTTCACATACATGCCGGCCGTGCCGAGCACGGAACCCATCACATACGCCACCACGCAGCTCACCATCGTGGCGTTGAAATAGTTGGTGGCATGCTTGCCCATCAAAAGCATCATGAGGGTACCCAGAACGAGCCACCCGAGGCCGATCCACAGGTAGACGATCCGATCGACGTTGCGGCCGATGAGGGTGGCGAGCATGACGATGGCGCCGGCGGCAAGCGACAGGTACGAGAACAGCGGGTTGGTGTTCACGCCGAGCGCGGTGGCCTCGCTCGGGCCGGTCAGCGGGTCGCCCCAGGTCTTCACGACGCCGACGATGCCGAGGTCGACGGCGATGGCACCGGTGAGGAAGGACAGGAAGCGGTAGACCGGCCGCAGCGGGTGGTTCTCAGGCAGGTGAAGGGACACGAGCGCAGAGGTTATCAGCCCGCCTCCTCGGCGAGGATCAACCATTCCTCCTCAAGCGCCGCCCGCTCATTGGCCAGTTCTTTGAGCGTCGCGTCCAGCTCGGCGACCTTCACGAAGTCGGTGGCGTGCTCGGCGAGCTGGTTGTGCAGCTTTACCTCGCGCTGCGCCAGCTTCTCCAGCGCCCGTTCCACCCGGGCCAGGTCCTTCTTCGCCTGCCGCGAGTCGATCCTGCCCGCCTTTGGCGCGGAAACGGCTTCCGTGGCGGGTTCGGCCAGTGCGAGATAATCGTCGACCCCGCCGGGCAGGTGGCGCAGCTTGCCGTCGCCGAAAAGCGCGTACACCTGATCGCAGACCCGCTCCACCAGGTACCGGTCGTGCGAGGCGACGACCATCGTGCCGGGCCAGGTGTCGAGCAGGTCCTCAAGCGAGGCAAGGGTGTCGGTGTCAAGGTCGTTGGTCGGCTCGTCGAGGATGAGCACGTTGGGTTCGGTCGCCAGCAGCCGCAGCAGTTGCAGCCGCCGCCGCTCGCCGCCGGACAGGTCCGCGACGGGTGTCCAAACGCGACGGTCGGTGAACCCGAAGACCTCGGCGAGCTGGGCGGCGGACAGTTCGCGGTCGCCGAGGCGGACCCGCCGGGCGACCTGCTCCACCGCCTCCAGCAGCCGCAGCTCGCCTGGAAGTTCGGTCAGCTCCTGCGAAAGGAACGCCACCTTGACCGTCTTGCCCGCGGTGAAGCCGTCGTGTGACGGTCCGGCGAGCAGTCGCAGCAGGGTGGTCTTGCCCGAGCCGTTGGCGCCGAGGATGGCGAACCGGTCACCCGGACCCACATGCCAGGTCACGCGGTTAAGGATCAGCTTGGGACCAGGCGAAAGTGAGGGCTGGGAGACGTCGGGCCTTCGGCCCGCCACACGCGACCCCTCACCATCGGCATACAGAGTCACGTCCTCAAGCTCGAAGACCTGCCGCCCGAGCCGGGCCGTGGCCAGCTTGGCCAGTGTCACCTGGTCACGCGGCGGCGGCACGTCGGCGATGAGGGTGTTGGCCGCGTCGATCCGGAACTTCGGCTTGGACGTGCGGGCGGGCGGGCCCCGGCGCAGCCACGCAATCTCCTTGCGCAGCAGGTTCTGCCGCCGCGCCTCGGTGACCTCCGCGACCCGCAGGCGCTCCGCCCGCGCGAGGGTCCAAGCCGCGAAACCGCCCTCGTACGAACGGACCTGAAGGTCGGCGACCTCCCAGATGTGGTTGCAGACCGCGTCGAGAAACCACCGGTCGTGCGTGACGACCGCGAGCGCACCGCGCCACGTGCGGTTGAGCCACTTGGCGAGCCAGTCCACCCCGGCGATGTCCAGATGGTTTGTCGGCTCGTCGAGAATGAGCAAGTCCGCCGGGCGTACCAACAAGGCAGCCAAAGCAACCCGGCGGCGCTCTCCCCCGGACATCGACCCCACCGGCTCATCCAGCCCCAGGCCCCGCATGCCCAGCCCGTCAAGCACCTCACGGATCCCGGCCGAACCGGCCCACTCGTGCTCGGCGTCGAAAGCCGCTGGCAGCCAAGCGTTCCCGAGCACGACGTCGCGCACGGTCAGCGACGGCGCCCAGGAAAGAGTCTGCGGCAGGACGGATACCCGGACGTCACGCCGGTGCGTCACCCGCCCCGAGTCCGGCTCCTCCTCCCGCGCCAGCAGGCGCAGCAGCGTCGACTTGCCGGCGCCGTTGAGGCCGACGACACCCACCCGGTCGGCGTCGTCAAGACCCAGCGAGACGTCGACGAGCAGGGGGCCGGTCGGGCCGTACCCCTTGCTCACCCGATCAAGATTGACAATGTTCGCCATCGTTACCCGACACGCGCCCCGGGCACCGGGCCGATCGCGGCCTGCGCCGCCCGGCAAACCCCGCCCTCGCGCAGCGCCTCGGCCAGCTCGCCCGCGTGTGCCTCGTCCTCGGCGAGGAAGACACAGGTGGGGCCGCTTCCCGATACGAACGCGGCGTGCGCGCCCGCGTCGCGGCCGGCCTCGAGTGTCGCCTCCAGCTCCGGCATCAGCGACAGCGCCGCGGCCTGAAGGTCGTTGCCGAGCGCGGCGCCCAGCACCGCCGGGTCGCGCTGGCGCAGCGCGGCAAGCAGAGGATCCGTGCTGCCGATCGCGTCGGGCGCCTTGCCCGCCGCGCGCAGCCGGTCCAGCTCCCGGTAAACCTCCGGCGTGGACAGGCCACCGTCGGAGAACGCCACCACCCAGTGCCACTTGCTGGCCCTGGCGAGCACCGGGCTGACCGTCTCGCCGCGGCCCGTCCCCAGGGCGGTCCCGCCGAAAAGCAGGAACGGCACGTCGGAGCCGAGCGTCTCAGCGATCGTCGCCAGATCGGCGCGGGTGTATCCGGTCCCCCATAAAGCATCGCAAGCGACAAGGGTGGCCGCCGCGTCCGCGGATCCGCCGGCGAGGCCGGCCGCGAGCGGGATGTGCTTGCGCAGGTGCAGGCGGGCCTTGGGATCCACCTTGGTGGCGGTGGCGAGCGCCCGCGCCGCCCGGATCACCAGGTTGCCCTCGTCGAGGTCAAGCTCGCCGACGCCCTCGCCCTGCATCGTGAGGGTCAGCGAGTCGCCCGCGCGAGCGGTCACCTCGTCATAGACGGAGATCGCGTGGTACACCGTGTGCAGCTCGTGGTACCCGTCCGGGCGCAGCGGCCCGACACCGAGATGAAGATTAATCTTCGCTGGCACGCGCACCCGCACCGGACCGACCGCCAACTGCCCGTCCTGGTCGAGTGCCCACGCCTCCGTCACCGGCTAAGAGTAGCCGCCCCAAGGTTGGCATAGGAGAGGACGTCCAGCTGCTCGCCGCGGGCGCCCGGGTCGATCCCGGCACTCACCAGCAGCCGCTCCGCCTCGGCCGGGCTGCCCGCCCAGCCCGCCAGCGCCGCCCGCAGCGTCTTGCGGCGCTGCGAGAAGGCCGCGTCGACGAGTTCGAACACCTTCTCGCGCGGCACGTCGGGCCGGGGCGGGTCGCGGCGGGTGAAGGCGACGAGGCCCGAGTCGACGTTGGGTACCGGCCAGAACACCGCCGGTGGGACGCGGCCCGCCTGGCGGGAGTCGGCGTACCAGGCGAGCTTGACCGACGGCACACCGTAGGTGCGGCTGCCGGGCGGGGCGGTGAGCCGGTCGGCGACCTCCTTCTGCACCATGATCAGGCCGTGTTCGATGCTCGGGAACGTCGCGAGCAGGTGCAGCACCACCGGGACGGCAACGTTGTAGGGCAGGTTCGCCACGAGCGCGGTCGGCGGCGGGTCCAAGGTCTTGATCGTCATCGCGTCGGCGTGGTGGACGGTGAGGTTGGCCGGATGCCCGGTGGTTTCCTCAAGCGCCGCCGCCAGGGTCGCGTCGATCTCGACCGCGTGGACGTGCGCGGCCGCGGGCAGCAGGCCCAGTGTCAGCGAACCCAGCCCGGGCCCCACCTCGACCACGACGTCGTCCGGCTTCAGCTTGGCGGCGTTGACTATGCGGCGGATCGTGTTCGGGTCGTGCAGGAAGTTCTGCCCGCGCCGCTTCGTCGGCGTGACGCCGAGCCTGGCCGCCAGCTCCCGGATCTCAGCCGGCCCAAGGAGTTTCACCATGGCCCGAAAAGCCGCTCGCCGTTGGCGGAGATGGCTTCACACATCTCCCCCAGCGGCACGCCCTTCACCTCGGCGAGGGCCCGGACCGTGACCGGGATCAGGTAGCTGGCGTTGGGCCGCCCGCGATACGGCATCGGGGTCAGGTAGGGGGCGTCGGTCTCGACGAGAATCCGGTCCAGCGGGGTTTGCCTCGCGGCCTCCCGCAGCTGCGGCGCGTTCTTGAACGTGACCGTCCCGGCGAAGGAGAGCGTGAAGCCGCGCCGCACACACTGCTCGGCGAAGGCGGCGTCGCCGGAGAAGCAGTGCATCACGACATCGCCCGGAGCACCCTCGTCATCGATCACGCGCAGGATGTCCGCGTGGGCGTCGCGGTCGTGCACCACAAGCGTTTTGCCGGTGCGCTTGGCGATGCCGATGTGCGCGCGGAAGCTGCGCTCCTGGGCTTTGAGCCCATCGCCGGAGGTGCGGTAGAAGTCAAGGCCGGTCTCGCCGACGCCCCGGACGCGGGGGTGCTCCGCCATGGAGCCGATGAGCTCCAGGCAATCGTCCAGGTTGGACACTCGTGGTGCCTCGTTCGGGTGCAACGCCACGGTCGCGACGACAGCGTCGTGCTCCTGCGCCAGCGTGACGCCCCACTGCGAGGAGGTCACGTCGACCCCGACCTGCACCAGCCGGTCCACCCCCACCTTTGCCGCCGCCGCGATCTGCTCGGCCGGACCCCAGGCCGGACCGGTGACGATGTCGAGGTGGGTGTGGCTGTCCAGCACCGGGGATGGCAGCGGGGTCGGGGAGCCGGGCAGGCCATCGGGTATCACACCCCACATGATCCCATGCCGCCCCCTCCGCGCGATTTGCCAGGCAATTCCGTGCCGGAAGCGCTTCCAGCGCGCGATTTGCCAGGCAAATCGCAGGGGGGTGTTCAGCGGACGTTTACTTTGGCGGAATCACGTGGCGATAACGTCACTGGCTGTGAGCGCCATCATCGTCGACGGGGTTTCGTATCCGGCCGAGCCGGTGGCGGGCGGCGCGGCCTACGAGCTGTTCAGCGAGGTCCCAGCGCCCGGTTTCCTGCGCCTGGCCCATCCCGGGCGCTTCGCTTATCACAGATTCATTCCGTCCGGAACCAATGGCTCCGAAACTATCTTGCACGCACCGGTGCGTCGCGGGATGAGTTGGGAGTCGCTGCATCGGCTGAGCCAGGTACCGCCGCGCGACGAAGCGTCGGCCGAGCTGATCGGGGCGGTGCGGGCAAGCGCGACGATCCGCCGCGGCACGCGGATGGTCAAGCCGCTCAACGCGTCAGGCGTGGCGGCGGTGCTCAAAGGCCAACTGCCGCACGGGTTCTGCTATCGCGAGTGGGATGTGGCGCACCTGCGCACCCCGGCGGAGCTGAGCATCCTGACCGGCGAGACGCCGGGAGAGGTGGCGTATCTGTTGCGCTGGCGGGCGATTGATGCCAACGATTATTTGGTACCCGCGGGGCCCGCCATAGCCGGCCTGACGGTGATGCCATCCCACGACAGGGTCGGTGCACCCGTGCTCGGGACAGGGTTCGTGCCCAGCGCGAGTGAGCTGATCCCCGAGTGGATCACGGCCGACGTCGCGGACCTGCCGATGACGGCCAACGCCTCGATCCTGGCGTTCGCGCCGGACGGGACCGAGGTCGTGCTCTACACGTTCCAGCCGGAGCAGCGGGGCTGGGTGAGGATGGTCGGGCCGCAGTGGCGGCACCTGCTCGGGCCGGTGCGGGAGATCAGCGTGGAGCAGGAGTACCTGCCGGTGGTCGCAAGCGGAACCGCGCGACTCGTGGGCGAGTTCCGGGGCGAGGAGTACGAGGCGGTCGCGGACCCGCCAGAGGAGTTCCGGGTGCTGGCGATGACGCGGGCCGCCAGGTACCCGGTGGAAACGTTGGTGCGGCGGGTTCGCTACGCGCGTTGGCGTGCGGCCGTGTGCACGGTGCTGGCGGTCGAGGCAAACTGGGCAAGGCTGCGGCTGTGCCGCCCCGACCCGATGAACGTGGCCGCGCTCGGAGCACAGTGCTACGAGCGCGGCGTGTACGAGGCTTGGGCGCCACTGGGCGAGGTGACCGACGCCCACGACGTCGACGTCAGCTACCGCCTGCCAGGCGGGTGAGCTCCTCGTCCACAATGGACGGATCGAGCTTGCGGAAGACGGGCGTGGGTGGGTCAATCTTGGCCCCGATGGTGACGGGCATGGACTCCCAGCGCGCCCCTTGCGCGTAGTCGCCGGTGAGGATGGGATAGCCGGGGCCACCGTCCAGATCGGACACCTCGACTATCTCCGGCATCGGGGCGTGTGTCCCGGTACCCCCCAAAAGGTTGAAGATTTTTTGTGAAGAGTGCGGGAGGAAGGGCGTCAACAATGTGTTGCAGTCGTTGATGGCCTGCAACACCGTGTGCAAAATCGTGCCGAGGCGCTGCGGGTCGTCCTTTATCTTCCAGGGGGCCTGGTCCGAGAGATACTTGTTGGCCTCGCCGACGACGCGCATCGCCTCGGTGATCGCCGCCTTCTGCCGGTGCTTCTCGATCAGGTCGCCGACGGTGCGGAAGGCGCCACGGACGGAAGCCAGGAGCGCCTCGTCCTCGGCGGTCAGCGGGCCCGGCGCCGGGATCTCGCCGAAGTTCTTGGCGGTCAGGGCGAGCGAGCGGTTGACCAGATTGCCCCAGCCGGCGACCAGCTCGTCGTTGTTCCGGCGCAGAAACTCCGACCAGGTGAAGTCGGTGTCTGTCGTTTCGGGGCCGGCGACGGCGATGTAAAAGCGCAGGGCATCGGGGCCGTACCGCTCGAGGAAGTCACGGACATAGATGACGACCCGGCGGGAGGACGAGAACTTGCGCCCCTCGACCGTCAGATACTCGCTTGAGACCACCTCGGTCGGGAGCGCGAGCGTGCCGTACTCGCCGGGGTTGTGGTTGTAGGCGAGAAGCTCGGCGGGCCAGATCTGGGAGTGGAACGTGATGTTGTCCTTGCCCATGAAGTAATACGAGCGGGCCGCGCCGTCCCACCAGGCGTGCCAATCCGCGTCGTTGCGCCGGCCCCACTCGATGGAGGCGGACAGGTAGCCGATCACCGCGTCGAACCACACATAGAGCCGCTTGGCCGGGTTTTCCTCCCAGCCCGGCAGCGGCACCGGAATCCCCCAGTCGATGTCGCGGGTCATCGCGCGCGGGCGGATATCGTCGAGCAGATTGAGGCTGAACTTGAGCACATTCGGCCGCCAGCCCTCGCGGGTGCGCAGCCAGTCGGCCAGCTCATCGGCGAGCCTGGGCAGGTCGAGGAAGAAATGCTGGGTCTCGACGAACTCCGGGGTCTCGCCGTTGATCCGGGACTTGGGATCGATCAGGTCCTGCGGGTCGAGCTGGTTGCCGCAGTTGTCGCACTGGTCGCCGCGCGCCTGGGTGTAGCCGCAGATCGGGCAGGTTCCCTCGATGAAGCGGTCGGGCAGGGTGCGGCCGGTCGAGGGCGAGATCGCCCCGTGGGTCGTCTGCTCGATCATGTACCCGTTGCGGTGCACGACCCGGAAAAGTTCCTGAGCGACGGCGTAGTGGTTGCGGGTGGTCGTGCGCGTGAACAGGTCGTAGCTCAGCCCGAGAGCGGCGAGATCCTCGACGATCACCCGGTTGAAGCGGTCCGCCAGCTGCTGCGGCGTGACCCCCTCCTTCTCCGCCTCGACCAGGATCGGGGTGCCATGCTCGTCAGTACCGCTGATCATGAGTACGTCGTGGCCGGCCATTCGCATGTAGCGGGAGAAGACATCGGACGGGACCCCGAAACCTGAAACATGGCCGATGTGGCGCGGGCCGTTGGCGTAGGGCCAGGCGACCGCGGACAGAACGTGACTCATAAGCAATCAGCCTAGTGATTGGCTTCTCGGCGCGCCCACTGGGTTAAACACGGGCAACTAGGGTGAAATTGCCAATTATGCGGGAAAAGGATCCATGGGCACCGCCGGCCTGGGCCGGAGAGCCGAGCACCACCCAAGCTCCCCCCGACCTCTCCTCAACGGAGCCCTTCAGCCTGCCCGCCCAGGAGGTGCCCCGGGATGCGTGGTTCGAACGGCCCCCCCGCCCGACCACCCAAAAACCGCCCCGGCGCTACCGCCAGCCGCGCTCGCTCGCCATCGCCCTGCCGCTCATCATCCTTCTAGGCTTCATCAGCGCCTTCTTCAGCTGGGTCAGCGCCGAGCCCTTGTGGCTCGCCGTCGGGCACGGCTCCCACGGCACCGCCACCGTCACCCGCTGCATCGGCGACGGCATGACCCGCCGCTGCGTCGGCGACTTCACCGGCCCAGACTTCGCCGTCACCCGCATCAGCCTCCTCGGAGTCACCGAGGCCAGCACAGCGCCCGGCCAGCAGATCGCCGCGGAAATGGTCAACGCCCGCAGCCACCGCGCGTACGCGGGCGGATCGTTCGTGCTGCGCTGGCTGCCAGGGCTCGCGCTGGTCCTGCTGTGCGGGCTCGGGATCGCCCTGGCCGCCGGAGTCCGCCGCTTCGCCGACCGGCGAGAGCGGCGCGCGGCCCTGGCGGTAAGCCTCGCGGCGCCCGTACTGGTGACGATCGGTTTCCTGGCCGCCGCGTTCTAACAAGTTTGCTACGAAACCGCTAGTTTGCTCACTGCGCAAACTAGCGGTTCTGTGGCAAACTTTCCTTGTGGCGCCAGTCTCTGAGAAACAGCTGTTGGATGACGGCTTCGACAGACTCGCGGCCGTCCTTCGTGAAGGCACGGGCCTGGGACTTGAGCACTCCCCGACGGACACCCCCGAGGAAGGGGATCACGACGCTTTCTGGCAGGTACGCGGTGGCGGCAAGACCCGCTCGATCCTTGTCGAGGCCAGAACGCGGTTCACCCCCCGCGCGGTGGATCAGCTTGAGCGGCTCGTGACCCAGCCCATCCTGCGCCGCCTGAACCACCCGGCCGTAATGATCGTCGCTCCCTGGCTGAGCCTCAGATCGCGAGAGGCCATCGAGAACAGGGGATGGAACTACCTTGACCTAACCGGAAACCTCCTGTTTCGTTCGCGCACACCGGCGATCTACCTTCGCCTGGCCGGTGCGGACACCGATCCGATGCCGCGCCACCGCAGTGAGGTCCTGCTGCGCGGCAGCGACATAAACGCGCTCGTACGCATGCTCGTCGATGTCGAACCGCCTTACCGGCTCTCCGACCTGGCGGCGGCGACCGGATTGAGCAAGGGGTACCTGTCCCGTGCGCTCAAGTCACTGCACGAGCAAGGGCTGATCGAACGCGACGGCAGCGGACCGGTCGCGCAGGTTGAGTGGCCAGACCTCCTGCGGCAGCGGGCTGCCGAGTATGACTTGCTGAAAAGCAACCGCAGCGCCACGTTTCTGGCTCGCACTGGAGCGCAACAGTTGCTGCGAGAACTCAGCGCCGCCGCCGATGATGACGAGGTGACCGTGACGGGTTCGTTCGCGGCCAATCGGGTGAGCCCGGTCGCCGCCCCGGCGCAGCTGGCCCTTTACGTGCCAGATATTCGCGCGTTCGCCCGGAGGCGGGAACTGACCGCCACGCGGTCGGGCGCCAACGTCCTGCTGCTTGAGGCAGCCTCGACCTCGCAGCTCGCGCGCTCGAGGCTGATCGACGGTGTTCCTCACGTCGGCTATAGCCAGCTGGTCCAGGATCTGTTGGCGGGCAACGGACGCCTGCCCGAGGAGGGCGAGGCGGTTCTGGATTGGATGATCGACACGCCGGGGTGGAGGCTACCAGGTTTGCCTAGTATGAATAATTAACCTACTCGTCATGAACGCGAACCCCTCTCTCGATCCGCTATACCTGGCCGCACGGCAGGTCCTCCTCGACGCGCTCGGCGCACTCTCCCGTCACCTGGATGCCCTCGTCCTGGTCGGGGCCCAAGCCATATATCTGCACACCGACGACGCCGAGCTTGACATAGCCATTGCCCCGTTCACCGCCGACGCGGATCTCGCCGTCGACACTCGAAGGTTGCCTGGCGAACCCCAGCTGGCAAAAGCCATGCTGGATGCGGGATTCTCGCTAAAGATCAAGAGTGCCGGGGGTGTTGAACCTGGCAGCTGGATAAGGCAGGTCGACGTTGACGGGCGGCCGAGGACCGTCCCGGTGGACCTGATCGTCCCGGCGGCGCTTGCCGATGGACACGGGCGGCGCGATGCCCGCCTCCCGGCTCACGGCGAACGCGCCGCGCGCTGGGCCAACGGCCTTGAGGCGGCCGTCATCGACAACGCGCCGATGAGAATCCTCAGCCTCGAACCGCACGCCGACGCCCGGGAGGCGACGGTCAAGGTCGCCAGCGTAGCGGCATTGCTGATAGCCAAGTGCCACAAGATTCACGAGCGGCTGGACCAAGACCCGCCCCGCCCGGTGCGCATCAAATCGAAGGACGCGGGTGACGTTATCCGCTTGATGCGCGGATCCACCACGCCTAGCGAAATCGGAGCCACACTCGCCCTGCTTAGCCAGAACTCGACGGCTGGGGCGAGCGTCGTGATCGGCTTCGACTACCTCCGCAAGCTGTTCGAGTACCCGCGCTCGCCCGGTGTGACGCTGGCCGCCGACGCGCTTCGTGGCGCCCTCACCGAGGAGGAGGTCAGGGTGGTAGCCCCCGAATTCGTGTCGGGAGTTGTCGGTTCCTACTTGTCGAGGCTGAGGCGGTAGGTTTCGCGGCGGGGCAGGCCGTGGGTTTCGGCTACGGATGCGGCGGCGTCTCGTTTGGACATGCCGCCGGCGACCAACTCCGCGATCTCGGCGCGCAGCTCGTCGTCGCTGGGGCGGGCGGCTTCGGCGGGCGCGCCTTCGATCACGAGGGTGATCTCGCCGCGGGCTTCGGGTCCGGCCGCGAGGTCGGCCAGGGTGGCGCGGCGGACCTCCTCGTACGTTTTTGTCAGTTCGCGGCACAGGGCGGCTCGGCGGGTACCCCCGAAAACCGCGGCCATGTCGGCAAGAGTTTCGGCGAGGCGGTGGGGGGCTTCGAAGAAGACGAGGGTGCGTTGCTCGGTGGCGAGTTCGGCGAGTCGGGTGCGGCGGGTACCGGATCGGCGGGGCAGGAAGCCTTCGAAGCAGAAGCGGTCGCTGGGCAGGCCGGACAGGGCCAGGGCGGTGGTGACGGCGCTGGGGCCGGGTACGCAGGTGACGGGCAGGCCGGCGTCGAGGGCGGCGGACACGAGGCGGTACCCGGGATCGCTCACACTTGGCATGCCGCCATCGGTGACCAGCGCGACGGTGTCCCCGCCGAGCATGGCGTCGACGAGCCACGGCGTGCGCTGCCGCTCGTTCGCCTCAAAATATGAGACGACCTTGCCGCTAACGGTGATGCCCAGGTCACTGGCGAGCCTGAGCAACCTTCGCGTGTCCTCGGCGGCGATGATGGTGGCGGACGCGAGCACGGCCCGCAGGCGCGGCGACGCGTCCTGGGGGTTGCCCAGCGGAGCGCCGCAAAGGGTGAGTCCACCCGACATTGACAATGTCCCTTCGTTTCCTCACACAGGTTCGCAGAATACGATCCTTGCCGTGACCCAGACGGCGACTGAGACGGCGGCCAAGACCGCGTCCTCGACCCCGCCCAGCCCGGCCGGTGCGAGCATTCTCGATGGTGTCAGGCGGCGCCTGGCCCCGATCGAGGACCGGCTCGACCCTTATGCGTGGGCCGCGGCGATAATAGTGACCTTCCTTGCCGCCATCGTCCGGTTGGTGAACCTCGGGTACCCCAACCAGGAGATTTTCGACGAGGTCTATTACGCCAACGACGCCAACGACATGCTCTCCCGCGGCATCGAGTGGGACGACAAGGCGGGCGGGCCGGGTTACGTGGTGCACCCGCCGCTGGGCAAGTGGATGATCGGCCTCGGCATCAAGGCGTTCCAGTACGACGCGTTCGGCTGGCGGATCTCGGCGGCCGTCGTCGGCATCATCTCCGTCCTGATGATCACGCGGATCGCTCGCCGGATGTTCGGCTCGACGGTGCTGGGCTGCGCCGCGGGCCTGCTCATGGCGTTTGACGGGATGCATTTTGTGCTTTCCCGGGCGGCGCTGCTCGACATTTTCCTCATGTTCTTCATCCTTGCCGCGTTCGGGACCCTCATCCTCGACCGGGATCAGCGGCGGCGGCGCTGGGCAAGGTTCATCGAGGCCGGCGGTGACCCTTCGAGTCGCGGCCGGGGCGCCCGCCCGCCGTTCGCCGTGCCGTGGTGGCGGCTGGCGACCGCGGTGCTGATGGGTTGCGCGGCCGGGGTGAAGTGGAGCGCGCTGTTCATGCTGCCCGCCTTCGTGATCCTGATCATGTGGTGGGAGGTGGGGGCGCGCCGGACCGCGGGCGTGCGCCAACCGGTCGTCGACGCGATCCTCGACGAGATCGGCTGGCTGCTCCTGTGCGGCGTGATCATCTTTGGGGTTTACATCGCGACCTGGTCGGGCTGGCTGCTCACCGACACCGGCTACTACCGGCACTGGCTGCGCGACAGCGGCCAGGCCGAGCCGCCGATCCTGGGCGCGCTGCGCAACCTGTACCAGTATCACGACGCGGCATTCGGCTTCCACAGGCAGCTCGCCGACACCCATCCGTACCAGTCCAAGCCGTGGCAGTGGCTGGTGCTGGGGCGGCCCGTCGCTTTCTTCTTCGTGAAAACCATCCCTTGTGGACAGCCTGACTGTTCCGCCGAGGTAGTCCTGCTCGGTACCCCCGTCCTTTGGTGGAGCTTCCTCCCGGCGCTTGCCGCAACCCTCTGGTTTGGCATCGCGCGCCGCGACTGGCGAGCCGCCGCGATCCTGACGATGGTGGCTTTCGCGCTGGTGCCGTGGTTCTTCTTCAGCAACCGCACGATGTTCTACTTCTACGCCCTGCCCGCCGAACCGTTCCTCATCCTGGCCGTCGTCTTCGTCCTCGGCGCGATAATGACCGTGCCGGCCGGGCAGCCGAAGGACGAGAACAGGATGCTTGTCGGCACGGTCATCGCGGGCGTCTTCGTGCTGCTCGTCGCGTTGAACTTCGCCTATTTCTATCCGATATTCGCGGGCGAGTCGCTGCCGACGGCGGACTGGAGCCGGCGAATGTGGCTGGGCCGATTGTGGATTTAGAGAGATGCAACCACGGTGCAGTCGGGGCGCAGCCACCCGATCCCATGATGCTGCCATGAGATCTTTTCGCGCTTCACTGGCCGCGACGCTCGCCGCCACCGTCCTAAGTGTCCTGTGGGTGCAACCGGCCCAGGGCTCACAGCTCGTCGTCGTCCCGGTCTCCCAGTGGGCCTACACCACGTCGGACAACGCCAACGGCCCGACGACGGACTCGTTCATCGCGCCCGGCGATCCGACGCCTGCCGCCACCGTGCTGCGTGTCGGCAACGACACCACGGGCAGGCTTTATCGCGGCTTCATGCGGTTCTCGCTGACCGGGATCAGCGGGCAGATCCTGAACGTGCAGCTGGTCGGGCGGGTCGACCACACCTGGTCGTGCTCGCCCCGGCCAACCTCCTTCTACCGCACCGCGGCGATCGCGGTCACGCCGCGCCAGCCGTGGCCAGGCCCGAGCCTGCTGACCCCACTCGGCTCCAACAACGTCAACGCCAGCGAGTCCGTCTGCAACCAGCCGAACCTGGCTTTCACCCTGAGCACTGCGGTTTTGCGCAACGACGTGCAGACCGCAGTCCTGTCCGGGCAACCCGCCTACTTCGTCGGCATCTCCGCCCGCGACCTGGCTAGCGGGGCGAACGAGGCGGCCGCGGACCGCTGGATGCGGTACTTCCTCAACGACTTCCGGCTCCAGATCACTTTTGCGCCATAGGCTAGGATCTCTGGGCGGGGAGGGCCGTCGTAGCAGGGGGATCGATCGATGGTCGGATTCGAGGTGCTCGGGCCGGTCCGATTGAAAACCGGGGAGGGTGAGGTCGAGCTCACCTCCATGCTCCAGCGCCTGCTCGGCCTGCTGCTCGCCCGCTCCGGCCGGCCCATCACGGTCGACGCCATCGCCGAAGCGCTGTGGGAGAGCGACCCGCCCCGCACCGCCCGCAAGACCGTCCAGATCTACGTTCACCGGCTGCGCCGCCTGCTCGGCGACGACGAGCGGATAACGCACTCGGAGACCGGCTACCGGCTTGCCGCCAGCCCGTCCGAAGTGGACGCCCACGTCTTCGAGTCGCTCGCCGATCAGGCGGCCACCGCCCGCACCCGCGGCGACCTCGACACCGCCGACCGGCTGCTGGCCCAGGCCCTGCAGCTGTGGCGCGGCCCCGCGTACACGGGACTGCGCGACATCCCCGACATCGCCACCGGCGCTGCCCGCCTCGACGAGCGGCGCATGACCGCCTTCGAGGACCGCATCGCCGTCGAACTCGACCTCGGCCGCCACGCCGAACTCGCCGGGAAGCTGAGCCTCGCCATCGCCGAGAACCCGTTCAGGGAAAGGCTCCGCGGCCAGTTGATGATCGCGCTGTACCGGGACGGGCGGCAGGCCGAAGCGCTGGAGGCGTACAGGCAGACCCGCCGGCTGCTCGTCGCCGAGGTCGGGGTGGAGCCCAACACCGAACTCCAGCGGCTGCACCAGGCGATCCTGCGCAACGACCCGGGCCTGGGCCAGGCGGCGGTGACACGCCGCAAAACACCTTCGGGGTACAGGTTCCTGCCCCACGACATACCTCACTTCGTTGGGCGGCAAGGGGATCTGGACTGGCTCGACCGCACCTCGCTCGCGTCCGCACCGGCGATGGTGGTGACCGCGATCGCGGGCGCGGCGGGGGTGGGAAAGACGGCACTGGCCGTGCGGTGGGCCCACCGCGTCGCCGACCTGTTCCCCGACGGGCAGCTCTACCTCAACCTTCGCGGATACGATCCGGGCCCGCCGCTGCGACCGCTTGAGGCGCTTGTCTATTTTTTGCGCTGTCTCGGGGTACCCAGGGAGCAGATGCCGACCGAGCTTGAGGAAGCGTCAGCACGGTACCGCGCCATCCTGGTCGACCGCGAGATGCTCATCGTGCTCGACAACGCCCGCTCCGCCGACCAGGTCCGGCCGCTGCTGCCGGGCAGCGCCGGCAGCCAGGTGCTGGTCACCAGCAGGGATCGCCTCTCCGGCCTGGTCGCCCACGATGGTGCCAAGCGACTCACCCTCGGCCTGCTGCCCGACGAGCACGCGCTCACGCTGCTGCGCCACGCCCTCGGCGACACCCGGATCGACGCCGAACCCGAAGCGGTCGCCCGCGTCATCGCGCTTTGCGGCGGGCTGCCGCTGGCCCTGCGCATCGCCGCCGCCAACCTCGCCGACCGCCCGACCCTGCCGATCGGGGTCTACGCCGACAGCATCGCCGAAGGCTGCCGCATCGCCGCGCTGAGCATCACCGGTGACGAGGATAGGGCGGTCAAAGCGGTCCTGGACCATTCGTATGATGCCCTTCCGTTGGCGGCCCAACGGATTTTCCGATTACTGGGTTTGGTACCGGGAAGCGACTTCACGGTCGAAGCCGTCGCCGCCCTCGCCGGCGGCACCCCCGCCCAGGCCACCACCGCGCTGGAGACGCTTGCCTCGGCCCACCTTGTCGAGCAGCCGTCGCCGCCGCGGTACACCCTGCACGATCTGGTCCGCGAGTACGCGCAGGGCCGCGCCGGAGGCGAACCCCCGGAAACGCTCACCCGCCTGCTGCGCTACCTGCGCGACATGGCCGAGCACGCCAACTCCTTCATCGTCTCCAGCGGCCCGGTGGCCGAGACTTCGCTTGCGCCGCAACTGCATTCGGCCGCCGAGGCGATGGCCTGGTTCGAGGCCGAGCGGGCAAACCTGACCGCCGCGTCCTCGGCGGCGGCCCGCGCCGGCCTGGCCGAGCTGGCATGCGAGATCGCCTCGCCCATGGGGCACTTCTTCCACTTCGGCAGCTACATCGGCGACTGGATCAGCACGTTCGAGGTGGCCTTCGCCGCCGTCGAGCACCTCGGTGAGACGCCGGCGAAGTACTTCATCCTCAACTCGCTGGGCAACGCCTACAACCGCGCGAGCCGCTTCGAGGAGGCGGCGTCGGCGTTGCAGCGGGCGATCGACGGCCGCGAGGCGCTCGACGACCAGCGCGGGGCGGGCAGTTCCCGGTTCAACCTGGCCAGTGTCTACGAGCGGCTGGGGCGGTACGAGGAAGCGCTTGTGCTGCACGAGTCGGCGCTCGCCACGTTCCGCAAGTACGAGGCGGCCGACTACGAGGCGCTGGTGCTGGGCGCCGGGCTGTCCAATGTGTACCAACGGATGGGACTGTGGGACAAGGCATTGGACTGCCTGCTGCAAGCCCTGGTGATGGTGCGCGAATCGGGATCCCCGTTCGCCATCATCCGTACCCTCAACAACCTGGGCTGGACCTATCGCCGCATGGGCACGCTCGCCCTCGCCCAGCAGCACCTCAACGAGGGCCTGGAGCTTGCCCGCGAGGTCGGCGACCGCTACACCGAGCCGCTCCTGCTCGCCGGCCTCGCCGACGTCCAGCAGGATCTCGGCCAGTTCGACCGCGCCATCGAGCTGCGCACCGAAGCCCACCGGCTCATCCTGATCAGCTCCCGCCAGCACGAGACCGACAGCCTCAACGGCTTGGGGGACCTCTATCTCGCGGCCGCCACGCCGGACAGGGCCCTTGCCCACTACGAGCAGGCGCTTACCTTGGCCACCGAGCGCGGCGAGCATCACCAGCGAGGCCGGGCGCTGACCGGAATCGGCCGCCTCATCGCCTCGCGCCGGCACCTGGAGACCGCCATAGCCCTGCTCGAACCGATCGCCCCGATGGACGCCGAGAAAGCCCGCCGGGCCTTGAACCAGCTCCCCGCGTAACCTGCACGTGCGGGAGCGCTCCCATACAATACGAGGATGTCCTTTCGCGACAATCTCGCCACCCTGGCCGCCGTCACCTCGCTGCTGGTAGGCACCGCCGCCTGCCAATCCGACCCGGGCTCCAAGACGCCGCCCGCGCCGGCCGGCCCGATCGCGGGCGAGCAGTGCGTCGACGATCGCTCGCAGGTCAAGGATCTCAAGTTCGGGCAGGACATCGGCGCCGAGCTTTACGGATTCGTGCTGGGCAAGGGCAAGGCCGGTGTGGTGCTGGCGCATCAGAACCAGTCCGACGCGTGCCAGTGGCTGCCGTTCGGTGAGGAGCTTGCCGAGCGCGGCTATCTGGTGCTGCTGTTCGACTTCGCCGGATTCGGCGTCTCCCCGACCACCGGTGCCGACCTTGGCAAGCAGGTGGCATCAGCGGCCGCCGCGCTGAAGGGGCAGGGCGCCACCACGATCGTCCTAATCGGAGCTTCGATGGGTGGCACCGCCGTGCTCGCCGCGGCGCCGGCCGTCAGCCCGCCCCCGGCGGCGGTCATCTCGTTCTCCGCACCGGCCTCGTTCGGCGCGACCAGCGCGATCGGCGCTGTACCGGCGTTGCCCTCACCCGCCCTGCTGGTCGCCGGCCGTGCCGACGGCGACTTCCCGCGGGCGGCGGAGCTGCTGCACGGGTCCGCACCGGCGGGCAAGGCCACGCTCCTTGTCGCCGAGAGCGGTGAGCACGGCTGGGCGCTCGTGACGGACGGTATCGGCGACAAGGACGTCCGCGAGGCGACCTTTGCCTTCCTGACGAAGCACATGCCCGCGTAAGCCACGTGAGCCACGTGCAGCTGGACACTGCGATGGCGGGCCTCGTCCTCAAGGAGCTGACCGTCGCGGACGCCGACATCTACTACCGGATCCTGGACGGCAACCGCGAGCACCTCAGCCGCTACGGCGACTACCCGGACGAGGCCGACGCCACCATCGCATGGGTCGCCGACCACCTGAGCCGGCCGGCCCCGGACCGGTACGGCATCTGGCTTGGCCGGCGCCTCATCGGCCGGGTCGACCTCGTCCACGCCGCGCCGCCCCGCTACGGCATGGGCTACTGGCTCAGCCACGACGCCACCGGCCACGGCTACGCCACTCTCGCCTGCGCGGTACTGCTCGACCATGCCCGAGACCGGCGCGGCGCCACCGACATCTTCGCCGGTCTGACCCACGGCAACCAGCGCAGCGTGGCCCTGCTCCAACGCCTCGGCTTCCAGCCCATCGCCGAATTCGACACCTACACGCGGTTTCACCTGCGGCTCGACTCGGCGGCGCGGTAGCGGATCAGAGTTCCGGGTCGCCCGTGGGCAGCTTGCCCAACCACCCGGGCGCCAGCCTGAGCCTTGCCGCATAGGCGGAAGGGTCATGCGGGTACACCGGGCCGAGTCGCCGCCAGAAGTCGACGAAGACCCACGGGTCGTCGAGCTCGAACTCGTCGTCCGGGAATGCCTTGCCGCCCATGTCATCCCCGAGGTCCACGTGCACAAGATATGGCGCCAGCTGCTCCACCGGCCGCCCGGCCGCCTCGGCCAGGATCTCCGGCCTTCCGGCGTACTTGGTGCGGAGCCGGGCGATCTCGGCCGCGTCGTCGGTGAAGTAGCCGGGCATGGTGGCGAACAGGTCAAGGACCGTCCCGCCGTGCACCAGGGCGTGGCTCCAGTAGTCGCCGTCATAGATCCGCGTGGTGGCGGCAAGGATGCCCAGCCGCTGGGACGTGTGCTCCACTGCCGCGAGCTCGGTGAAATACGGCGGCCACAGCACCACCGTCCAGCCCTCGGCCGGCGCGAAGAACAGCACGTCGTCGCCTGTCACCGGGGCCGCGTCGGCGGCCGGATCGGCCGGGCAGGAGTGCGCGGTGAAAAAGCCGAGTGCAGCGTCCCGCACGGCATCGAGGTCGCCCGACCGGAACGCGGACGCCGTCACGAACTCACCCATCCTGCAGCACCATCACGTCGCACGGGGCGAGGGTCAGCGGGGTGCCCGGCTGGACCTGGACGCCGGTGAGCAGATCGGTGCCGGCGTGGCGGGCCGCGACGGTGACGGGGGCGTCGCCGTGGTTGAGCAGGAACAGGATCCGCTCCCCGGAAGGGGTCACCCGGTTGGCGACCTCCAGGCCGGGCAGGCCGGAGTACGGGTGGAGCAGGGTGTGATGCTCGAGCACTTGACGGACGACGCAGGTGACCCCGGCCTGGTCCAGATCGGTGGCGACATACCAGCCGAAGCCGTCGCCGAAGGCGTTGCGCGTCACGGCCGGTGTGCCCGCGTAGAAGTCGGAGCCATACGTGCCAACAACCTCGGCGCCCTGCGGGATCACGAGTTCGAACACGAGTCGCGACTCGAACTCCGACTCTCCAATCCGGACAGGATTGGCGACCGAGGGCTCCCGGGCGTCCCATTCGTCGACCCGGACACCCATCAGGTCCCCGAGCGGCCCGGGAATGTCCATGAGGAAGGCGTTGTCGTGCTCGTCGACGCGCCCGGACAGGAACGTCGTCACCACCGACCCACCGCGCCAGGCGACCTCTTCAAGCCGTTGCGCCACATCGCCTTTGAGCATGTGCAGCGCCGGGGCGAGCACCACCTGGTAGCGCGACAGGTCGGCGGTCACGGGCAGCACGTCGACGTCGACCCCTGACTCCCACAGCGCGCGGTGGTAACCGAGGACCACGTTGAGGTACTTCACGTGGCGGTTGGGTCCGTCCGACAGTTCAAGCGCCCACCAGCTGTCCCAGTCGAACAGCAGCGCGACCCGCGCGGGCGTGCGCCCGCCCAGCACCGCCGCGCCCACCCGATCCAGCTCTGCACCCAACGCCGCAACCTCGCGGAAGACGCGCGTGTCCGAGCGGCCCGCGTGGCCGATGACCGCGCCGTGGTACTTCTCCGACGCCCCGCGCGAGGCCCGCATCTGGAAGAACAGGACGGCGTCGGCGCCGTGCGCCACCGCCTGCCAGCTCCACAGGCGCATCACACCCGGGCGCTTCAACGGGTTCACGTCACGCGACGCGGTGTAGCTCGGTGTCTGCTCCATGAGCCAGAACGGTTGCCCGTCCTTGATCCCGCGACTCAGGTCGTGGGTCAGGGCCATCCGCGCCGCGGACTTCTCGTCGGGCGGGTAGTTGTCCCACGACACGAAGTCGAGCTGCGAAGCCCAGCGATGGTAGTCGATCGGGCGGTACATGCCCATGAAGTTGGTCGTCACCGGCGCCTGGCTGGACTCGCGGATCGCCGCCTTCTCGTCGGCGAAGTTGGCGAGCATGGCGTCGGACATGAAGCGCAGGTAGTCCAGCGTAATCCCTTGGAACGCGGTGTGATCTGGGCCTCGCCAGTGCTCGGTCAGCGCGCTCGGCGGCTCGATCTCGTCCCAGTCGTAGAAGGTGTGCGACCAGAACCGGGTGTACCAAGCCTCGTTCAAAGCGTTCAACGTGGAGTACTTGTCCCGCAGCCACTCCCGGAAGCCCGCCGCGCACAGGTCGCAGAAGCAGGCGCCGCCGAACTCGTTGCCCACGTGCCACGCCACGATCTCGGGGACATCGGCGTACCGTCGCGCCAGCTGCCGGGCCATCTCGGCCGACAGCCGCCGGAACACCGGCGACGACGGGCAGGAGTTGTGCCGCTGGCCGAACCGGTGCTTGCGGCCCTCGAAGTCGACCCGGGTCACCTCGGGGTAGGCCCGCGCGAGCCAGGCCGGGTGCGCTCCCGTCCCGGTGGCCATGCAGATGTTGCGGCCCTGCGAGGCAGCCCGCTCGACGACCTTGTCCAGCACCGTGAAGTCATAGACGTCCGGCGCCGGCTGGGTCAGTGCCCAGGTGAACACGCCAAGCGTGACGGTGTCGATCCGGGCGGCGTCGAAAAGCTTGTCGTCCTGTTCCCAGACCTCGTGCGGCCACTGCTCGGGGTTGTAGTCGCCGCCGAAGGGTACCTTCGAGGTGGCGGGCATCGTCATGCGACGAACTCCTTCTGGACCACGGCAATCATGGGGCGGGCGTTGCGCAGCAGGGCAAGGGCGAGGACCGAACCCAGCAGTGCAAGTATGACCTCCGAGAACAGGGCGGTCACCGCCGCCGCCACGATGAGCAGGCAGAGGTTGCCAAGCGCCACGCCCTTGGTGCGCAACACGAAGTACAGACCCAGCTTGGCGATGTCCCTCGCGCGGAACGAGAACAGCGACGTGATGACGAGGGCGTTGACTCCGGCGAGCAACGCCACGCCGCCCAGCACCCCGAGCAGGCCGGCCCACCAGGTCGGAACCCCGGCCGCGTCAAGGTTGGTCAGGACGATCCCGACGATCGCCAGGAACGCCAGGAGCGGGAGCCAAATCTGAAGGACCCCGACCGCGTTCGCCCGGTAGCCGCGCCAGAACATCGGCCCCGGCTTGAGGTCGGTCAGGTCGAGCTTGCGATGGTGCAACGCGTAGACCGCCGCCGACACCGCCGGGCCGGCCGGGACAAGGCACAGGGCGACCAGGGGGATGTTGCTGGGATCGCGCAGCAGCAGCATCATGGGGATCAGGCCCGGGAGGATCGCCAGCAGGAAAAGCAGCTCCACGATCAGCAGCAGGTAGATCCAGGCGACCGCACGCGAAAGCGGCCCCTCGCCGAACTGCCGCCGGGAGCCAACCGATTCCGTCATCCGAGCATCCGCTCATCGTCCCACCAAGGTGGGGTCTCATCGTTCACCGACGTGATCTCTACCAGGCAGACCTCGTGTCGGTCAAGGGTGAGGTCGACATCCACCCGGCCGCCCGAAACCGGCAGCCGCGAGTGGGAGCGCACCGGCTCGGCCAGCTCCCGCAACGCCTCCAACTGCTTTGGGCGCAACGACCGCGGGCGGCCCATCTCGCACCACGCCCGGTAGGCGTTGCCCTTCTCCTCGCTCACCGACGAACGGACCGCGAACACCGTTGAGCCGCCGGACACCGGGACGGACAGCCGGACGTCCCCCCATGCGAGGATCGTCACGCGCCCCGTCGAGTCCCTTGTCACCAGATGATTGTCGCCCCGCGCCAGCACCCTGTCGCCCATCCGGGCCATAAAGGCATACAGATGATAGGTGGGCTTCTTGATCTGGCGGTGGGTCAGCAGACCGAACCCACCGTGAAAAGGCGTTGTCGGTACCCCCACCTCTTCAAAGACATCGCAAAAAGTCCAGTAAGAAAAGGAGTCGACGTGATCCCCGCCGGCCGCGAGCACCGGCGCCAGGTAGGCGGCGTGAAAAGCCGTGTCGTGTATGAGGTTGTCCGGCCGGTAGGAGGAGTTGAACTCGGTGATGTGCACCGGCAGGCCCTCAAGGGCGGTGCCGCGCAACAACTCCCGCGGCGTGGCGAACTGTTCCAGCAGCCCGGACGCTGGTGCCAGCGTCTGATGCACCCCGAACGGGACGTGCTGCGCCGGACCGGAAGTATAAGCATGCTTGCTAACAAAATTTATGGGTACCGATCGAGCCGTCACGAATTCGGCAAAGCGCGGCAGCCAGTCGTCCGCCCCGGGCGAGATCGCCGGACCGCCCACCTGAAGTTCGGCGTCGACCTCCTTCACGGCGCGCGCAGTCACCTCGTAGAGCCGGTGGTATGCCTGCTCGTCCGCGCCCGCCCAGAACTCCTTGAGGTTGGGCTCGTTCCACACCTCGATCGGCCAGCCGCGCACCTGTTCCAGCCCGTACCGGTCGACCAGGTGCGAGACGGTGGCCTTCACCAGGTCCGCCCAATCGCTCCACGACCTCGGCGGGGTGACGTTGCCGCGCCACCAGAACACGGTCTGGTCGCCGGAGGCGAGCGCCTCGGGCATGAACCCCAGCTCCAGGAAGGGCGCGATGCCACACTCCAAATAGGAGTCGATTATCTGGTCCAGATACGTGAACGCGTGCCGGACGTGGCGCGCGCCCTCGTACTCGTACGGCCGGTAGATGCCCAAGCCGTCGGCGAAAAGCCCGTGCCCGCGGATGTGCTTGAAGCCGATCTCCTTCTGCACCAGGGCAAGCGACTCCTGGTAGTCGCGGCGCAGGGCAAGCTCCAACCGGCCGGTGCCGACGCATGTGTTCCATGCGCCGGACAACCGGCCGATAGGCTGGTGAGACAGATCAGCCATGTTCCTTCTTGAAGCGCTCGTAGGCCTTGTTCACCATGTCCACGTATTGGGTCATGTTCTTCGCCTTGAGCTCGTTGAGGTACGCGTCCCACTCAGTGAAGGGGCGCTGCCCCAACACGAACCGCAGGGACTGCTGGGTCACGTAGTCCTTCAGCGGGGTCTCCCACAGGGTGGCCTGCTCCCGCTCCTCGTCGTTGAACGGGCGCGGCGGCGGGACGGCAAGGACCTTGCGGCCGTTCATCACCTTCTGGAACTCCTGCTCCTCCGCGGAGAAGGTCGACTGCAGCAGCTCGCTCGTACCGCCGTAGGCGAACACGCCGTTCTGGAAGCCGAAGTCCTTCTGCAGGTGCTTGGTGCCGGTGGGGTTGAGGCCGACGAAGTTTACGTCCGTGGCCAGTTTGCGCTTGCCGGAGGCGTCCTTGGTGAAGGTCGTGCCCTCGACGCCCCACTTGGCGAACTCCATGCCCTTCTCGGAGTAGAACAGCCAGTCGATGAACTGCATCATCGCCACGAAGTTCTTGCTGTCGCGAGCCTTCTTGGAGATCATGACGCCGTTCTCAAGCTGGCTGGTGCCCGGGACGATGTCACCGGCCGGTCCGGTCGGCGTGGGGATCTTGGTGATCTTGGCGTTGGGGATGGTCTTCGCCAGGTCCGGGCGGTAGTCGTTCACGATCGACTGCGCGTTGGCGCTGATCACGAAGGACTTGCCGTTGGCCAGCTTCTGCCGCGCCTGCTCGTCGGACTGGGTGAAGCTCTCCGGGTCGAGCAGCCCCTCCTTCACCAGCTTGTTGAGGTACTGCAGCATCTGCTTGAACCCGTCGGTGGCACCGGCGAACTCGAACTTCTTGGCGCTCTCGTTGAAGTTGACGTGCTGGTAGCCCCAGCCGCCCGGGGCGCTGTAAGCGGTACCCACGATGTTGAACAGGTTGCCGGCCGGGGTGGGCTTGCTGAACCGGTCGGACATCGGGGTGGAGTCGGGGTAAGCCGCCTTCATCGCCTTGAGCATGGTGTAGACGTCGTCCCAGGTCTTGGGGACCGGGAGCTTGAGCTGCTCGAGGATGTCCGTGCGGACCGCGATCGAGTAGTCCAGCCACGGCTTCTCGTGAACGCCCGGCAGCAGGT
>DASUXL010000353.1:0-32719 GCA_036377915.1 Candidatus Limnocylindrales bacterium
TGCTCAGCGGTGATCGTGCCCGCGTTCAGGGCGACCAGGCCGTACTGCACGCCGATGTTGTCGTAGTAGCCGCGGGCGAAGCCGGTGCGCGGGTCGCGGCCGAGCTGGGTGACCAGTTGCTCGGCGGTCGTGCACTTGATGCCGCCCGGGTTCGTGGTCGGGTGGTACAGGAACTGCACGGGGATCGCCGGCGGGCACGCCTCGGTCGCGTTGGCCCGGCTGGCGAAGAAGCGGTCCCAGTTGACGCACGAGCCGAACGTGCCGAAGCCGGAGACCGCGGCCTGCTGCGCCGCGGTGAAGCCGGTGGTCGCGGTGAAGTACCGGTTGAGCAGCCGGCAGTCGGCGACGGGTGAGCCGACGGTGGTCGGGTCGGGGAACGAGATCTGCGGGATGATCCCGTCGATGATGCCCGGATAGTTGTCGGCGATCTGGTACTGCTGGATCGCGCCACCCGAGCCACCCCAGCCGATGGTGTGCGCCACCGGCCCGTAGGTCTCGATCACGTGTTCCTTGACCATCATGGCCACCTCGGCCGAGATGACCGGGCTGCAGTTGTTGTCAAGCACGTTGAGGCTGGAGGAGGCGACCGCATATCCCTGGGACAGGAACAGGTCGTCGATGACTCCGCCTGTGCCGGCGCCCTGGTGGTAGCCGACGTTGCAGCCTCCACCGAACGTGTAGACCAGGCGCTTGTTCCAGGAACCGTTGACCCGCAACGGGTTTGGCGCTTGACCGTCGTAGAGGGCGGCGACCTCGTAGACTGCCCGGTCGATCACGCCACGCTCCACCCGTACCACATAGGGCACCTGGCGACCGTCCACAGTGGCCTGTGCGAGGTTGGCCGGGGGCGACGCCGGATCGGCCAGCGGGGCAAAGGCGCCGGCGGTGGTGCGATACACATAGCTGACAACAGCCGGCGCCTCGCAGAACGGCTGGTTGGCCGGTGCGAGCCCGAACGCCGTGGTCTCGCAGAAGAACGGCAGCTGCTGCGGGCCGGAGAACACGGGGCCGTGCGAGGGATAGTTCACCAGGTGCAGCGTGGCGGCGCCACGGTGTCGTTGCCGGGCCACCAGCACGGAGTGCCCCTCGGGCACGCCGGTGACCAGGCCGAGCAGCGTCCCGTCGGGCTGGGCGGCGAACGCGCCGGTGACATCGCGGCGGCCGAGCGAGACGGTGACCCCGGCGACATCCGGTGAAGTGACCCGGACCAGCGTGCTCCCGCCCGTGACCAGATCGGCCCGCGGGCTCGACACCACCTCGGCGGTGAGCCGGTCGCCGTGCGGCCGCGCCTGGGCGGGCATCGACGTCCCGGCTCCGGCGAGGACCAGAAGGGCGCAGGTCAGAAGGGCGTGGACGCGGCGGCGATTCATGCTCCACCTCATTGTGGCCGTAACGATTCCCGGTTTTGCGGCAAGCGTGCCCATCATGCGCGGAGGTGCCCCAAAGCGCAACCCGAGGCCGTTCACGCCACCGGCTCGGCGATCAGGCCGCGGTAGAAGAACTCCCCCGTGTTCGACGTGACCCGGTGCAGTATCCGCGCGTTGTACAGCCGCCCCGGCACCAGGCCGGTGACCAGGTGCGCCGCGCCGGCCCGCATCGTCTGCACGCCACCGCAATTTATCCGGACGGTACGGCTGTCGTGCGCCGTGAGGACAACGGAGCCCGAACCCACGACCGGTCCGGTGCGGACCTCCGGGCTCAGGTAGGCGACGGGGGTTTCGGCGTCGGCGAGGTTGCGTATCCCGCCGGACCACATGAGCGTCACCCGGCCCGACGGCGGGGCGGTGAACACGACACCGCAGTGGTAGTAGTCGCCATCCGCGATCGCCGTGCCGAACTCCGTGATGGTGGCTGTATAACGCCCGTCCTGTGTGCTCTGCACCGCCGCAGGCACGGTCACGACGTCCGGGACGGTGAAGGAGTAGCGCATTTCGTTGCTGGAGCCGGCCCATCCGGTACCCGTGAAAGTGATCTTATCTCCTGAATCGCTCACCGCGAGCGTGCCGTATTGCGCGCGCCCCGCCCTGGTGCCGACGTCCCGCCACGGCTGGTCGGTGCTGAAGGAGCTGTCAAGGGAGGCGAACTGGAAGACCGGGAAGCCGCCCCACAGGTTCGTCGACGAGATCCCGAGGGCGTGCGCGTCGCCTTGCAGCAGGCACATCCGGTGCAGCCAGTTGCGGCCGCTGTCACCGCCCGGGGCGGACAGGATGCGCACGATCTCGTTGCGCTCGTGCGTGTACCCGCCCCACGTGTCCGGATGATTGGTGTCCCACTGGCTGGTGTTCACCACGACCAGGGCGGCCGCGCCGGAGGTCGCCAGCAGGTTCTCGAACCAGGCTCGCTGGCCCGCGCCCAGCATCGTCTTGCCGGTGCCCGCGGGTTCGCCTGCCGGGTCACGGTCGGCCCGGCAGTCCCACAGCACGAACAGCACACGTCCAATTTGGAACGACTGGTAGTTCGGCGACGCGGTGCCGGTGGCGCCGAGCGGATAGTGGGGTACCCGTTCCCGGTATGCCTGGATGGAGTTGGCGCGCCCGGGCGCCGTGCGGTCGGAGTTGTTAGGCCCGAAGTCGTGGTCGTCGTACATGTAGGCGGTGGCCACGTTGCGGTACAACGCATGCTGTCTGGGCTGCGCCATCACATCGTCGTACGCGCGCCGGTAGGTGGTCAGGCTGAAGCCCGGGACGTGGACCTCGCTGCCGATGTCGTAGTAATGCCGGTCCCCGGCGTGGATGAACAGCAGCCAGTTCTCGGCGACCGCTTTGGCCCGGATGGTGTCGAAGACCGTGGAGTTGCTCAGCCGGCCGGGCGCGAGCACGCTGCCCACCCCCGGAAAGTCCGGGGTGCCACCGGCGCAGCTGGCCAGGCCGATGGTGAAGGACGCGGGCTGGCCCGCCGGCGGATGGGTGCGGAACTGGCCCCGGAACGCCGAATCGAGCACACCGCTGTCCTCGACCGCGAAGTGGTAGCGGCCGCTGTGTGCGAGCCCGGTCGCGGTGACGCGGGCGATGCCCTGCGCGTTCGGGCTGACGGGTCCGAAGTAGACGGGCGAGGTCAGGCCGGCGCTTTCCGAAACCGCCAAGCGGACCGAGGATCCGGTGACCTTGGTGACCACGGTGGCCGAGGATGGGGTCGTCGCGCCCACCCACGCATGCACAACGCTCATGAGGTGGGGGTCACAATCAGGCTGCGGTAGAAGAACTCGCCGGTGCTCGACGTGACGCGGTGCAGGATCCGCGCGTTGTAGCTTTCGCCCGGGGTCAGCCCCGACAGCAGGTGCGACGCGCCGGCCCGGATGGTCTGCGCGGCGCCGGCGAAGTTGCAGCGGACGGTGCGGGCGTCGTGCGCGGGCAGGACGACGCCGCCCGACCCGGGTGTCGCACCGGAGCGCACCTCCGGGCTCAGGTACGCCACCGGGGTTTCGGCAGCGGACAGGTTGCGCAGCGCCCCCGACCAGTGGACGATCACCCGTCCGGACTCGGGCGCGACGAACACCACCTCGCAGTGCACATAGCGGTCCGGCTCGACAGCGGCCGTCCCGTAGGTCGTATTGGTTGCCGTGTAACGCAAATCCTGCACGTCCTGCACGCTCGCCGGTGCCACGGCGGCAGCCTGCGCTTCCTGCACGGTCGCCGGTGCCACGGCGGCGGCCTGCGCTTCCCCGGTGTCGGTCAGGCCGAGGGCGACCGCCGCGGACACGGCCGCCGAGCCGTGCAGGAGCGCACGCCGGTCAAGGAATGTCTTGTCATCCATGCCCGGCAGTGTCGGCCGGCCCGGCGCAAAGCGCCAGCCAGCCGACCATCAATTCACCGTCAACTGCAGCCGATGACCCAGTGGTCGGGGCCGGTCTGCTTCAGCGAGGTGGTCGTGAAAGTGTTCCACAGACCCATGTTCTGGTTCGATCCGTTGGCGTACGTGTAGCCCAGGGAGTGGTAGGCGCGGCCCGCCACGGTGTGCTGATAATTGCTTGCGGTTACGCAAGTCGGGGACGGACTTGACGAAGGCGGCGGGATGGTCGCGGTCGCGAGTCCAAAGAAGACGGTGTCGTGGTAGGCCGAGCACAGCGTGTCGAGGAAGTACGCCGCCGCCGTGCCGCACTGGGTCGAGCCGGTGCCCGGGTCGACCGGCAGGCCGTGACCCATCCCGCTGATGCGATGGACGCGCACGTCGTTATTGGCGCCGTACACCTCCAGCGACGCCCCGCCCGGCAGTGACGACGTCGAGGTCGGCGTCTGCGACACCCCGCGCACATTCGTCCACTGGTCGCGCAGTTCGGTCGCGTTCGCCGGGACGACCGTCGAGTCCGAGGTGCCCTGCCAGATCGCCACCCGCGGGTACGGGCCGCCGTAACCGGAGAACGCACCGCGCACCAGGTCGCCCCACTGTTGCGGGCTCCGGTCCGGCGGCAACGTCTGGCAGACCGTCGTGCACTTGTACGCCAGCCCGGCCGCGATCGACCCGGCCTTGAACACATCGGGATAGGTAGCGAGCATGACCGAGGTCATCGCGCCGCCCGCGGACAGGCCGCTGACGAAGACCTTCGAAGCCGAGGCGCCAAGGTTCGACACCGCGTACGCGGCCATGTTGCGGATGGACAGAGCCTCGCCCTGACCGCGCGCCGTGTCACCGGCCTGGAACCAGTTGAAGCAACTCAGTGCGTTGTTCGCGGAGCTTTGCTGCGGCAGCACCAACGCGAACCCGTGCTGGTCGGCGAACTTGCGCCAGCCGGAGTTGGCGAAGTAGCCGCTCGCGTTCTGGGTGCAGCCGTGCAGCAGCACCACCACGGCGTGCCCGTTGGCCAGGCCGTCGGGCTTGTAGTGGTACATCGCCAGGTTGCCCGGGTTGGAGCCGAACCCGCTCACCTGGTTCAGCGTCGCCGCCCGCGCCGGGACAGCGACCAACAGGGACACTCCTAAGAGGACAGTTAGAAGTATGGATCTCATGCCCGAAAGGTAGGGCTCAGCCCACCCGCCGGAAATGTCTCGGCAACACACTTCTGAGCGCCGTCACATGGGCCAGCCCGCCCGGGAAGAAGTAAACCGCCAGGATGAAGATGGTCCCGAGGATGAACAGCGGCTGGGACAGCGGCCCGGGAAGGTCGTCGGCGAACCCGGTCAGCTGATGGTCGAGGAACGCGAAGACGGCGCCGCCCACCGCCGGGCCGTACCTTGTGCCCGGCCCGCCAAGGACCACCATCACCAGGATCATCAGTGTGAAGTCGGCACTGGTCACGTGGGTCGCCGCGCCGCCGGTGACGAGCACGTACACGGTACCCCCAAGCGCCGCGAGACCCCCGGAGACGGTGAACGCCGTCACCTTGTAGCGGTACGGGTTCAGGCCCAGCACCCCGATCCGCCTGGCGTCGTCGCGCACCCCGGCCAGCACCCGCCCGGCGGGCGAGCGGTAGACCCGGCTCAGCACCGCCAGCACGATCACCAGGTAGGCAAGCGCGATCCAGTACAGGTTGACCGTGTTCTGCACCCCGAGCAGGAAGCCGGGCACCCCCTTGCTCAGGGCCAGCCCCTCCTCTCCCCCGGTCAGCCCGCCCGGGTCGCGCGCCACGAGGATCGCGCCCACCTGGGCGAAGGCCAGCGTCACCATGGAGAAGGCGATGCCGTCCACGCGCAGGGCGATCGCGCCGAGCGCGACGGCGACCACCACCCCGGACACCACCGCCAGCACCATCGCCACCGCCAGCGAAACCCCGTGGGACACAAGGATCGCGGTGCCGTACGCCCCGACGGCGAAGTACAGGGCGTGCCCGAACGACAGCAGCCCTGACCGCCCGAACAGCAGGTCGTAGCCTGAGGCGAGGCCCGCGAAGATGAGGCACAGGGCCAGCAGGTTGAGCGTGCCCGGGTCGTTGAACATGCTGCCGTACGGCAAGAACGCCAGGAGAATCAGGACTCCCGCGGGGAGGAAACGCTTCATGTGGCCGCCAGTCCTTTCGGCCGTACCAGCAGGACGATCGCGAGCAGCGCCACCACGCAGATGTCGCCGGCGCCCGCCGTGCCGTAGTAGTTCACGAACTGCTGCAGCAGCCCGACCGCGACGGCCGCGAGCGCCGATCCGGGTACCGAACCCATGCCGCCGATGACGACGACGATGAACGCGAATATCAGCAGCGACCCACCCGTGGCCGGTGACACCGTGGTGAAGTGGATGCCCGCCAGCGCTCCGGCCAGCGCCGCCGCCGCGCCGCCGATGGCGAACACCAGCGTGAACGCCTTGCGCACATCGATGCCGAGCGCGGTCACCATCTCCCTGTTCTCCACGCCCGCCCGCACGATCAGGCCGTAACGCGTCCAGCGCAGGAACGCCATCAGCCCGGCGAACACCGCGATCGCCGAACCGATGAGCACGAACCGGTCGACCGGGATGATGGCGCCGAAGACATCCACCACGCCGCCGGCCCAGCGCGGGCGCGGGAACGGCCTCGGGTCGGCGCCGAAGACCGCCTGCAACAGCGCGACACCGGCCATTGACAAGCCCACGGTGACCAAAACCTGTTCGATGGTACGCGTGTAAAGCGGCCGGATCATGACAAGCTCGACGAGCACCGCTGACAGCGCACCGACCGCCACACCCACCGCGATGGCAAGCTCGATCGGCAGGTGGTCGGCGGCGAGCCAGGTGGCATAGGCACCCACCGACAGGAACAGCCCGTGGGCGAAGTTGAGCACGTCGGCCAGGCCGAACACGAGCGAAAGCCCCGATGCCACAAGGAAGTACAGCGCGGCCAGCCCCAGCCCGGTCACCCCCAGCAACACGATCGTCGACATCAGTGCCCCACTCCCAGCAGCGATTTGGTCAGCGCCGCGTCCTCCAGCAGCGCTGTGGCCTCGCCGGACCACCTGGCTCGGCCTCCGGAGAGCACGACCGCTCCGGCCGCGAGCCGCCGCACCACCGCAAGGTTTTGCTCGACCAGCAGGACCGGGACGGTCGCGGCCACCCGCTCCAGCGCCGCCGCCACCTCGCCGACCACCTTGGGCGCCAAGCCTTTCGTCGGTTCGTCGATGACCAGCAGCCGGTTGTCGTTGAGCAGCACCCGGCCCAGCGACAGCATCTGCTGCTGCCCGCCCGAGAGTGATCCCGCCTTCTGCCCGGCCCGCTTGCTCAGCTCCGGAAACAGCCCGAAAACCAGGTCATAGTTCGAGTCGCCCCTTGCGGCAAGCCTCAGATTCTCCGCCACCGTCAGCCCGGCGAAGACACACCGGTCCTCGGGCACATACCCGAGTCCTCTTTGGACTCTCTTGAACGTCGGGACACCGGACAGCGGCACGCCGTCGAGCGAGACCGCGCCCGACGCCGGTGCCAGTCCCATGACCGCCCGCAGCGTCGTGGTCTTGCCCGCGCCGTTGCGCCCCAGCAGCGCCGTGACCCCGGTCGGGGCAACCTCGAACGAGACGCCGTGCAGGATGTCCAGCCCGCCGAGGCTGACCCTAAGGTCAGCGACTTTGAGAACACTCACAGCGATTCCCCCAAGTACGCCTCCTGGACCGCGGAGTTCGCCATCACCTCGGCCGGGGTGCCGACCGCCAGCAGCGCGCCGTGGTGCATCACGGCCAGCCGGTCGGCAAGCTCAAGGATCACGTCCATGTGGTGCTCCACCATCAGGATCGAACGGCTGTCGGCGGACAGCACCCGCCGGATCACCTCGATCAGGCCCGGGATGTCCTCGGTGGCCACCCCGGCCATAGGCTCGTCGAGCAGCAGCACCTTCGGTTCACCGGCGAGCAGCAGCGCGATCTCCAGCTTGCGCTTCTCGCCGTGCGCGAGCGTCGCGGCCTTCGCCCCGGCCCGCCCGGACAGCCCTACGACGGACAGGCACTCGTCCGCCTTGCCGTACCCGGAAGCCTTGCGCCACAGCGAACCCGAGCCACCTGACCGGGCCTGCGCCGCGAGCGCCACGTTCTCCCGGACGCTCAGCGAGCCGAACACCGACGAGGACTGGAACGTGCGCCCCAGGCCCAGGCGTGCCCGCCGGTGCGGCGGCAGGCCGGTGATGTCGTTGCCCAGGAGCTGAACCCGGCCCGCTGTGGCCGGGTTCAGACCTGAGATGAGGTTGAACAGTGACGTCTTGCCGGCGCCGTTGGGGCCGATCACGCCGAGGAACTCGCCGGGCTCAAGCTCGATGGAAACCCCGTCGACGATCGGAACCCCGCCTATGCGCCACGTCAGGTCGTGGGTGCTCAGTACCGGCATTTCACGACTTCATCGCCACGGCGGGCGGGCTTACGTCTTCCGGCGCGAGCGCCTTGAGCAGTTGCGGCTTGCCGGCGGTGAGCTTGACCTGGAACATCGGCTGGAGCATGGCGTGATCATCCTTTCGGATGGTCATCTTGCCCTTCATCCCGTCGAAGCTCCACCCCTCAAGCGCGGCAATCATCTTCTCGACGTCGTCGCCGCCCTGCTTGACCGCCTGCACGATCATCTGCGCGGCGGTGAAGCCGTCCGGTGAGAAGATGTCGAGCCCGCCGCCGACGCTCCCGGCCGCCGCCTTGGTGATGGCGTTGTCGGTGGCGCCCTCGAAGTAGTGCGACAGGAACGACACCTTGTCCCCGGCCGCACCGAATGTCGGGTACGAGGCCTTCTGGTCCAGTCCGGTGACCACCTTGGTCGTGGCCAGAACCCCTTGCTGGTCAAGGGCTTGCCACATGGCGCTGGCGGTGGTGCCCGCCCACGCCACGAACAGCAGGTCCGGCTTTGCCGTCTTGACCTGGCTGGCGAACGGGGTGAACTCGGTCGCGCTCGCCGGAACCAGCAGCAGGCTCACCTTGGCACCGGCCCCGCCGATGACCGCGGTCACCGCGTCGACGTTGGCCTTGCCGAACGCGCTGTCCTGCGCGAAGACGAGCACGCTCTTGCCCGCGGGCGAGTCGATGAAAGACTTGGCCGCCAGCACATCCTGGTACGACTGGCGCCCCGACCGGAAGGTGTAGCGGTTGATGCCGGTGATGGCGTCGGTCGCGGCCGGGCCGGAGACGAACAGCACCTTGTTCTGCGCCGCGACCGGGGCGACCTGCAGGGCCACGCCCGAAGAGGTGGATCCGGCGAGGATTTTGGCGCCCTGGCCGACCAGGTCCTTGACCGCCGAGACCGCCTTTGCCGGGTCGCCGGCGTCGTCGGACTCGATGACTTCTATCGCGCGGTTGCCGGCTTTCCCGGTACCCCCGGTGGCAAAGGAAAGACCCGCCTTGAAGCTGTCTATGTACTGCTTGCCGTAGCTCGCCAGTGCTCCGGTCTGTGAGTAGACCAGGCCCACCTTGACCGGCGCGCCCTCCTGAGGCGCCGCCGCGTCCTGCGGGCTGCTGCAGGCACCCGCCACGAGCGCCACGGCGATGATGATCAGCCGACGTTTCATGCCGGAAACGCTAGAGACGCCCACCACAGGCGGCCATGTGGGTCAACCCCACAACAGGCCGCCGGTGCATGTGGCCGCAGGACCCATCGCGGCCCGGCACCGTCATGCCCTACGTTCTTACACCATGCACCCCGAAGAGTTCGACCTCCCCGTGACAGGCGGCAACCTGCGCGTTTGCCGCTGGCCGGGGGTCGGCCCCGCCGTCATCGCGGTCCACGGCATCACCGCCAACGCCTTGTCCTTCGGCCCGCTCAGCCAGACCCTCGCCGGGAGGGTCCAGCTGGTCGCCCCGGATCTGCGCGGCCGGGCGGGCAGCGGCAAGGTGGGTGGACCCTATGGCCTCGCCACACACGCCGACGACATCGTGGCTCTGCTTGACCACCTCGGGCAGCCCAAGGCGGTGCTCGTCGGACACTCGATGGGTGGTTTCGTCGCGGCCGTGGCGGCGGTGCGGCACCCGACGCGGGTGGCCGGGGTGCTGCTCGTCGACGGCGGGGTGTCCTTCGCATCGGTGCCGCAAGGTGGGGACATCGATGCGATCCTGGAAGCGGTCATCGGCCCGGCCCTGCGGCGCCTGCAGATGACGTTCCCCACGCCAGAGTCCTATCTGGACTTCTGGCGGGCGCATCCGGCGCTGCGCGCGCAGTGGTCCCCCTGGGTGGAGGCGTACGCGCTGCGGGACCTCGATGGCGAACGCTCGTCGTGCAACCCCGAGGCGATCCGCGCCGACGGGCACGACACCCTCGTCAACGAGCTGACGACCACGGCGTTCAGGCAAATCGCTTGCCCCGCAAGCATGCTGTGGGCCGAGCGCGGGATGCTCGACGAGCCGGCGGGTCTGTACAACGAGTCCACCGTGCCGGCGAGCCTCAACCCGGAAAAGGTGAAGGGCGTCAACCACTACACCATCCTCATGTCGGAGCGCGGCGCGTCAGCCGTCGCCGAAAAGCTTCTGGCGCTCCTCTAGCGTCCTGTACCGCCCGGCCGGCCCGTTCGCCGGCAGGATCACCTGCGTGCACCGGCTCGCCGCGGTCAGCACCCCGTCCGCGTCGAGCAGCTCGGCCGCGCAGAAGACCACCCGCCGGGTCCGCCGCACCACGTTCCCGTGCGCGGTCAGCAGCCCGGGACGGGTGGGGCGCAAGAACTCCACCCGCAGGTCGGCGGTCAGGAACGTCTCCTCGTCCTCGAGCAGCGACCAGCAGGCGCCACCCATCGCCGAGTCGAGCACCGCCGTGACCAGCCCACCCTGGATCAGCCGGCCGTCGGCGGTCGGGAAGCTGTAGTCATCGGGCGCATCCCACTCCACAATGGACTTCCCCGACTCCAGTGACCTGCGGCGGAATCCCAGTGTTTTCCAGACGTGCGGCCCGTCAGACACAGCCGTACCGTAACAGCCATGGATGGATCGGCGCACCTCGGCCGCCTGGCAGAGCAGGCTTTGGACCGGCTTGGCGATTACCCGTCACTCTTTTTTGGGGGTACCTGGTACAGCTCCGCCGAGTTGCACGCCCGCGCAAGGCGCGCGGCCACAGCACTGAAGGGCGCCGGAGTCACGCCGGGTTCACGGGTTGTGGTGATGATGGCCAACTGCCCCGAAGTCACCATCGCCTACCACGCGTTGTGGCGCCTGGGCGCGGTCGTCACCCCGGCCATGTTCCTGCTGACGCCGCCCGAGGTCCGCCACATCATCGACGACTCCGGTGCCGTGGCGGTGATCGCCAGCCCATCGCTTCGGCCCAAACTGGCCGGTGTCAGCATCCCCGTCCTGGACCCGTCGGAGCTGGACGCCGACGGCGGCGAGCATCCCCTCGTCGACCGCCGCCCCGACGACCTCGCCGCCCTGCTCTACACCGGCGGCACCACCGGCCGCAGCAAGGGCGTCAAGCTCACCCACGAGCAGCTCATCGCGGGCGGCGGCGCGGCCCGCAGAACCAGCCATGAGCCCGGGATCAACCGCGGCGTCCTCGCCCTGCCGCTTGCCCACTCCTACGGCATCCTCGTCACCGTCGGCGGCATGCACGCCGAGGCCGGCCAGGCCCCGGTCACCGTGCTGCAACGCTGGTTCGACCCGGCCGGCTGGCTCGCACTCGCCGCGCAGCACCGTGCACAAGCGGCCGCGGTCGTACCGTCGATGCTGGCGATGCTGCTGGCTCAGCCACTGGAGTCCTACGACCTCTCCTCGCTGAAGTACGTCGCGTCCGGCGCGGCGCCGCTGTCCCCCACCCTCGTGCGGGAGTTCGAGCGGCGGGTACCCTCGGCGACCGTCCGCGAAGGCTATGGCTGCACCGAGACCGCCGGCATCATCTCCACCACCGCCCCCGGGCAGCGGCGCCTCGGCACGGTCGGCAAACCCGTGCCCGGCATGGAGTTGCGCATCGTCTCCGCCGGCGGGGCGGACCTGCCGCCCGGTGAGGACGGCGAGATCGTGGTGCGGGGCCCCAACGTGATGTCCGGCTACCTCCACGGCGAGCCGGTCGGCCGCGGCGACTGGTTCGCCACCGGCGACATCGGCCACGTCGACGCCGACGGCTACCTGTCCATAGTGGACAGAAAGAAGGATCTCATCATCCGCGGCGGCCACAACGTCTTTCCCCGCGACATCGAGGACGTCCTGCTGGCCCACCCCGCCGTCGCCGGGGCCGCCGTCGTCGGCCGCCCCGACGAACGCCTCGGCGAGGAGGTCGTCGCCTTCGTCGCCCTGCACCCCACCGCCACCGCCACCGTCGACGACCTGTTCGCCCACGCCAAGGCCAACCTGTCCCCGATGAAGTACCCGCGCGAGATCCGGGTCCTGGCGGCGATCCCGCTCACCTCGGTCGGAAAGGTCGACCGCAAGCGTGTCCGCACCATGCTCTTCCAAGGACGCGACATGTGATCATCAAGTCGGCACTCGGCACGGTCGCGCCGTCCCTCTAGGATCCCATCATGCTCAATCCATCCCGGGCATCACACCACCTAGGGTGTCCCACGCCCGGCCGCCCCGGGCGCCCCGCCCAGCGCTGCGCCTGGCCGGAATCCTGCTGTTCACGGCCATCGCCGTGACGCTGATCGTCTTTCTCGCGGTCGGCATCGAGTCGCGGGTGTGGCGGCTGGTCGCGCTGGCGCTGGCCTGCGCGGCGGTAACCACGGTCGTGATTCTCGTCCCGGCCGGATGGCGGGCCCGGGGCGGCTTCATCGCCGCCACTTTTGTCGGCGCGGCCGGAGTGCTCCCGATGTTCGTCAACGACAAGGCCGAAGAGCCGGCGGTGCGCCCTGAGCGCGCGGTCAACGTCAACTACCTCGGCGTGCTGCTGCGAGGCGGCCCGATCCCGGACCTACCGTATCCGCTGAAGGCCGGCGCCATCGGCGACACCAGGATCGCCGACGCCGGCGCGGCCAAGGCCGTCGCCACGCTCAAGGTCGACATCGTGTTCACCGCCTACGCGGAGGACCAGCTGGCCGTGGCGTTCATCGAGCTGTATCGCACCAAGGACGAGGCCGCGACCCGCGCCGCCGAACGGTTCGAGGGCCTCAAGGCGCAATACGACAACCCCGCTGCCGACGGTGATTCGAGCTCGTTCTGCGTTGACGGCAGCACCCACTGGGTCTGCGGCGGGACCCGCGGATACGTGTACGTCGAGGACACCGTGACTCCAGCGTCCAACGCCAACCGGGCGCTGGCCTCCAGCACCGTCGGCGTGATCCTGACCTACTGCGACGATCAGACACTGCGCGCCATCACGTGACGCGCGCATCAGGAGATCGCTCGTCCGGTCCAGGCGGCATCCGGGAAGCCCTAGACTAGGGCCATGCCGGCATTGCGCGTGCTTTTCATCGGGGGGACAGGGACAATCAGTTCGGCGTGCGTCGAAGCGGCCGTGCACAAGGGTTTCGACCTCACCGTCCTGAATCGTGGAGCAAGCGAGTCGTGGCCGCCGCCACCGGAGGTAAAACTGATCAGGGCCGATGTCCGTGACGCGAACGCGGTTCGCGAAGCGCTCGGCGGGCAGACTTTCGACGTCGTGGCCGACTTCATCGCGTTCACGCCCGAGCACGTCCGCACCGACCTGGAGCTGTTCACCGGAGTCACCGGCCAGTACATCTTCATCAGCTCGGCGTCGGCGTACCAGACACCGCCGCTGCGACTGCCGGTCGTCGAGTCGACACCCCTGCGCAACCCCGAATGGGACTACTCCCGCAACAAAATCGCCTGCGAGGACGAGCTGGTCCGGGCGTACCGCGAGACCGGCTTCCCGATGACGATCGTGCGGCCCTCGCACACCTATGCCCGCACCTCGGTCCCGCTGGTCGGCGGCCGGACCGCGCTGCAACGGATGCGCAAGGGCCTGCCGGTCGTGGTCCACGGCGACGGGACGTCGCTGTGGGTGCTGACCCACCACCGCGACTTCGCGACGGCATTCACCGGCCTGCTGGGCAACCCGCTGGCGGTCGGGGACAGCTTTCACATCACCAGCGACGAGGTGCTCAGCTGGAACCAGATTTACGCGATGTTCGCCGCCGCGCTGGGTGTGGAACCCCATCTGGTCCACGTGCCGTCCCACGTCATCGCGCAAGTGCTGCCGCACTTCGGTCCGGGCCTGCTCGGCGACAAGGCCCACTCGATGGTCTTCGACAACAGCAAGGTGAAGGCGGTCGTGCCGGGGTTCCAGGCGACAATCCCCTTCGCCGTGGGTGTGCGGGAGATCGTGGAGTGGAACGCGGGCCAGCCCGACGACCACGACGTTGACGACAGTGTCAGCGCCGCCTTCGACGAGCTGGCCCAGCGTTTCTAGGCCGGCGCCGCTACCAGACGCCCATCACCATGCGCCCGTTGACAAGGGCGAGGTCGAACGGACCCGAGTCGTACCAGCCGGCCGGCCCGGTATAGGACCAGCCGCTGAGCCAGACGTGATTGCGGAAGTCCGACCCGTAGTCGTAGGCCACGACAACGTCGTCGCGGCCGTCGTCGTTGACGTCGCCCACCGACATCCGGTCGCCCACCATGGCGAGCGCGTAGCCGGAGGTGACCTCCCAATCAGGGGTGGCGAGCACGAACGTGCTCCCGCTCGCGGCCCAGCGGAACAGGCGGGCGTGGCTGCCGTTGTAGTCGTAGAACATCGCCGGCTCGTCATCGCCGTCGCCGTCGAAGTCACCGACGACCATCCGGTCCCCGACGTTGCTCAGCGAGAAGGCGCCTGACTGGTACCACCCGGACGGTCCACTGTAGAGGGTTGCGCCTTTCCATATGTGGTACCGGAAGAAGGTGCCATAGTCATAAGCGGTGATGATGTCGTCGCGGCCGTCGCGGTCCACATCGCCGGCGGCGAACCGTCCCGCCACCTTGGTCGTGTCGTAACCGGTGTCGGTGCTCCAATCCCCCGACGTCGTCTTGGTGAACGTCGATCCGTTGGACATGAACCGATGGATGCGGGCTCCGGCGGTACCCCCTGATGCCTCTAAAAATGCTATGTCCGTGCAACCATTCCCGTCGAAGTCACCGGCGGTCATCCTGGCGCCGACGGCCTCGGGCGCAATCGCGGCCGTGCCCCAGGTCTGAGGCCCGGACGTGGTGGCCTTGCCGTCCCAGACATCGAGGCGCAACGCCCCGCCGGTGTCGTATCCCGCGGCGATATCGTCGACACCGTCGCAGGTGAAGTCGCCGGCGATCATCCGGTCACCGACACTGGCCAGGTCGTACCCGGTGGCCTGCTGCCATCCGGTGCCGAGTTGCAGGGCGGTCTCCGTCGACTTCCAGCGGTAGATGCTGGCGCTGCCGCCGCTGCCGTAAAGCATTGCCGTGCCCGCCGGGCGGCCGTACCACTGGGACATGACGAGGTGATTCTGGCCGCCCACGGACTGGGTGGCGAATTTGCGGCCGGTATTGGCCGCGGCGAAGAATCCACCGACCCAACCGGCCGGGGCGGCGTTGGCCAGGGTAGTCGGGTTCAGCTTGAGGAACCGGCCGACCGCGGTACCGTACATGTGACCGTCGATCGGGTCGAAGACCAGATTCACCGCGCGAGGATTGAAGTTGCGAACGCCGGCCCAGTTGTACGACTGGACCGTCGCGCTGCTGAGCAACTGGCGGGTGCTTACGTTGTAGCGGAACGCTCTCCCGGCGGTGACGCCGACAATGACATTCGGGTCGGTGCCGAAGGCGAGCCCGTTCACGCCGCGCTCCCCCGCCAGCGGGACGGTCTCCCAAAGCTTCGCGCCGGTGGTCACATTAAGCGCGAAAAGCTTGCCGTCGCTGGGAGTTGCCGCGGTGCAACAGTTCATCGAGCCGCCGTAAAGGATTCCGTTGCTGTAGGCAAGCGCACCGATCTCACCGGCGCCGGCGATCCCGGTGAACACGCGATGCGAACCATCGGCCGGATTGTAAAGTGTCACCGCGCCGGCGCCATCGGCCTTGGAGTTCTTGGGACTCGAGCCGATCGCCAGATACTGCCCGGCGGAAATCAACGTCCACGGCCGTTCCTGGCCCTGCGTGCGAAGGTCGAACAGCCTGCGCGGATTCACCCCGGTCTGGAAAGGCAACGCCGGATCGAACTCCCACACCGAACTGTTCGGATACACACCCAGATACAGCTTGCGGCCGTGAGTCACCATCCCCTCGATCTGGTGCGGGAACGGATACTCGTGCCAGCGCTCGGCGTCAGGGTCGTAACCGGCGAACCCACCGGCGAAATACCCGCCCAGATAGGCCCAGCCGTTGGGGCCGATCGCGAGTGAGCGCAAGGGAGTCAGCGTCGGGGTCAGGCCCACCGCGTCCCAGGTGGTGTAGGAGCCCTGGCCGGTCACCAGGTCGTAGCGCGCGATCGCGCCGGTGACCTGCCCGGTCACCACCATCTCGTGACCCGTCGCCGGATCCACCACCCGCTGGATACCCTTTGCCGCGCCGAGCTGACCGTCGGCGGTGAACCCGGTGTGCGTGACCGTGTTCGTGTCCGCGTCATAGCCGACAAGCTCACCGGACATGACCATGTACACCAGGCCGTCCGCGCCCTCGCTCGACACCGTCGGGCCGCCGTAGCCCGGCAGCTCCCGAACCCATTGCTGGGTAACGAGGTTGTAGATCCAAGCCCGCGACGGTGACGTGCCGCCGGAGAAGTAGACGTACAGGTAGTCACCCGCGTCGTCGAGCTGGTACGTGTACATGTCGGTCGGCACACCCGGCGGCAGCGGGATCCGGACGTCGCTGCCCGTCGCCGGATCGTGGCGGTAGAACGCCGTCTGCTGCCCGAGACCCACATAGACCTGGCCCCGTGCGTACTCCACCGACCGCACATACTCGTACGGCAGGCCGTATCCGCCATGGTTGGTCCAGCCGGTCCCCGGCTTCCAGCTGGCAAGCAAACCGGGCGTCTTGGCGGAGGAAAAGCCTTGGAACGTACCGATCCACAGGTTGCCCTGGTCGTCGGTGTCGCCCTCCCACAGGAAACTGGTGTCCGCGGTCGGCGCGCCGAGGTCGGTGAACGTGCGCGGGCTCGTGTACTTCAACCGGTACGCGTGCCCCTGCCCGTAAGTCATCGCATACACGAACTGGCCGTCCGGGCTGATCGCGACACCCCAGCCGCCGCCCGCCGTGGACATGCGGTACGAGTTGAGCATCCGTCCCGTGAACGGGTCCACCTCGGCGAGGTAGGCCGGGTCGGCCTCGGTCGTCGTCCCGCTCACCACCATCCACGTCCGGTAGGTGCCGTCGGCCATCCGCGCGGTCTCCCCGCCCGCCGCGGTCACCCCCTTGACCGGCGGCCGTCCCAGATCGATCGACTTCGGGTACGGGCCTGCGGCCCTGGCCGGTTCGGCCGGTGTCACCTCACCCGCGACCGCGATCGCCGCGGTCGCAACGAATAGTGCTATAGCCATCGAGCGGCTTAGGTCGCGAAGCATAGGCGGGACCCTATTTCGGACCTGACCGAAAGTCAATGGAGTCGGAGATGCGCGGGTTGTGCGCATCCCCGACCCTCAAGCACTACCGGCGCAGCCCGAGACGTGCGATGAGCGTCCTATAACGAGAGACGTCAGTCTTGCGCAGGTAGTTGAGCAGCCGCCGACGGCGACCGTTGAGCATCTGCAGTCCGCGCCGGCTGTGGTGATCCAGCTCGTGCGTGCGCAGATGGGCGGTGATGTCGGCGATCCGGTGGGTCAGCAACGCGATCTGGACCTCCGGCGACCCGGTGTCACCCGGGAACGTGGAGTACTCGTCCATGATCGCTTTCTTACGTTCGGCTTCGAGCGCCATGATCTCCCAATTTCTGAAAGTCGGTCAGCGCGCGAAAACCAAGCCGTCGACAGGCGGCCTCAGCGTCCGGGCTACCCGGCCGGCTCGGCATGTTCACGCTGACCACAAACGGTGACGTCACGTTGGTCAGAATCGGTAAACATGTCGATCCCCTCCCTAGACTGGGCACGGCTGCGATGTTGGTGCCGGTCAGGATGCTACACCTCGGCCGTCCCGGGCAGTCGGCCTACCGACCGGCCTCGGGCATCCAGCCCGGCGCCGTCTGGATTGGATGGACCTCGATCTCGCGCGACTCCACCTGCCACGCCGCATCGGCTCCCAGCCGGACAGCCTCGGCGAACAACTTCTTGGTGTCCAAGCGAAAGCTGCCATCCGGTTCGGGCTCGGCTCGCATGACAGCCTCGGTCACCGGAACGCTGACGAAACCCTCTTCGGCGGTGACCCGGCGCAAGCGCACGGAAATCGAGTAACTCGGCGAGTCGGTCATGAGCCGTCACGATACCTCCGGACACAGAGGCCATAAGCACGACACGGACCGATGGCGAGGCGAGGCGAGTGGTCATACCTGACCCCGCCCGCGTGGACGCTCGAGGGTATAGGAATACCCCACCATGCCAACCAAGGCTGGCCGTCAGCCCGGTGCCGATGCATTGCGCCGCGAGCGATACACAGTCCCCATTGGCGGCACGCTCGCGGGTGCGCTCGGCGCAGGGACTCCGACCGCTGGCTTCCGGGAGCGTGATATCGCCGTGCTGCCCTTCTAAGCACCACACCCCGGAGAGGACCATTCGCCCTGTCCTCTTCGGGGTGTGGTCAGTCGTCGTTCGATTGGTGAGACGATCACGCGCCTAACCTTCATCGGCAAGGATCCGGACTCGAACCCGTCCGGATCGCCTACCGTGTACCGCACGGACAGGGTAGCTGGCTGGTGCAAGGATGGGTCGTTGATGACCCAGACGCGCTTGCCCAGATGAGCATTCCCGAGGGGGACACGGTTGTGGAGATCCCCGACAGGATGCTCCCGTTCCTCAGGCAGGAGGACAGTGGCCTCGATAACTGAGAAGGAGTTCGACCAGCTCTTGCGCCGGTTTGATCGGGAGTCGATCCACCTCGAAACGCGGGATGCCTACGGAACCGCGATCGAGCTTCCGTACATGGCGATGTGGGCTGCTGGCGTGCCGGACGACCTGGAATGGCTCCAGGATTGGTGTACGACCGTGCGGGGGCATGTAGACGCCGGGCGGTCTGTTCGGCGCGCACGGGTCATCTCAGAGCCGCTTAGCGATTACCAGCGGTGGTCACACAGCATCGCCCAGCCCATGGTGGACGCTGGCGAAGACATCCGCTGGGTGCCGAGGCGGCTGGTGTCTTCGGTCGCTATGCCTGGCAACGATTTCTATCTGTTCGATGACCGCCTGGTGGTGTTCCTGATCTACGCGGGCAGCGGCCTCGCGATGGATCGGGTGACCTCGACCGAGCCGGCCGACGTCAAGCTCTGCCGGTCGGCGTTCGAAGCGGTGTGGCAGTTCGCGATCCCTCATCGTGACTACCATCCCGTCTAGCTCGGCCAAACAGGCCCAGCGAGCGCTTGGCGTCCGGCTGCGAGAGTTGCGGAAAGATGCGGGACTCTCCGGTCGGGCGCTGGCTGCTGCCACGGGGCAGCACTTCACCCGCGTGAGCAAGATCGAGCATGGTGTCCAGGTGCCGTCCGATGAAGATCTGCGCACCTGGGCAACCGCGTGTGGCGTAACGGATCAGATCCCAGACCTCATCGCCACGCAGCGCGCGGTGGACTCCGTTGCATAGATGGCCCTGAGATCGTCTGTGATGGCCTAACAGGACCAGGCCCTGTATCGGCCACCGGAACGGCGGAGTATTCCCTTCACGGTCGAACCTTGCCATCTGGGGCCGCTGTGGGCGGTCGGCACGTTGTCGCTGGTCAGCTTGTCCGCGATGACGCGCAAGGTGTGGCCGTTGCTCCTCATGCGGCTGATCGACCCGTTCACCAAGTATCTTCCCGTCGAGGTGGCGCGCGGACAGTCCAATGTGGAGATCGCCTCCGTGCTGACGGTGACGGAGGCGACCGTGAACACCCAGGTCGGCCGGATCCTCTCCAAACTGGGGCTGCGCGATCGGGTACAGCTAGCCGGCGGCTATTCGCGGCCGGACGAGCGGCGGCCCCTGCGCGACAGGGCGTCGAGGATGACCGCGGCCAGGAGCACGGCGGCGGTAATCATGTACCGGATAGAGGATTCGAGTTGCAGCAGGAACATGCCGGAGGTGATGGAGCCGAGCACCACGCTTCCGAGCAACGCGCCATAGGTGCTTCCGCGCCCACCGAACAGGCTGACGCCGCCGATGACCGCCGCGGCGATCGCGACGAGCAGGGTGTCGCCGGCGCCGGTCGACTGGCCGGCGGCGAAGCCGCGCGACGCGGTCAGGATGCCGCCGAGGGCGGCGAGCAGTGACGCGAGGGCAAAGACGGAGATCCGGATCGCCGTGATGTTGATGCCGGCGCGGCGGGCGGCCTCGGCGTTGCCGCCGACGGCGAAGATGTTACGACCGTAGCGGGTCCGGCGCAGGATCAGGTCCATCACGGCGACGATCCCGACGAAGATGAGCAGCGCAACCGGTACCCCCTGCCATGAATTCAAAACCCACACCGAGACACCGACGATCACGGCAAGCCCGGCGATGCGCAGGATCGCTTGGCGTATAGGCGTTCCAGGCAGGCCGGCCCTTGCCCGCTTGACGCGGTCGAGGATGACCGCCGCGGCGTAGAGCGCCACGACCAGTACCCCGACCACCCAGCCCATGGGCTCGCTCAGGTTGGTGTGGGTGAGGTCGGCGATGAAACCGGTGTACGGCAGGTTGATCGTCCCTTGTGGAGCGAGCAGCCAAAGTTGCAGCCCTTGCCATCCGATGTTGCCCGCGAGGGTCACCACGAACGCGGGCACGCCGAGGGTGGCGAAGATGGTGCCCTGCCAGCCGCCGATGGCCGCGCCGATGGCGAGCACGATGAGGATCGCGATGATCTCGCCCATGCCGTGCCGCACGGACATCACGGCCAGCGCCGCCGCCGCGACACCGGCCACCGAACCCACCGACAGGTCGATCTCGCCGAGCAGCAGCACCAGTACCACACCCACCGAGATGGTGCCGGTGGCGGCGATCTGCAGGGTGAGGTTGGACAGGTTCTGCGGGGTCAGGAACCTTTCGTTGAGCGACTGAAAGATGATCCAGATGAGGACGAGGCCGATGATGACCGGCCACGCGCCCAGCTCGCCCTGCTTGATCCGCCGCAATACACCGTTCATGACTCTTCTTCTTGCCGTTGCTGGCGCCGGCTCACCGCGTTGTCGTCGGCGCCGGTGATGGCCTGGACGATCTGTTCCTGCGTGGTCTCGTCTGGGTCGAACTCGCCCGCGTTGCGGCCCAACCGGAGCACCACGACCCGGTCGGCGACCGCCTTGACATCGGCCAGGTTGTGGCTGATGAGGATGACGCCGAGCCCGCGCTGCTTGAGGGTTTCAATCAGGTCGAGCACTTCGGCGGTCTGCGCGACGCCCAGCGCCGCCGTCGGCTCGTCGAGGATGACCACCTCGGGCTCGCCGAGCAGCGACCGGGCGATCGCGACCGACTGCCGCTGACCGCCGGAAAGCCCGGCGGCGTGGACCCGCACGCTCGGCAGCCGCACCGACAGGCTGGTCAGCAGCTCGCTTGCCTGCTTCTCCATGGCTATCTCGTCGAGCACCCCGCCGCGGGCGCGCTCCTGCCCGAGGAACAGGTTGGCCACCACGTCCAGGTTGTCGCAGAGCGCCAGATCCTGGTACACCGTGGCGATGCCCAAAGCCGTGGCGTCGCTTGGCTTTCCGATGTGGACGTTCTTGCCCTTCCAGCGGATCTCGCCGGAGTCGGCCGGCCCGACTCCGGCGATCACCTTGATGAGCGTGGACTTGCCCGCGCCGTTGTCCCCGACGAGGGCGACCACCTCGCCGGGGTAGACCTCCAAGTCGGCACCGGTGAGCGCTTTCACCGCCCCGAACCGCTTGGAGATCCCCGACAGTTCCAGGACCGGTTGGCGGTCAGGAGATTCCGGCATCGGCGCAAGCCTGTGCGTACTGCGCGGTGCAGATCTGCGCGGGCGTGTAGAACCCGTCCTTGATCACCGTGTCCTTGATGTTGTCCTTCATCACCGGTACCGGGGTCAGCAGGACCGACGTGACGTCCTTGGTGCCGTTGTTCTTCTGCACCGTGGGCTGGCCGGAGAAGTCCTGACCGGTCGCGGCGGCCACGGCCATCTCCGCGGCGGTCTCGGCCTGCGGCTTGATCGCCTTGTAGACCGTCATGTACTGGTCTCCGGCGAGGATTCGCTGGATCGCGGCGAGCTCGGCGTCCTGCCCGGTCGTGGGCGGGATGGTGGTGAAGCCGCCGCCCTTCATCGCGGCGATCGCGCCACCGGCCGTGCCGTCGTTGGCGGCGTAGACACCGATGATGTTGTCCTTGCCCAGCGAGGTGATGGCTTGCTCCATCTCCTGCTGTGCCTTGTCCGGCGACCAGTCCGGCGTGTCGAACTCCTGCCCGATGTTCACCTTGCCGTCGAGCACCGAATGGGCGCCGGCCTTGAAGTCGGCGGCGTTCGGGTCGGTCGGCGAACCGTTGATCATCACGATCTGGCCGCGCTTGGGGTCCTGGCCGTCCGCGCTTAGCGCGTCGACCAGCGCCTGCCCCTGGACCTGGCCGCCCTTGTTGTTGTCGAACGACACGTAGTAGGTGATCGGACCCTGGGCCAGGCGGTCGTAGGCGACCACCGGCACGCCCTGGCCCTGCGCGTTGGTGACGATCCCGCCCGCCGCGGCGGCGTCGACCGCGTCAAGGATGAGCACCTTGACGCCCTGCGTCAGCATCGCCTCGGCCTGCGACTGCTGCTTGCCGCTGTCCTGGTCGGCGTTCTGGTACAGGATCTCGCACTTGGGGCACAGCTCCTTGAGCTTGGCCTCCATATATGGCTTGTCGAACGTTTCGTATCTCGTCGTCTTCGACTCGGGCAGCAGAATGCCGATCTTGAAGCCGTCCTGGACGTTCTCGCTTCCCGTGTTGGTTCCGGTTCCGCTGTCGTCGGAGCTGCCACAGCCGGCGGCGAGAAGCATTACGCCGGTGAGCAGTGCGGCCGACACGACGACGGCGCGCTTTCCCACAAGTTTCATGAGATCAACTTACACCTTATGCCCGAGTTTATCGGTATTTACACAGGCAAAGGTGTCCGCAAAAAGGGATTGTAGAGACAGCTTTCTAAAGATAGCTTTAGGGTATGGCCGAAGCGATGAAACCGGCGATAACGCTCGACGACCCCGTGGCCCTGCGCGCCTACGCGCACCCGCTGCGGATGGCGCTCGTCGGGCTGCTGCGCCGCGAGGGCCCGATGACCGCGACCCGGGCCGCGGCCCACCTCGGCGACAACGTGCCCAACTGCTCGTTCCACCTGCGCCAGCTCGCCAAGTACGGGCTCGTCGAGCGGGCCGAAGGCGCCGATGCCCGCGAGAAGCCTTGGCGCGCAACGGCTCTGTTCACCAGCTGGGGGCGCGACTCGGAGGACCCGCAGGTGCGGGAGGCCGTCGACCACCTCGACTCCATGGTGCTCGGCCGCTACTTCGAACGCGCCCAGCAATGGCTCGCCCGGGCCAACTCGCTGCCGGTGCGCTGGCGCAACCTCACCGGCCTCGGCGACAACCTGCTGCACGTCACCGCGGACGAGCTGGAGCAACTGCAGCAGGAGATGGAGGAGCTGCTGGCGCGGTACCAATCGCGCATTGCCGATCCCTCCTTGCGCCCCAAGGACTCCCGCGCCATCAACCTGATCCGGATCGCCCTCACCTTTGAAGGCGACGACGAAGAAGGAGACGAAGAAGACGAAGGAGAAGACGAAGACAGGGAGCCGCAGTGACCGCCCTCGCCGCCCGCCTGCCCGGCCTGCTCGGCCAGACCCCCTTCCGCCGCTACTGGTCCGCGTCAACCATCTCGCTGCTCGGCGACCAGATCTCGATGCTGGTGCTGCCGCTGATCGCCGTGCTGGCCACCCAGGCGGGTCCGGCGCAGATGGGCGCCCTGACCGCGGCCGGGCTCATCCCGAGCCTGATGTTCTCGCTGCTCGCGGGCGCCTGGGTGGACCGGCGACCGGACAAGCGGCGCATCATGATCGCGGCCGACATCGGGCGAGGGCTTCTGCTTCTGGCAATTCCTATTTGGTACCTCGCGGGTGCGCTGACGATGACCGAGTTATATGTGGTGGCGTTCGCGGTGGGGACGCTCAGCGTGCTGTTCGAGGTGTGCCGGACCACGCTGTTCGTCTCGCTCGTGGGCAAGGACGAGTACATCAGCGCCAACTCCCTGCTCAACGGCGCCCGCGCGATGACCTTTGTGGCCGGCCCCTCCGCCGGTGGCGTGCTGGTGCAGGTGCTCACCGCGCCCTTCGCCATCGTCGCCGACGCGCTGTCGTACCTGTTCTCCGGCGTGCTGCTGAGCCGGATCAACCCGGTGGAACCGCCGCCAAGCCGCGGCCGCGGGCTCGGCCTCGCCGACGGGCTGCGCTTCATCTGGCGCGAGCGCATCATGCGCTTCATGCTTGCCGCCAGCACCACGGTGAACCTGTTCAACTACATGTTCTCCGCGCTGTTCATCCTGTACGCGGCGACCTACCTGCGCCTGTCCCCCGGCGTGCTGGGCGCGGTGATCGGGGTCGCCTCGGTCGGCGCGCTGATCGGTGCCGCGATCACGGGGCGGCTCACCGCCCGCTTCGGGGTCGGGCCGACCCTCATACTCGGCTATGTCCTGTTCCCGGCGCCGCTGATCCTGGTGCCGCTCGCCTCCGGCGGCAAGACCACTGTGGTGGCAATGCTTTTCGCCGCCGAGTTCCTCTCCGGCCTCGGCGTCATGCTGCTCGACATCGTCGGCGGGTCGCTCATGGCCGCGGTGATCCCGGACGACCTGCGCGCCCGGGTCTCCGGCGCGCACCGCACCGTCAACTACGGAATCCGGCCGATCGGGGCGCTGCTGGGCGGTGCGCTCGGCGCCACCCTCGGCGTCCACACGACCCTGTGGATCGCCACGGTCGGTGCGGTCGCCGCCGTGCTGTGGCTCCTGATGTCACCGATTCCGCGCATCCGTACCCTCTGACAGCAGCTTCAGGAGCAAACGCGGATCGCCCGGCCAGGCATGCAAAAGCACGTCCCGCGGGACCTGGCGGGCGGCGTAGCGGAAGGCGAGGGCGACCACGACGACGTCGTCGAGCGGGCCGATCACCGGCAGGAACTCGGGGATGAGGTCGATCGGGCTCGCCACCCACAGCCCGGCCAACAGGATGGCCGCCTTGGCCCGCCGCGGCACGCGCGGGTCCCTGCGCAGGCGGCGCACCGTGGTCACGCAGTCGGGCAGGAAAGCGGCAAGGTCGCGCAGGATCCCGGGTGGCAGCCGTTTGGCAAGCAGCGCAAGCAATCCCCACATCGCGACCATCACCGCCAAGGCGGCGCCGAGCGCTGCCAGCCAGTTGCGCACGGCTACATTATCCGCGTGGACCCCTCTACCCTCACCCCGACCGAGTGCTTGTTGTGGGACGCGTTCCCGGCCGGGACCGTCATCGATGTGGGCGACCTCCCGCCCGAGCAGCGCCGGGTGCGCGCCGAGGTGATCGCCGCGCTGCTGCGCGGGGAGCGCGCCACCGAGCCCGGCGCGGCCGCGACCATCCACCTGCAACACGCGGTGGTCACCGGGCAGCTGAAGCTGGCCTTCGCCGAGGTGCCGCACCCGTTGCTGCTGACCGAATGCGAGCTCGAGCAGCGCCCGGACCTCTACTGGGCGCGCGCGAACTTCCTGCGCTTCCACAACTGCCGGCTGCCCGGATTGGACGGTTCCAACCTCCAGGTGGAGCGGCACCTCCAGTTCACCGGGTCCACTTTCGACGGTGACATCAAACTGGGCGGGGCGAAGATCAGCGGCGGCCTGCTGTTCGACCGGACGACCCTGAAAGGCCTGACAGCGGACCGCGTGGAGACCGGCGGCGACGTCATCCTGGACGGCGCCAAGGCATCCGGGGCCATCAGCCTGTACATGGCGACCATCGGCGGCAACCTGGACCTCGACGACGCCACCTTCGCCAACCCGGACGGGGTCGCCTTCGGGGCGGGCTCGACGACGGTCGCGGGCGGCTGCTACGCAAGGAGATGCACCTTCAGCGGCGAGGTCAGCCTGCGCCACTCCCGCTTCTCCGGGGCGGTGTCGTTCAGCGGCAGCAGCCTCGACAACGGCAACCGGCCGGCCCTGCGCATCGACCGCGCCGACATCGCGGGCGGGCTGTGGATGCTGGAGCCGTGCACCGTCAAGGGTTCGGTCAGCATGGTCGATACCCGGGTCGGGCGCAGCCTCGTGCTGACCGGAGCGGCCTTGCACAACCCGGGCGGGGTGGCGCTGGACGCCAGCGGGGTGGGCGTGGAGGGCGCCGTGGACGCCAACCGGCTGCGCGCCGAGGGCACGATCAAGTTGTTCGACGCGAACGTGAACGGCCCGATCCGGTTCCAGGGCGCGACACTGTCCAATCCCGGCGGTGTGGCGCTCGTCGCCGACGGGCTGCGGACCAGCTCCATAGTGGACTGCTGCGAGGGCTTCACCGCGGAGGGTCACCTTACCTTTGGTGGAGCCAAAATCGGGGGCGCTCTGTGCTTCAATCGCGCCGTTGTCGGTACCCTTAAATGCTGGCGCACCGAAGCCCCGGAGCTTGCCCTCGGCTGGGCCGAACCACCGAAAGGCTTGGTGGATCTGCGCTTCGCCCGGGTCGGCGTGCTGCGCGACGACCCGGCGGTGTGGCCGGAGAAGCTGCGCCTTGACGGGCTGACCTACGAGGCGCTGGAGCCCATCATCGCGGTCCGCGAACGGCTGCGGCTGCTGGCGCGCGACCCGGACGGATACCGCCCCCAGCCGTACGAGCAACTCGCGGCGGTGAGCCGGCGCCTCGGCCACGACGACGAGGCCCGCTCGGTGCTGATGGCCAAGCAGCGGCGGCGGACAGCGAGCGCGGGCGGGCTGACCCGGTGGTGGGGCAGGCTCCAGGACGCGACGGTCGGATACGGGTACCGCCCCCTGCGTGCGGCGGCGTGGCTGCTGCTCGCGCTGACCGTGGGCAGCGTGGCGTTCGCGGCACATCCGCCCGACCGGTTGGACCCCAACAAGGACTTCGTTCCGGTGATGTACACATTGGACGTTCTGCTGCCGCTGGTCGAGTTCGGGCAGGAGGGCGCGTTCGAGCCGCAGGGCAACTATCGTTGGCTGATGTACGCCTTGATGGCCACCGGCTGGATCCTGGCCACCACGGTCGCCGCCGGGATCGCCCGCTCGGTGCGGCGCGACTGAACCGTGGCATCGACCGCGCTCCTGATGCTGATCGTCTTCGCCGGCGCGGCGGTGCAGCGCGTCGCCGGCGTCGGGTTCGCCCTCATGGTCGCGCCCTGCCTGGTACTGCTCGTCGGGCCGGTCGAGGGCATACTCCTGGCCAACCTGCTGGGCCTGGTGGTGTGCTGCATCGTGCTCACGGTGGTGTGGCGCGACGTCGACCGGCGCAAGGCGCTGCTGCTGCTCCCCGCGGGACTGGTGGGCGTGCTGCCCGGCGTCTACACCGCCGGCCACCTCCCGTCAGGACAGCTGCAGGTCACCATCGGCACGATCATCCTCGTCGGGCTCGCCGGTACCCTCGCCAGCCGCCGCCTGCGCCTGACCCCCGACCCGCCCACGACGCTGGGCTCCGGCCTCGCCTCCGGCTTCATGACGGCCACGGCCGGGCTGGGCGGACCGGCACTCACCTTCTACGCCGTAACCACCGCGTGGGAACAGCGCCGCTTCGCCGCCACCGCGCAGATCAGCTTCGCCGGACAGGCGACACTTGCCTTGGGCCTCAAGGGTTTCGCACACTTTCCCGGGCCGGCGCAGAGCGTGGCCCTGGTGGTGGCGATCGTTGCCGGGCTCTGGCTCGGGCAGCGGATCGCCGGCAGAGTCCCGGCCAACCGGGCACGGACCGTCGCGATCGTCATCGCGCTCGCCGGCGCCGTCACCACCACGATCCGCGGCGCGCTCACCTGGGCCGCGTGACGCCCGGTGCCTTGCCGATCTTTGGCAACCATCCGTCGCAGTCGGGATCTCCCTCGACGAAATCGACCGAGCGCACAACCGGCGCCAAAACCCCTACGAGCAAGTGACCTACCCACTTCTAGACCGTCACCTCAACAGGTCCGCATGCCTCCGCATCATCCAAGACGCCGGACTACCCACGCCCGGGAAGCGCGTGCTGGTTCTGCCCCTTCCACCGGCCCGCCAGATGGTCCGAAACGCGCCGCGACAATCCGGCGCTGTTCGACCGGGCGTGTGAGCTAGAAGCGCTGCTCAACCGTAGCAGGGAAATGCTCGGCAAACATCCCGTATGGCTGACCCGGTTCAACAAGCGCCTTGCCGACGCTATCCCTGCCGCGCAAGACATGCTGCCCGTCTTCGACCCTGTAGCCGATGACACCACCTGCGACAACGGAGCGTGCTTCACCTAGGAACTGTGCACCAAGCCAAAGGCGGATACGTCGCTCTGCGCCGCCAACGTGGACTGCATCACGCCAGACTGCTTTAGGGCTTCACCCGGCGCAGTATCCGATCAAAATCCCTGAGTGCCCGCCTGTAGAAGACCTCGGCGTCTGTCGGGAACTCAGCAAGGTGTGTGAGGACGCCGTCGCCAGCCGTCCACGAAGTTCCAGCCGCTGCCCGCCGTGCCATGTCGCGGATCGCAGAGTTGAACAGTGCTGTGCCGTCTGGCGGTGACTTGTCTACGGTGTAGAGCGACTTTCGTATTTTGTCGATCACTGCCGGACCGACCAGTGTAGCGAGCCGTCCCTCAACCGCCTTCCGTGATCCACGCCGGAGAAACTGCGCGTCGAACAGCACGCTGGCCCCAAGCGACTCCTGCCCAGCACGGTTCGCGAGCGACATAGGAATAGCCCTACTGCCGCCGCTTGACACAGCGGTAACTGATTGATCGTAATCTTTTTCTAGTTGTTCTCTGTACTTGGTCACCACTTCACGGATTTGCGTTTTGGCTTCATAGCGACGACTGCCCGCCGCCTGTTGCTCGCTTTGATAGCGACCGAAGAGGAAGCCGGGCACAGTGCCCAGCACAGCTCCTAGCGCAGCGCCTATGAGCACCTCGGGCCAGTTGATGTTCACGATGATGATCAACGAGCGAACCTGGCGGGCGACTCCCCTCCGGGCTCCTAGGACACCGTGAAGTGGTTGTTGATCGCCCCGCGTATGAAATCGGGGACTTTACAAGCGATCGATCTAGCCGAAATAGTGGGGGATCATCTCCCTCACGTCAGCCATAGGCAGTAGCTCCCACCCGACCGGTTCGACGTCGACTGCACCTCCAGAGTCTTCTTCAAGGGTGCCGTCGGTCTGGCGAATCCATCGGTTACCAGCGCTGTCCTTGAAGCTCATCTGCACAGCGAGCCGACCAAGGCCATAAGACATGTTGTGATCTACGACGTCATTGTGATCAGGAATCCGGGCGAAGTGCGCGGTTGGCGATGGTGGCAACACGTCGAACCAAACTGGATACAGCAGCACGTCTTGCCACCGGTCCTCTAGTTCAGCATCGGATGTGCGCTTCCGCGTCCACCGGACCCTCACATCATAGATCGGCAAAGTTGAAGCGTTCAAGATGCTGGCGCCATACTCGCGCGGGTCTGGCCCGGGTGCCTGAGGCTCCTCGGGATCAACGGGCTCGGCGGGTGGGGGTGGGGGTCGATCGTCGTACCAGCAGGCTACGCCGTAGCTTGCAAGCGCCGCCGTTCCCGATCGTTTTGGCGCCTTTCCCTCGCTGTCTCCGCGTCACGGTCTGCCTCACGACGAAGGAGACGATAGGTCACAACGAAGGCTGCGAGTGTTGACGCCGCCGCGAGGCCGTCGACGGCTACTCCCCACCAATCAGAAGCATCGCTCACGGACAGAACGCTAGGGCGTGCGCGCTACTGCGCATATGAGCGCAGGTCGGAGGAGGTGCCTCATGCCAGTAAGCGGGCGCAAGCCGAAGGACGGTGCGAAGCGCAACCGGGTCAAGCCGGTTCACGACTGGACAGAGATCCTAGATCTGCCGTTTCATGGGCCGGTGCCGGTTAAGCTCCCCGCCCGCCGGGTCCTGTCGTCGCCGGAGGGACCTTACGAGGTGGCGATCCATCCTCTGACCCGGCAGTGGTGGAAGACGCTGTGTGCGATGCCGCACGCCGTCTTGTGGGCTGCCTCGGATTGGATGTTTGCGCTTCAACGGCCCTGGTTGCCGACGACCTTCACCACGGGCGCACCACGGCGGCGACGGAGCTGCGGCAGCGGGAGAAGATCCTGGGCACGACCGCGGACGCCCGCCGGGATCTGCGCATCCGTTACGTGTCTGCCGTAGACAGTCCGGCCGATGCGGCGGCAGACGGCGACGACCTACCTACTGGGGTAGCCAGTCTTGAAGCGCGGCGTGCAAGGTTGGCCGGAGCTGGCTAAAGGCATCGTGGACTCCGGACGTTGCTGGAAAAGACTGGTGGAAATAGCGCCGATCCGCTACCACATAGCGGCGCAATAGGCGAGACATCAGTGGAGAGAGAGTTGCGAGACCAGCGTGAATGAATGCGAGATTGTCCATTCATCCATATTTTTTTTCCGGCTTCGGCATCGCTGACCAGGCAAGGAACATCGCCGACAAAACAAGCACAGCAAGCCACAGCCGTCCATCGCGAGTGGAGGCGGACGCCAAGACCTGGGCGACAGCCGCCAATGCAGCCACCACCGCAGGAATAATGCGACCAACATCCATGCTTGCCAGTATCTCATGCACGGTCAATCTCGATCCTTGATGCGGGCATTGGGTGGCGTCGGCGGGGACGTGGGTAGCGATGCCTCGTGAACTTCTGCGATCTCCGGAACACGATCGGCACCGCTCGCTGGGATGGTTTGCCACCGCCTGGATGGAGCGGTTTTGCCTGCAAGGTCCTGGCGACGTGCAGGGACAGAAGGTCACACTTGACGATGAGCTGACCGAGTTCGTCGTGGACACCTACGCCCTCGATCCCTCGGGCCGAAGGCTTTACGACAGCGCGTTTTTCAGCCGCGCCAAGGGTCGCGACAAGTCCGGACAGGCATCTAGGTTCGTGTTGTTCGAGGGCTTCGCGCCGTGCCGTTTCGACCGGTGAGCGCGCGGCGGTGAGTTCTACCGCTGGCGGGACTTCCGGTACGAGTTTCGGCCCGGCGAGCCGATAGGCCATGCCATCCGGTACCCGTTTATTCGTTGTCTAGCAACTGAAGAAGGGCAGGCGGGCAACACCTACGACGGCGTGTACTACAACCTGACCGAAGGTCCGCTGTCCGAGGGCATGCCGACCGGTGCCGCCGGGGTGACCCCGGACCCTGTTGCCGCACGGCGGGGAAATCATCCCGTCTACCGCCTCGAACGCAGCGAAAGATGGTGGCAAGGAAAGCTTTTGCGTTTTCGACGAGACCCACCTATATGTCCTGCCGGAACTTCGGCGCATGTACGCGACAGTGCGTCGCAACCTCGACAAGCGCAAAATTGCCGAGCCGTGGTCGCTGGAAACCTCGACCATGTACCTGCCCGGCGAGGACAGCGTTGCCAAGGAAACGCACCGGGCCGCCCGAGACATGGACGCGGGACTGTTGCGGGACGTGCGCCTGCTGTTCGATCACCGCGAGGCACCACCGGACGTTGACCTGTCCAACCGGGACGATCTGATCGAGGCGCTACACGAGGTCTACGGACCCTTCGCCGCCGTCATGGACCTGGACCGGCTCATCCGCTCGATCTGGGACCCGCGGAACCGCCCGGAGGACTCGCGCCGCTAATTGCTGAACCAGGCCACATCGGCTCACGACTCATGGATTGCCGCGCACAAGTGGGCGGCGGTCGCTCTGGCCGGCTCGGGTCTACACGACGGGGAAACCATCAGGACGTGACGATCATCGCCTACCTGAAGGGTTCCGAACCGCCGTTGCCCGCGCCCGCGACCGGACAGATGCGGCTCGGCACCAGGGACCGGACCATCCACCCCAGCGGCGACACGTTCCAGCTGGTGTGGGAGGAAGGGCCGATCGTCTACCTGCTGTGGCTCACGCCGCAGGAGGGCGGGCGGCTGACCGAGGCTCAGTTCCGGGCCGTGGTGAGCGGATTCACGTGGCCGTGACGCCGCCGGGCGGGGAAGGGCGCAAACCGTTGAGCACCACGGAGATTACGCGCCGCTGAGCGTCCGGGTCGGCACCGAGCTGCTCGACCGCGCGGGATGCACCGACGAGCAGGGCGACCAGATCCGGTACCCCCAAATCATCTCGGATGGCACCGCTGCCCTGAGCCCTGCCCAGAAGCTTGTGGAGTGCGCGCGCAAGGTCCTTTCCGGACTGGCGGGTGGCCCGGCCGACGTCCACCCCGGCGGCGGCAAGCGCGTCGGCGAGGGCCTTCTTGGTGCCGCTCTCGCCGACGACTCTGGCGAAGAAGGTGTGGAAGGCCTCCCCCGGATCGTCCACCTGCGACAGTGAGTCGGCCTCGGCGACGATGCGCTCCAGGCGTCCCACGAGGACCGCCTCGAGCAGGGCCTCCTTGGTCGGGAAGTGGCGGAAGAGGGTACCGATGCCGACTCCGGCCGCGCGCGCCACCTCCTCGGTCGAGGCCGTCGTGCCCTTGGTGGTGAAGACCTCCTCGGCCACCGCAAGCAGGCGGGCGCGGTTTCGTTGGGCGTCGGCGCGCAAGCTTTCCTCCTTTGTGGATTTACAAGCGGAGTGATCAGTCCGTATAGTTCTCTCCGTAGCGGAGTGAGGACTCCGATTATATGGGAGGGATGTAATGACACCGCGTGAGGTACACGCCCGCCTGCTCGAGGGCATCAGCACCGGACAATTCCACACACTTGCCGACCTCTACGCCGAGGACGCCGTCGTCGAGATCCCGCTGGCAATCACCACTCCCCGCCGGCTGGAGGGCCGCGAGACGATCCGCCGCCACTTCGAAGTCGCCGCGAACGGCCCGCTCAGCTTCAAGGTCGGCGAGGTGCTGGTCTACG
>DASUXL010000354.1:0-3993 GCA_036377915.1 Candidatus Limnocylindrales bacterium
GAACTCCGGCAGCAGCACCACGCCCTGGTTCGGGCTGGGCGCCGGACCCGGCACCTACCGGCTAGAGATGGAAGGGGTACAGCCGGGCGTCCCGCAGCTGCGGACACTGGCGCCGCGGATCCATGCCGCGTGGACGTTCAGGTCCACCCGGCCGGCGGCGGATGCCCTGCCCGCGGGCTACCGCTGCCCGTTCACCGGCCTCGAGGGTGGCTGCGCCGTCCAGCCGTTGCTGCAACTCGACTACCAGCTTGACCTGGACCTGCTGAACCGGGCAGCCGCCGGCAGCCGGCATACCTTCACAGTGGAGGTGGCACCGCACTCGGCGGTCACCGAGCAGGGCCGCCCGGTCACGCCGCCCGGTGTACGCATGTGGTATTCGACGGATGGGGGCGAGACCTGGCACCAGCCGCGCATGCGACCAGCCGGCCGTGGCACCTTCGAGGTCACGATCACGCACCCGCCGCTGGCCGCGACCGACGGCTACGTGTGGCTGCGGGCCGACGCTCGGGACGGAGCAGGCAACCGGGTCGAGCAAACCATCGAACGGGCGTACGCCCTACACTGAGGATGAGGGCAGCGAACCTGGGGCTGCGGGGTGTCCAGGTTCGCTGTCCCCGGACGTCGACCGGTTCGCGGCTCAGCTGGACGCGGTGGTGCGCCGGGACGGGCGGCGCACCACCGTCGGCGCGCTGGCTGATGCCGAGCCGCTGCACCCGCTGCCGGTGGGGGCGCGTTGCTGTAGTGCTATCCACGGATCCATCGTTGGTTCGCGGCTCCCGTACAGGTCCAGAGGATGACCGTGGTGCCGTTCGCGGTGGCGTTACCGTTGACGTCCAAACACAGTCCTAACTGGGTCGAGCGGATCGTGCCATCGCCGTTGAGCGTCCAGCGCTGGTTGGCGCCGCCGTGGCAGTCCGAGATCTGCGTCCGGCTGCCCGCGGAAGCGTTCGGTGGCGATTCGAGGCACTTGCCGAGCGCCGCGATGGCTTGCCCGTTCACGGTCCAGTGCTGGTTCGCTCCGCCATGGCAGTCCCAGATCACCGGTTGGGTACCGTTGGCGGTGTTGCTCTGCGGGACGTCGAGGCAGCGCCCCGACGCGGCGCTGATCAGGGCACCGCTGGTCGGCGGCGGCGTGGTGCCGGAACCCCCGCTGACCCGGTAGACGACGGTGCCGTGGCCGGGCACACTGGCCGAGATGATCCCGGACGTGGTGCTCGTGGCGTTGGTCCACGCGTCGCGCAGGGTAAACGAGACACCGGTCTTGCCGATCGCCCCGGCCGTGGTGGAGATGGTGGTGCTGGCGGTGCCCTGGTTGAACAGGGCCACCGCGACGTCGCCGTTGGCGAGCCGCTTGGCCAGTACGCGGCGAGTGCCGTCGAAGGAAACCTGTGTGGCCTGCAGGCCGAGCGGGTCCTGGTTGATGGCGATCAGGTTCGGGTTCTTCAGGATCGTCTGCGTGGCCGCGGTCATGTTCCGCAGATCGTTACCGGCGATGAGCGGGGCGGCCATGATCGCCCACAACGCGAAATGGGATCGCTGCTCGGTGTCGGTCAGCCCACCCCTGCCGACCTCCATCATGTCTGGATCGTTGAACCCACCGGGCCGTGCCTTGCTCGCGAGGGGCACGTTGACGTCGACGATGTTCTGGATGCCCATCGGGAAACCGTTGGTCTGACCGGTGTTCCACGCGTTGGTGATGTCCTCGGTGGTCCGCCACATGTTGGCGACGTCGCCCCAGTCGCGTTGTGGCCCCGTCTTCTCGTGAATGCTGTTGGGGTTGATGCTGTAGACGATCGGACGACCGGTGGCGGCCAACGCGTCGCGCATCCTGGCGAAGGTCGCGACCTGGTCGTTGATGGTGCCGGTGGGCGAGCACCAGTCGTACTTGAGATAGTCGACGCCCCAGGCGGCGAACTGCTGGGCATCCTGCGCCTCGTGGCCCAGCGCCCCTGTGGCGCCTGGATAGGCGTCGAAGAACTGCGCACAGGTCTCGGCCAGAGGTGCTTGGTAGATGCCGAACTTGAGGCCGCGGGCGTGGATGTAGTCGCCGAGGGCTCGCATGCCGCTGGGAAACCGGACCGGATCGCCCTGCAGGTTGCCGGCCGAGTCGCGGTTCGGGTTCATCCAGCAGTCGTCCACGACGATGTACTGGTAGCCGGCATCGCGCATGCCGGAGCTGACCATCGCATCCGCCATCTGGCGGATCAGCGCTTCGTTGATGTTGCAGCCGAAGGTATTCCAGCTGTTCCACCCCATGGGCGGCGTACGAGCCACCCCGTTGTCCAGGGCCTCCGCGTCGGCTGGCCGCCGCACGATCGTGGCCACGGCGGCGACAACCAGTAAGCCGGCCGCGAGTACGGCGCCCAACCGGCGCCCGAGTGTCTTCTGAGTCATCGATCGACTCCTGTCCTATTGGTCTGCACTGGTCAGGTGCAGGTGATGGTCCGCCGGAGACCGGTGGGTCGCCGTAGACGGTCCGATGGGGATCGGAATCGTTGGAGGCTTGGTTGTGCGTGTTGCGCGGTGCCACTCACCGGCGAACGCAGGTACGCCGAACACTCCCCATTGGTGGTAGGTGCCGAACTTTGGCTCCCTGGAACCAAGTAGGTCACGACGTAGGCGGAGAACGCCTGTGCCCACGCATGGCGCGGGGTACTCACCACATCCGCGGTGGCGGTGGCCCACAGCAGCGATCGACGGCTTATGGCCATTGGTGCTGACCTCCCGATGTTGTACGCGGCAGGATGTGGTCGCCGCTCTCAGGCCTTCGCGCACCCTGGTATGCCGGACGAGTCAGGGCGTCCTCGGACCGGAGATCACACGATGGGCGCAGCTATGTAGAGATGTCTATGTTAGCGGTAACATACACCGCCACCCTTGGACGCCGCAATCCCCGTTCGGTCGAGGTCGTGCCACCCGACATCGACCAGTTCTGGCACCTGCTCGACCTGGCCCGCGACCACCGGCTCCACACGTTCATGGTGCTGGCCGGCAACTCCGGACTGCGCCGCGGCCACCCGGCCCCCGCTGCGCCGTAACAGACATCGAGCTGGCCGGGCGGCTGTCGTCGCCCGGCAACGCAATCGTCCGGTATCAGGTCGTGGAATCCGAGGCCAAGACACCGCACTGACGGCTTCGCCGCCACCGCAGGTTGGCCGTGAATACGAGCCGATCAGCTTCCGGCGGCAGGCAGCGTCTGGCCGCCCGTACCGCTCATGGCTCTGGAGTTACTGGCGCGCCGGAGCGGTCAGCCGTCCGCGGTGCCAAGGGCTTTGCGGAGCAGGGTCGCCAGCTGGTCCTGCTCCTCGGTGCTGAGGTTGGCGATCGCAGCGCGCGCGAACGCGAACGATGCCTCGAAGTCGGCGTACAACACGTCGCCGGTGAGGGTGCGAACGATCTGCCGGGACCGGCGATCGTTCGGGTTGGTGTGCCGTTGTACGAGGTCGCGGCTTTCGAGCCGGGCGATGATCTGGGTGACGTTCGAGGCGTCGCAGCCGAGTTCGTCGGCCAGTTCTCGCATGCCGCGCGGGTCGGTGAGCCGGCCGAGGACGCATGCCTGCGCCACGCTCAGCCCGTGCTTCGTGGCGGCGATCTCGTAGGCACGGTCGTAGGAGTCGACGAAGTCGAACATGGCCCGCTCGGCGTCGGTCGACGCGGTGACCGGGCCTGACGGTACGGCCATGGGATCAGTGTACCAAGAAGCTTGATTCTCTCAAGTATTTGTGCTTACCATGATGCTTGAGGCAATCAAGTAACTGTGGGAGGCGTTCATGACCGAGGGAGCAACCGTGCCGGTGAGTGCGGGAGAAAAGCGATCGGCCCGTGAGTGGCATCTGGTGCGGCGACCGCGCGCACAGGCGTCCCCTGAAGACTTCGCCCTGGTCGAGACGGGCGTCCCGGCCCCAGGAATCGGGCAGGTCGTGGTCCGCAACACGTACCTGTCGGTGGATCCGTATATGCGTGGCCGGATGGACGACCGCCCGTCATACATCG
>DASUXL010000355.1:0-6187 GCA_036377915.1 Candidatus Limnocylindrales bacterium
CAACCTGTCGCTCCGGCTGGCCGAGGCGGGCCGGCGGGCCGAGGGCCTGGCCGCGATCGAGGAGGCCGTCACGGTGTACCGGCGGCTGGCCGGGGCCAATCCGGCCGCCTACGAGCCGGACCTGGCCGGGTCGTTGAACAACCTGTCGGTCCGGCTGGCCGAGGCGGGCCGGCGGGCCGAGGGCCTGGCCGCGATCGAGGAGGCCGTCAAGATCCGGCGGCGGCTGGCCGGGGCCAACCCGGCCGCCTACGAGCCGGACCTGGCCATGTCGTTGAACAACCTGTCGTCCCTGAAAGCCGATCCGCCGTAACACAGTCGTCGTCTGTGCTTCTGTCCCGCAAGGCGTCGGTCTACGGACACGATCGGCCCTCCCCGCCGACCTGCTCTGTGGCTTTCAGCGCTGGGTGGCGGGAATCTGTCGCCGCAATGTGGCGGTTGAGCTGGGCCCATGACATCGACGGGGGGCTACGGCCCAGAGGCAGCCATCGGCGGCGCCGTGATCATGTGTGCACCTTGCGGCTGACTGCGCTGCGGCGTTCGCGCGCAGGTACGGCGGATGCTTCAGGCGGTGGGGATGAGGTGACAGACCTGGGCGGGGGTGCACTGGTCAGGGTGCAGAGTCTTTGCCCGCGCGCTGAGCTGGCGCACCTGGGTTAACAGAGTCGTGAGCTCGGCGATCCGCCGCTCAAGATCGTGGGCGTGCTGTTCGAGCACTGCCGCGACGTGTGCGCACGGTGCGCCGGCGCTTTCGCGGGCAGAGACGACGTCGACGATCTCCGCCAGGGTCAGCCCGGCCGCCTGCGCGGCCTTCACGAACGCCAGCCGGTCGACCGCCCGGTGGTCGTACTCCCGGTAGCCCGACGCTTGGCGAGCCGGCGCTGGCAGCACGCCGGCGCTCTCGTAGTAGCGGATCGTCTTGGTCGTCACGCCGGCCGTGGCGGCCAGCTCTCCGATGCGCATGGTCAACCGTAGACCTTGACCTTCCCCCGCACTGGAACGTCTACCGTCCGATGACCTGTCCGCGCGCGCGAGGAGAATGCCATGGACGAGTACGACCTGATCGTCATCGGGACCGGCGGCGCTGCGATGGCCGCGGGCATCGAGGCACGGTCCCGCGGCAACAGCGTCTTGCTCGTCGAGCACGGGCCGCTAGGCGGGACCTGCCTGAACATCGGTTGCGTGCCCAGCAAGAACCTCCTCGCCGCCGCCGGGCAGCGCCACCGTGCGGCCACGCACCCCTTTGAAGGCATCTCCACCAGCGCGGGCCCGGTCGCCTTGGGCGCCCTGATGGAGCAGAAGCAGGCCTTGATCGACCGCCTGCGCCAAGCGAAGTACGCCGACGTCGCCGACGCCCACGGCTTCCCGATCCTGCAGGGCCACGCACGCTTCATCGACCAAGAGACACTGCAGGTCGACGGCCAGGCCCTGCGAGCACGGCACGGGTACGTCGTGGCCACCGGCGTGGCACCACACATCCCGGACCTCCCGGGGTTGGGTGACGTGGCGTACCTGACCTCCACCACCGCGATGGAGCAGCAGGACCTACCCGCATCCATGGTGGTGCTCGGCGCCGGGTATGTCGGGCTCGAGCAGGCCCAGCTGTGGGCGCACCTCGGTGTCGCCGTCACCATCGTCGGACGCTTCGCGCCCCACGCGGAGCCGGAGGTTGCAGACGTGTTGCTCGGCGTGTTTCAGGACGAGGGCATCACCGTGGTGCAGGAGCGCGCGACGGAGGTGCGGGCGACTCACGACGGCGTTGAGGTCCGGACCGGGAGCGAGAGGCGGCTGACGGGCCAGCGGTTGCTCGTGGCGACCGGGCGCTTCGCCGACACGTCCGACCTGGCTCTCAATGCAGCAGGTGTTGCTACTGACAGGCGCGGCTTCGTCGTCGTCGACGAGAACCAGCGGACCACCAACCCACGGGTCTTCGCGGCCGGGGACGTGTCCGGCGTCCCGCAGTACGTCTACGTCGCAGCCCAGACAGGACACGTCGCCGCAGCCGGCGCGCTCGGCCAGCCCTCAGCAGTGGACTATCGAGGGCTGCCCGGCGTCACCTTCACCACGCCCCAGATCGCCAGCGCGGGACTGACGGAGGACCAAGCTCTCGCCGCTGGGCACGCCTGCGAATGCCGCGTCCTAGGAGCGCAAGACATCCCGCGCGCCCTGGTCAACCAGGACACCCGCGGTGTCCTCAAGCTCGTCATCGACGCCGAGAGCCGCAAGATCCTCGGGGTGCACGCTGCCCTGGACGGCGCAGGCGAACTGATGCTCGCAGCGACCTACGCGATCAAGTTCGGCCTCACCGTGGACGACCTCGCCGACACTTGGGCCCCCTACCTAACGATGAGCGAAGCCCTGCGCATCGCCGCCGGCTTGTTCCGCTCAGCGCTGCCCACGAGCTGCTGCGCATAGGCACCCGAGCCGGCGCGTCACGGCTCGTGCGAGCCCGCGCCGACAGTGTCGCCCTTCAGCCTCAGGGCCACCCATAGGCCGCAAGGCCGACAGATGTACGACGCCCCGCCGTCCAACGCATGAAGAGCGCGGCGCGGCTTGCTGCGCCCGCAGCACGAGCACTCCCTCGAGTCCTGGCTCATCACGCGATGCTCCCACTCCCGCACCAGAAGACACAGGGCCAGGCTGGGTCAACGCGTCAGACAGAGTTGAGCCTGTCCCACTTCCTTGGAAGTGGGACGAGCGGTCCAAGACTTGTTCGAGCCGAGGCGGCACGGCTGACGCGCCGTGCCAGAAGTAGGTCCCGAAATCGCGTCCCGTTGGTTCCGTACAGAGACGACCTTCGGTACGTTGGGCCGGTGGAGTTGGGCTACGCACGCGTCTCGACGGCGAAGCAGGACCTTGACCGGCAGGTCGAGGCGCTCGTGGCGGCCGGCGTCGCACGGGACAAGATCTTTTTGGACAAGAAGTCCGGCGCGACCACCGACCGGCCGGGCCTCCGGGCGGTGTTGGAGTACGCCCGTGAGGGCGACGTCATCGTCGTGCACACCCTGGACCGCCTGGGGCGCACGGTGCGCGACACCCTCAACCTGATCCACGACCTCACCGACCGCGGCGTCGGGGTCCGCAACCTCGCGGACCCGATCAAGGTCGACTCCGCGAACCCCAGCGACCCGATGGGACAGCTCGCGGTCGTCCTGCTGGCCCTGTTCGCGCAGATGGAACGGACCTACACCGTCGAGCGCGCCGCCCACGCTCGAGCTGTTGCCACAGCCAAGGGCCGGCGGATTGGCCGACCCGTCCTGGTCGACGCTGACAAGCTCGCCTACGCCGCCCACCTGCGTGAGGCCGGCCACTCCATCGCGGAGATCGTCGCCAAGACGGGGATCGCCCGCACCAGCCTGTACCGCCACCTGCCGCCTCGGGCCGTCGAGCACCTCACCGCTGCGCCGGCGACCGAGCAGGCGGCAGCGGAGTCCGCGAGGTAGCAAGGAGACAGCGATGGTCTCGGCTCGGTTGACGGCCCAGCAGAAGGCCTTGCTGCTGTGCCAGCACCTCCAGGACGGAGTGCCGCTGACCCGCCTGGCTGAGCACGCTGGCATCCCGGAGCGCACGCTGCGCCGGTGGGCAACGACCTACCGGGCCGACGGGACCGTCGATTCACTGGAACGTCGACGGCGCAGCGACGCCGGCCAGCGCCGGCTGCCCGACGACCTCATCGCGGCCGTCGAGGCGTTGGCTCTACGCCGGCCCGCCCCGACGACCGCGTTCGTGCACCGCCGGATCGCTGACATGGCGCGCGACCGCGGGCTGGCTCCGCCGAGCTACTCCACGGTGCGCGACATCGTCACCAGCATCGACCCAGGTCTGCGCACCCTTGCGACGGGTGGCGACACCGCCTATCGGGATCGGTTCGAGCTGGTCTACCGGCGCTCGGCGGCCCGCCCGAACGAACAGTGGCAGGCCGACCACACGCTGCTCGACGTGCAGATCCTCGATGCCCACCGACGCCCGGCACGACCGTGGCTGACGGTAGTGCTGGACGACTACTCGCGTGCCGTCGCCGGCTACACGCTCTTCCTCGGCGCGCCGAGCGCCGAGCGGACGGCCCTCGCGCTGCACCAGGCCGTCATCGCGAAGGGCAACCCTGCCTGGCCGGTCCAAGGCCTACCCGACGTGCTCTACAGCGACCACGGCAGCGACTTCACCAGCAGCCGGCTCGAGCGGGTCTGCCTCGACACCCACGTCAGCCTGATCCACTCCCGGATCGGGGTCCCGCAAGGCCGCGGCAAGATCGAGCGCCTCTTCAGGACCATCACCACCGAGCTGCTGCCGCACCTGCCGGGGTACATCCCGCACGGCACCGGCGGGCAACCCACCACACCGCCGCAGCTCACCCTCGCCGAGCTCGACAGCGCAGTCGAGCGCTTCGTCGTCGAGGAGTATCACAGCCGGCCGCACTCCGAGACCCGGCAGCCGCCCGTGGTCCGCTGGCTCGCCGACGGTTGGATCCCTCGCAGCCCAGCCCACCCGGAGGACCTCGACACGCTCCTGCTCACGGCGGCTACCAGCCGCATCGTCCAACGTGACGGGATCCGCTTCTCCGGCACCCGGTACATCAGCCCGGTGCTCGCCGCCTACGTCGGAGAGAGCGTCACCATCCGCTACGACCCCCGCGACGCAGCCGAGGTCCGCGTCTACTACTGCGATAAGTACCTGTGCCGGGCGATCGCACCTGAGCTCGCCCGCGAAGCAGTCACGCTGGAGCAGCTGCAGGACGCTCGCGTCGCCAGACGGCGGGCGCTGAAGAAGGAGCTGCGCGAGCGTCGGAGTCTGGCCGACGCCTTGCCCGCGGATCACCACTACGCCGTGGTGCAGCCCGCGGGCTTGCCGGGCGTGGACGGGCAGCGTCCGCCGGCCGAGCCGCCCGTCCCTCGTCACAGGCTGCGGACCTATGCCAACGACTGAACCTGCCCCCGACCGGAGCATCCTCGGCAAGAACGACGACGGCCGGCGCTTCCTGACCAGAGGACTGGGTGAGCTTGTCCCGCCGGCGCCGCGTGAGGAGCAGGTCTCCTTCTTGGTCACGAAGGAGCACCGGCGGTTCGCAGAGTTCGCCGACACCGTGCGACGCCACCGCCACGTCGGGCTGTGCTGGGGGCCGCCCGGGGTTGGCAAGACCCTGTCTGCTCGCCACTACGCCGGCACGGATCACTGGGCGCGTTGGCAGCACACCCTCACCAGCGGCACCGATCCCGGTGCCGTGCCCGAACGCGTCCTGCAGGCGCGGACCGCGTTCTGGACGCCCACGGTCAACGCGAGCACCCGCGAAGTCGACCGGGCCTTGCCCCGCGCGTGCCAGGAGATCTCCTACGCCGTCGACTACCACCAGTACGGCAAGGTCGACCCCTTCGTGCACCCGGCCTCAGCGGGCTCTGCGCTCACCGAGCTGCTCATCATCGACGAAGCCGACCGGCTTAGAACCGTCGGGCTGGAGCAAGTCCGCGACTACTACGACCGACACCGCCTCGGCGTCATCCTGATCGGCATGCCCGGGATCGAGAAGCGCCTGGCCCGTTACCCCCAGCTCTACAGCAGGATCGGCTTCGCCCACGAGTACCGATCACTGGGGCCCGACGAGCTCACCGCCGTCCTCACCCGCCGCTGGCAATCAGATAAGCACCCGGACGAAGACGACTTGGCTCAGGCCGCCGCCATCACCACGGTCGCCCGCGTCACCGGCGGCAACTTCCGCCTCGTCGACCGACTCCTCACTCAGATTGAACGCATCCGCCAGATCAACCACCTCCCGACGGTGACACCGGAGGTCGTCGAAGCGGCCCGCGAGGCCCTCCTCATCGGGCACTGAGCGAAGGTGCCCGGACACAGAGCACAGGTGATCTACGGCCACATATCCCTGTGGGCCACAGACCTGCTCGACTGCGCGCCAGCTGATTCGCCGCAAGACCCGCCCGCGAAAAAGCCCGCTGAAGGGGCGCTATCCGGTGACGCCGAAGTGTCAGTCGGGTGGCTGCCGTCGGCCTCCGCTGTTCGATTCCGCATGCTCGACCTTGCAGAGCCTGGTCACCGTCTGGGCTCGCTGAGATGACAACTACGCGAGGAGTGTCAAGCCGATGACAACTCGGCGAGAAGGTGACAGGTCCGGCGAGAACCTACATGACGGCTGTTCCAACGATGCTCCAGACATCCCGAGCGTCCAGGTCACGTGGCACAT
>DASUXL010000356.1:0-6410 GCA_036377915.1 Candidatus Limnocylindrales bacterium
CAGCACCGCCTTGGCCGACGGCTTGTCCCACGCGAGCCGCGCCGCGAAAGCGTCCGGCCCAACATAAGGCACACCGCACAACTCGAGCACGCCTCGCAGCGAACCATCCTCACCCGTCGAACCGTGTAGGGCGATGAACACCGCATCAGGCGGATCGTTCAGCAGCGACGGCAGCAGGGTCACATCCGCGTCGCGCATCTCCGCCTCGACGCCAACGGTCCGCAGCGCGTCGATGACCCGCCGGCCCGAGCGTAGGGACACATCGCGCTCGTACGACAGTCCACCCGCCAATACGACGACGTTCACAGGGCCTCTCGGAAGACGGCGCGCATCGCCGCCTCCTGCTCGACGACGCCGGCCAGGCGCCGCACACCTTCCCGGATGCGCTCGGGCGTGGGGTACGAGAAGTTGAGCCGCATGTGCTGCCGCCCGCTGCCGTCGGCGTAGAAACCGGTCCCCGGCACATACGCGACCCGCGCGGCGATCGCCCGCGGCACCATCGCCTTGGAGTCCAAACCGTCCGGCAGCGTGGCCCACACGAACAACCCGCCCTGCGGCTTGGTCCACACCGTTCCCTCGGGCATCAGATCCGCGAGGGCGGTCAGCATGGTGTCTCGCCGTTCGCCATAGATTTGTTGGTACCCCTTAAGCTGCTCCCGCCAAGGCATGGTGCGCAGATAGGTCGTGATGACCGACTGCGCGAAGTTGCTGGGGCACAGGATGTTGGCCTCGGTCGTCATCACGAGCTTGTCGCGGACCGCGTGCGGCGCAAGGATCCAGCCCACTCTCAGCCCGGGCGCGAACGTCTTGGAGAACGTGCTCAGGTAGAAGACCCCGTCACGCCGTCGGGCCCGCAGTGGCAGTGGCGCTTCGCCGCCGTTGAATCCGAGCCGGCCGTACGGATCGTCCTCGATGACGAGCAGCCCCGCCCGCTCGCAGATGTCGAGCACGCGCTCGCGCCGCTCCTCGGTCAGTGTGACGCCGGCCGGGTTCTGGTACGTCGGGATCGTGTAGAGGAACTTGGCCCTGTAGACCTTGAGCGCCTCCTCCAGTGCTTCGGGGATGAGGCCGTCGTCGTCCATCGCGACGTGTACGACGTGTGCTTGCGCGGCTTGGAATACACCGAGCGCACCGACGTACGTCGGGCCTTCGGCGAGCACGACGTCGCCCGGGTCGAGGAAGAGCCGGGCGACCAGATCGAGCGCCTGCTGCCCGCCCACGGTGACGACCACGTCGTCGGGTGACGCGCCGGCGCTGGCGTCGATGCCCACGTCGGCCATCAGTTCGCAGATGCGCTCTCTCAGCTCGAGCATGCCTTGGCCCAACCCATATTGCAGGGCCATGTCGCCTTGCTTGGCGACCAGTTCGCCGATCATGCTGCCGACGGTGTCGAGCGGGAGGGCCGCCACATACGGCATGCCGCCGGCCAACGACACGACCTCGGGCCGGTTGGCGACGGCGAACAGTGCCCGGATTTCTGAGGCGGTCATGCCGCTGACTCGCTGGGCGTATCGGTCGGTGTAGTCGTCAAGTGTGGTGCCGCCGGTCTCGCTCACGCGAACCCCCTCGAGCTCCAGCCAATCGCTAGGTGCCCGATCCTATCGCGGCCTAACCTAGTGTCGGAGTACAGTCATTGAGGTTGGGTGCTGGCGAGAGGGGGTCAGCGGGTTTGTCGCGCCGTGTCGTGAACTTAACCCTGGACACACTTGAGGATCTGCCTCGGGGGTGCCGCACCTGCGTCTTCTGGGAACTGGACCCGGTCGCGGCCGAGCGCGCCTGCGCCGCCGGCGACACGGGCCTGGAGAAGGAGGCGTGGGTTTCTCAAACCCTTCTCGAGTGGGGCTCCTGCGGCAAGATTGCCTATGTCGATGGCATGCCGGCCGGGTTCGTGCTTTACGCCCCTCCGATGTATGTGCCGCGGGGCAACGCCTTCCCCACCTCCCCCGTCTCCCCCGACGCCGTGCAGCTGATGACGGCACACGTCGTCGCCGCCTTCTCCGGCGGCGGGCTGGGGCGGATGCTGATCCAATCCGTCGCCCGCGACCTGACCAAGCGGGGCATCCGCGCCATCGAGGCGTTCGGCGACGCCAAGTTCGGTGAGCACAGCGACGACGACAAGCATCTTCAGACGCTCTGCCTGGCTCCCGCCGACTTCTTCCTCGCCGTGGGCTTCAAGACGGTCCGCCCGCACCCGCGTTTCCCGCGCCTGCGCATGGATCTGCGCACCGCGCTCTCCTGGAAGTCCGATGTGGAGTATGCCCTCGAAAAGCTCCTGGGCTCCATGACGCCGCAGACTCTGCTCAAGCCCGCCCGCCCGGCAACCCGCTCTATGAGTTAGTCACTGTGCCAGGGCCAGCCGGATCTGGCTCACGTCGATCGTCCCCGTCTTCACGTCGATCTCCGACGGGTAGTACATGCGCTGCACCGCGGCGATGATGGACTCTACGACCCGCTCACGGAAAAGCGGGTCGATCAACCGTGCCCGGTCCACCGGGGACGTCAGATAACCGATGTCGACACGCACCGCGGGCATTCGCGTGTACCGCAAAAGGTCCCAGGTTTTGGCGTGGGTCTGGCAGTTTCGCATCCCGGTCCGCGCCACGATCTCGCGCAGCACCAGCCCGGCCAGCTGCTCCCCCATGGTCGACGTGACACCGTTCTCGGTGCCGTAGTGGTAGGCCGCCACCCCATCCGCGACCGGGTTGGGGTGGCCGTCCACGTGCAGCGAGATGAGCAGGTCGGCCGCGAGGTCGTTGGCGAGCCGCGCTCTGTCCATATCGGAGGGCGCTTCGACCGGCAGCGGCCCGCGGGTGAGGTGGACCCGCATGCCCACCGCGGCCAGCCGGCCCTCGAGGCGGCTTGCGATGTCGAAGGCTATGTCCGCCTCGGTCCAGCGCAGCGGGCCGTCGGGCACCACCTGACCCGGATCGGTACCCCCATGTCCCGGATCAATGACGATGAGCCGCCCCACCAGGCTTGGCCCTGATTGCCGGAACCGGACCTGCTCGCGCAGGCGAAGCGGGGACCCGCCGGTCACCTTGCGGCCCAAGCGCCGCAGCGCGTGCAGGGTCTGCGGGCCGCAGTTGCCGTCCGGATACAGGCCCATCTCCCGCTGGAAGGCGCTGACGGCCCGCGCCGTGCGGGAACCGTAGAAACCGTCGGTGCGGCCGACGTCATAGCCCATCTCCAGCAGGCGCTCCTGAAGCTGCCTGACGTCGTCGCCGTGCAGCGGGTTGTTGACGCTGAAGTCGAGGGTCCGCGCGCCGAGCGTCCACCTGGCGGCGTCAAGCGCTCGCCACGTCTCGTCGCCCACCTCCCCATCCACCGACAGCCCACGCTGCTGCTGGAAGACGCGGACCGCCCGCTCCATGGGGTCGTCGAAGGACCCATCTTCGGAGGTCGGGAGCAGACCCAGCGTCACCAGGATCGACCGGATTTCGGTGACTGCCGGGCCTTGCTCGCCGGGTCGGATCGAACGCACCGCAGACCTCCTGGTGGGAAACCGCACAAATGCCACCGGAGCGTACCCTGAGAACAGCGCCCGCGTTGGCCAACTGACACAAATATGGGGCACCGCCGGTGATGGCGATGCCCCGTCAAGTCCAAACTAGAGCGCGGCCTCGATCAGCCGGATGATCTCCGCCTTGGGCTTGGCGCCGGCCACGGAGTGGACCGGCTTGCCGCCCTTGAAGATGGTGAGCGTCGGCACGGACATCACCCTGTATGCGCGGGCCGTCTCCGGGTTGGCGTCGATGTCGAGCTTGACGACCGTCACCTTGTCGGACAGCTCGTTGGCGATCTCTTCGAGGACCGGGGCGACCTTGCGGCAAGGTCCGCACCACTCGGCCCAGAAGTCCACCAGGACAAGCTTGTCGGATTGCAGGACGTCGGTGACGAAGGAAGCGTCGGTGACCGACTTCGCGGTACCCATCTCTATCTCCTCAGACTTGGGGGTTCAGTGTGCGAGGAAGCGCTCGGCGTCAAGCGCGGCCACACAGCCTGTCCCTGCGGCGGTGATGGCCTGGCGGTAGTGGTGGTCGACCAGGTCGCCGGCGGCGAATACGCCCGGCAGGTTGGTCCGGGAGCTCGGGGACTCCACAAGGATGTACCCGTTGATGTCCATATCCACCTGTCCGTGGAAAAGCTCACTGCGGGGGTCGTGGCCGATCGCCACGAACACGCCGGTCACCGGCATGACCTTGATCTCGCCGGTCTTGACGTCGCGCACGCGCACGCCGTTCACCTTGCCGTCGGCGCCCAGGACCTCCTCGACCACCGTGTTCCACGCCACGGAGATCTTGGGGTGGGTCAGCGCCCGCTCGGACATGATCTTGCTGGCCCGGAACTCGTCGCGCCGGTGGATGATCGTCACCTGGGAGGCGAACTTGGTGAGGAACGTCGCCTCCTCCATCGCCGTGTCGCCGCCGCCGACGACCACGATCTGCTGGTCGCGGAAGAAGAAACCGTCACACGTCGCACAGGAGGACACGCCGTGGCCCAGGAACTCGTCCTCGCCGGGCACGCCCAGGTGCCGCCAGGCCGAACCGGTGGCAAGGATGACCGCCCGCGCTTTGTACTCCTCCTCGCCGACCCAGACCCGCTTTATCCCGCCGGTCAGCTCGACCCGCGACACGTTGTCGGTCAGGTACTCGGCGCCGAAGCGCTCGGCCTGCTGACGCATGTTGTCCATGAGCTTGGGACCCATGATTCCGTCGGAGAAGCCGGGGAAGTTTTCGACGTCGGTGGTGGTCATGAGCGCGCCGCCTGATTCGACGCCCTCGATGACAAGCGGTTTCAGGTTGGCCCGGGCAGCGTAAACCGCGGCGGTGTAACCCGCCGGACCGGAACCAATGATGATCAGGTCTCGAACCTCGTCCACTGCGGCATCCTTCGAAGCGCTTGTTGTCGCTGGCTGAAACGTCATCGTACGGAGCCGTGATTCCCGGATGCGTCAGCGGTGCCGGAGGTCACTCCAGTGGCGTGCGGAACCGCTCGTCGGGGCCCTGCTGGCCGCAGGCGGGCCCGGCGACGAAGCGCCACCGGCCGGACAGGCCGGTGATGGTGATCACCAGGGCGGGGCTGCCCTCGAAGGCGGCGTACTCGACCCCGTCGACACGGCCCGGCAGCACGGACGTGACCGTGGCGAGGCACTGGTTCAGCGCGAGCGGGTCGGACAGGCGCAGCAGGGCACCGGGCGCCTTGTCGGTGCTCCGGGCGGTGTCGGATTCGGTGCTGAACTGCGGCAAACTGGCGGCGGGCGGCATGCTCTTGACCGTCTCGCGGTTGTAGTCGAACCACGTGACGGTGGTCGGTACGGGACTGGGAATGCCCTGCGCCGCGGTGGGCGCCTCCGCGTTCAGCCGGGCGTCGCCGCTGCCGGCCCCGTCTGGCATGGCGGGGTTGACGGCCGAAGGGAGCTTGCCGATGCCGAAGAAGGCGAGCGCGGCGGCCGCGATCGCCACCGGGGCGGCCCAGCGCTTCCAGCGGCTGGAACGAACCCGGCGCCGGGCACGGTCGACGTCGACGACACGCGGCGCTAGCGGATCCCGGCCAGGCGAAGCGAACAGCTGTTCGAGGCGGGCCGACACGTCGTCGGGCATCGGCTCGGGCGTGTCCCGCAGCACGCTCAGGTCACGGTCGACCGCCTCCAGCGCGCCGGAGAGCTTGTCGGCGGCCCGCCGCCACTCGGGGTCGGTCGCGACCAAGCCGGCGACCCGCTCGAACTCGGGGGATCCGTCGAGCGCGCCGCCGACGTAGTCGGCCAACAAGTCGTGGTTCACTTGCGCGCTCACAGGTCTCCCCTCTTGGCGGTATCGGTTGGGACGTAATCCGGGCCGTCTGGGTTGCGTAGATGGCCCAAAAGTGTCGCGAGTCTCGCCCGGCCCCGGGAGCACCGGCTCTTGATCGTGCCCTCGGCGACGTTGAGCATCAGGGCCACCTCCGCCACGGAGTACCCCTCAAGGTCTACCAGTACCAGCGAGGCGCGCTGTTCGTACGGCAGCCGCGCCAGCGCCTCCCGCACGGCCATCGCCGTGTCGTGGTCGATGGCGGGGGCGGCGAGCTCGTGCCGCCCGCTGTGCCAGCGCTCCTCGTCGTCCGTGCTGTCCTGGCCGGGCAGGGGTACGGCGCGGTGCGTGGCCCGGCGCCTGAGCCGGTCGACGCACGCGTTGACGACGATGCGGTGCAGCCAGGTGGTGACCGCCGATTCGCCGCGAAACCGGGCGGCGTTGCGGTGCGCCGAAAGCATCGCCTCCTGAAGGGCGTCCGCGGCATCCTCACGGTCGCCCGTGGTGCGCAAAGCCACGGCCCAGAGCCGGTCGCGGTGGCGGCGGAACAGGATGGCGAACGCCTGTGGATCTCCCTCAGCGTGGGCGAGCAGTAGCTCGGAGTCGCCGCGGGGATCTTCGGCG
>DASUXL010000357.1:0-49264 GCA_036377915.1 Candidatus Limnocylindrales bacterium
CGACCGCACACGGGGATCTCTCGAGGAGCCAAGGTCACAGGTGACAAACATGACGCCGCACGACGCGTGCCGGTTTCGCGCTAACCGCTTCCTCCCGGGGTGATCCGGATAGATTGGATCGGTGCACGCATGGCCGAGGATAGCGGCAGTCGAGTTGGCTCTACCCGGGCATGTCTACAGCCAGGAACAGATAATCGATGAGCTGCAGCGCTTCGGTGGGCCGGTCTTCGCCCGCTTCGCCCGCACAAGCGGGGTAAAGACCCGCCACCTGGCTCTCCCGCTCGAACGCTACGGCGGGCTGAGCGGCTTCACCGAGGCCAACGACACGTTCATCAAGGTGGCGCTGGAGCTGGGGGAGCAGGCGATCCTGCGGGCGTGCGCCGCCGCCGGGATCGACCCAGAACAGATCGACCTGATCGCGTCGACGACCGTCACGGGCCTGGCCGTGCCGTCGCTTGACGCTCGGCTCGCCGACCGGCTCGGGCTCAAGCCGGACGTGAAGCGGCTTCCGCTTTTCGGGCTGGGCTGCGTGGCCGGTGCCGCGGGCGTGGCCCGGCTGCACGACTACCTGCGCGCCTACCCCGACCAGGTGGCGGTGCTGCTCGCGGTGGAGTTGTGCTCGCTGACCGTGCAGCGCGACGACCGGGCGGCGGCGAACCTTGTCGCCTCAAGCCTTTTCGGCGACGGCGCGGCGGCGGTGGTGATGACCGGAGGGGCGTTCGCGGATGACGGGCCGCAGGTGCTGGCCAGCCGCAGCCGCCTGTACCCCGACACCCGTGACGTCATGGGCTGGGACATCGGCTCCGACGGCTTCCGGATCGTCCTGTCCACCGACGTCGCCCCGATCGCCGAACGCTTCCTCGGCGAGGACGTGCAAACCTTCCTCAAGGACGAGCGTGTCGAGCAGGTCGCGGCGTGGATCTGCCACCCCGGCGGGCCCAAGGTGATCGAGGCGATCGAGCGCGGGCTGAACCTGCCCCCGCGGGCCCTTGACCGCACCCGGGAGTCCTTGCGGGACAGGGGAAACCTGTCGTCGGCGTCGGTGCTCGACGTGCTCGGCGCGACGATGCGCGAACCGCCCGCCGCGGGGGAGTACGGCCTCATGATGGCGATGGGACCGGGTTTCTGCTCGGAGCTTGTACTCCTACGATGGTGAGCTGTGTACTACCTGCTGATCGTCGCCGTGGGCGTAGAACGCCTGATTGAACTGGTGGTCTCCAAACGCCACGCCAAATGGGCACTGGCCCGCGGCGGGGTGGAGTACGGCCGCAGCCACTATCCATTCATGGTGGCGATCCACACCGGCTTGCTGCTTGGCTGCATTCTTGAGGTTTGGTACCTGCAACGGCCGTTCCTCCCATGGCTCGGTTGGACGATGCTGGCGCTCGTCGTGGCAAGCCAGGCCCTGCGCTGGTGGTGCGTGTTCACCCTGGGCGAACGCTGGAACACGCTGGTGATCGTGGTGCCCGGCATGCCGCTCGTGCAGCGCGGTCCGTATCGCTGGCTCAAGCACCCGAACTATGTCGCGGTCGTGGTGGAGGGCATCGCGCTGCCGCTGGTGCACAGCGCCTGGATCACGGCGCTGGTCTTCACCGCCGTCAACGCCATCGTGCTGACCGTGCGGATCAGGGTGGAGAACGCGGCGCTTGCCACAGTTTGATTTTGACCTTCTCATCGTGGGTGGCGGCCCGGCCGGGCTCGCCACCGCGCTGCACGCCCGCCGCGCCGGCCTGACCGTGATCGTCGCCGAGTCGCGGGCATGCCCCGTGGACAAGGCGTGCGGCGAAGGGCTCATGCCGGGCGGGGTCGCGGCACTTGCGGAGCTGGGGGTGGACCCCGAAGGGGTACCGCTGCGCGGGATCGCGTATGTGGACGGTTCCCGGAGGGTGGAGGCACGCTTTCGCACCGGTCCCGGGCGCGGCGTGCGGCGGACCGTCCTGCACGCGTGCATGCTCGAACAGGCCCGCGAAGCCGGGACACAGTGGACGGTCGCGCGGATCACCGACGTCAGGCAGGACGGTGACGGGGTCGAGGCCGGCGGGATCACGGCAAGGTGGCTGGTCGCCGCCGACGGGCTGCACTCGTGCATCCGGCGGCGCCTCGGCGTGACGGCCGTTGCCGGCTCACCGCGCCGCTATGGGGTGCGGCGGCACTTCGGTACCCCCGCATGGTCTGAATTTGTTGAGGTGTGGTGGGGACCGGCCGGCGAAGCTTACGTGACACCGGTTTCCGGGGGAACCGTCGGCGTGGCCATCCTCGGCGACGGCCGGATGGGCCTGGAATCCTTCCCCGCCTTGGCTTCCCGGCTCGCGGGGGCGCCCGTGCTGGGCGCGACCCGCGGCGCCGGGCCGCTGCGGCAGATAGTCTCGCGGCGGGTGTGCGGGCGGGTGCTGTTCGTGGGCGACTCGGCAGGCTACGAGGACGCGCTGACCGGTGAGGGGATCAGCCTCGCGGTGCGGCAGGCCGGCGCCGCCGTCGATGCGATGGTGGCCGGCGAGCCGCAGCGCTACGAGGCGGCGTGGCGCCGGATAACCCGCGAATATCGTTTGCTGACAAGGGGTTTGGTGCTCGCGACGGTCCCGCGGGCGATGCGGCGCGCGATCGTGCCGCTCTCGGCCGGGCTGCCCGGCGTGTTCGGTACGATCGTCAACCGGCTGGCCCGCTAGATGTTCGCGATGAGCCCGAGGTAGAGGACGAGTGCCCCGACGGTCTCCAATGCACCGAGGAACATCGCGATGAGGGCCAGCTTGTCGCCGCGCAGTCCCGTCTGGCGGATCTGGCGGCGTGCCTTCTGGCCCAGGATGAGCACGGCAATGCCGATGAAGGCGAAGTAGAAGGGCAGGCCGACCAGGCCCGTCACGAACGCCGCGATGGCCAGTTTGCTGAAGGGTTTTGCCGGTGCCTCAGCCGGTCGAACGGGTTGAACCGGTTGGGGCCGTGGGATCGGGATAGGGGGAGAGGGAGTAGGAGTGGGAGGGGGAGAGGGAGGGGGAGAGACGGTTGCGAGGGCGGTGGCGGCGGCCGCGGATACCGAGCGGCTGTCGTCCTCCGCGAGACGTTCGAGGGTGAGCCTGGCGGACAGGGCAAGGCCGGCATGGCCGCCGCGCAACAGGCGCTCCAGCTCGGTCACGGCGCCGGCCCGGATCCCCGGCAGCGGATGCTCAACAGCCTCCTGAAGCCCGTGCGGCAGCTGCATCGGAGCGGTGATCGGGGTGCCGCGCCGGGCGATGTGCAGGTCACCCTGCAGGTCGAAGGTCCACTTGCCGGGCGTCTGGTTCGGGGTCACGCTCGTGACCCGGTCGTGGATGAAGTCGTAGAGTTCATCGAGACCGATGAAACCGTCCTGGTCGCGGTCTGCTTCGCCGGTGCGCAACCCGTCGACGAGGGCACCGGTGAAGACCGAGGGCGCCTGGCCGCCACCGGAGGTCAGCTCCTGGCCCTCGAAGGCGTACTCCACCGCGCTTGAGGCCGTGATGACCGCCCGCCCACGCCCGCCGAACTGCTGCTCCAGCCCGACCCCGGAGCCGCCGCGCGGGACCATGCCGCGCGAGAAGGCCCCGGCGTAACAGCAGTCGAGCAGGAGCACGATGCGCCGCGAGCGGCTGCGGTTCATGCGGCGGTTGACGAAGTCGGCGGCGACACCGGTGGCGGCAAGCCGGTTGAGCTTGGTCGGCGCGGCGGCGAAGTACAGCTCGCCGTCCTCGTCCTTGACCCCGTGGCCGGAGAAGTAGAGCAACAGCAGATCGTCGGGGTCGCGGTCGGCGAAGAACTCCTCCACCGCCTCGGTGATGACCGGCGCCGACTCGTTGAGCACGGTGGTCACGTCGAACCCGCCGATGGCCGGGTCGCGCAGCACCGCGGCGAGCTGGGCGGCGTCGTGGGCGGGGGCGCGCAGGCGCCGCAGGCCCTCGTCGCGGTAGTCGTGGTTCGCCACGATCAGGGCGTGGCGCCCGCCGTCAAGGGAGGGATGCCTGGTCCCGCGGTGGCGGTTGAGCCAGGCGTCGACGAGCCGTTGCCGCTCGGCCCCGCCGATCCCGGAGATCTCAAGCGTGTCTCCGCCGATGTCAAGCTTGACCGTCCTGTTGCGACGGTCGCCGAGCCAGCGCGACACGGCGTCGATGACCGCGGCGAGCACGGGCGACTGGGCGACGGTCAGCAGCAGCGTGCCGAGCGCGATCAGCTCGGCGGCGCGTGCCCCGGGCGGCGCGTCACCGCCCCCGGCGACCTCGACCGGGACGTGAAGTTGCAGCAGCTCGTCACGCAGCCGCAGGGTCAGCTCCTCCAGCTGCTGCGCGTCGGCACCGTCATCGCTGAGCCGCACGATGATCGATGTTCCGGCCGGGCGGGGCTCGGGCATGCCGCATGTTAGGCGCGCGCGGCCCGGGCCAACAATAAGACCGGAAGAATGACGACAAGGGAACCATCCGTCCGTGTGGTGACTCCTGCGCGTGTGACTTCAGAGAGCCTGTGCCCGCGAAGGGCGTTGATGATAGGTGCCGGGCTGACCGTGTTCCTGGCGGCCTGCGGCAGTGAGAGCGAACAGCCGCCTGTAGCACAGCCGAACGCACCGGGCGACGGCAAACTGGCCAAGGCCGGCGACGTGCCGGTCGGCAGCGGCGTGGTCAGCCCCGACGGCGTCCTGGTGCTCCAGCTGACCGAGGGCCAGTTCACCGCGTTCGACGCCATCTGTCCCCACCAAGCGTTTCGGGTCAGCCCACCCGACGCCAGCGGCGTGATCACGTGCGGGGCGCACCAGTCGCGCTTCCGTGCCGCCGACGGCTCCCGCATCGACGGACTCGCCCCGAGCGGGCTTAAGGCGATTCCGGTGCAGGTGAAGGAGGGCTACGTAGTTAAGATCGCCATGTGAGCTGGCTTGACGCCCTGGGCTGGGCCGGGTCGGTGGTGCTGGTCTGGTCGCTGCTGCAGGCACGCATCCTGCGCCTGCGCGTGCTGAACCTGATCGGCAGCCTGATCCTGCTGGTCTTCAACGCCCTCATCGAGGTGTGGCCGATGGTGGCGCTCAACACCGTGCTCGCCGGGATCAACATCTTCTACCTGGTGAGGCTGGTGCGCACGCGGCACGACGAGAACACCTACGCGGTGGTGGAGGTGGATGCCCGGGACAAACTCCTGCGGCACATGCTCGACGTGCACGCCGCTGACATCGCCGCGTTCTTCCCCGGGTTCAGGTGGAACCCTGACCGGCTGGCCTTCGTGGTGATGCGCGACGACGAGACCGTGGGCGTGGTGCTGGTGCGCGACGCCGGTGACGGCGTGGCCCAGGTGGAGCTGGACTACGTGACGCAACGATTCCGGGACTTCACCCCGGGCGAGTTCGTGTACAAGCGCAGCAAGCTGTTCACCGAGCGCGGGTTCCGCAAGGTGGTGACCCCGCACGGGATGGTGGCCCCGTACTACGGGCGGCTGGGGTTCAGAAGAGAAGGGGATGCGTTCGTCTTAGACCTCTGATGCGGCCACGGCGATCGGGCCGTCGAAATGAGTGCGGGCGGCGGCGAGCGCATCGTGCTGCGCTTGACCGGGCATGAGGTGGGTGAGGATGAGCTGGCCCACCCCGGCCGCGGCGGCGTTCTGCCCGGCCTGAAGCGCGCTGGAGAGAGTGTCAGCCAGATCGGCGGGCACGTGCTCGGGGTAGCTGGCGTCGGCGATGAAGATGTCGGCGCCGTCGGCCAGCTCGACGATGGCACCGCTAGGCCCGGTGTCACCGGTGTAGACGAGCGTGGTGCCGCCGGCGCCGGTCAGGCGCAGCCCGGCGTTGGGTCGCGAGTGCGGCAGCAGCCGGGTGTCCACAGTGAACGGTCCAATGGAGAGGGTCTCGCCGGGTTCGAACTCGTGCCGCTCGAAGAACTCGTCCAGCATGCCGGGACGGTCAAGCGCCAGCACCGCGTCGAGGGCGCGCGGCGGGCTGTACAGCGCCAGCGGATCGGGTGTGCCGCCGCCCATCGCCCGGGCGCGCAGCAGGGGATTGAGGTCGGCGCAGTGGTCGGGATGCCCGTGCGTGAAGATGACCGCGTCCACGGCCTCGGCGGTGGTGTGCCTGAGCAGTTCCCGGAACGTGGAGTAACCGGCGTCAAGGAGGATCCGGAAGCCGTCGAGCTCCACCAGGTACCCACTGCATGGGTTTGAAATGGTGGGAAAAGCGCCGCTGCTTCCCAGCACGGTGAGCCGCATCGGGCTACGCCTTGTCCAGGTCGGACCGGGTGAACAGGGAGATGAGCTCGATGCCTTGCACCGCAAGGGCTTCGGCGCCGCCCTCCTGCCGGTCGATGACGCACACGGCATGGTCGATGCGCGCGCCGAGGCGCCGCAGGTCGTCGGCGGAGATGATGACCTGGCCACCGGAGGTCACCACGTCCTCCACCACAAGCACCTGGCGCCCTTGGACTTCGGCGCCCTCGGCCAGCCTGGCGGTGCCGTAATCCTTGGCCTTCTTGCGCACGAAGGTGCAGGGCAGCCCGGTGTGGCGGCCGAGCGCGGTGACCACCGGGATGCCGCCCATCTCCAGGCCCGCAAGCACCTGGGTGCTGGCGGGCACCAGCTTGGACAGTTCGTTGGCGATCCGGTCGAGCAGCCTCGGCTCGGACTCGAACCGGTACTTGTCGAAGTACTCGGAGGTGGTCCGGCCGGAGCGCAACGTGAAGTTTCCTTTTATCCGAGCTATTTCGTTGATTTCCCTCGCAAGATCGCTCACGAGGTACCAGTCTAGAACCTGTAAGTCGCGCTGCACGAGATCGTGAACGGGTATGTGTCGGCGCCCACGTGATACCGCCACTGCGCCACACCGGGGCTGCCGCACCTGCCGCGGTAGGCGATGTCGGCGCGCCCGTCGGCGTTGAAGTCCCCGACGCGCATCCCGAAATGCGGCGTGACCGGCCCGTCGAAGTACATGTTGTCGCCCCAGTCCGAGGCGGAGAAGGTGTTGTCCGGAAAGGAGCGGTGCACCCGGATGCAGTCCGTCGCGGGCGTGCCGCACAGGCCGCGGTAGGCGATGTCGTCGCGCCCGTCGCCGTTGAAGTCGCCGACCAGCAGGCCGAAGTCCTCCGACTCGGTCGGGTGCCAGAACGCCGCGTCGCCGAAGTCCCGCGCCGCGAACGTGCTGTCGGGCTGGGCCATCAGCACCCGCCAGCAGGCGTGGTTGTCGTTGCCGCACAGGCCGCGGAAGGCGATGTCGGCGCGCCCGTCGCCGGTGAAGTCCCCGGTGTGGAAGCCGAACCTGAACGTCTCGGCGCTGACCCGCACGTCGTCGCCGAAGCCGCGGGCGGCGAAGAAGCCGGCGCCGGTGCTGCGCTGCACGCGCCAGCAGCGCACGCTCGGGGTGCCGCAGTTGCCGTAATAGGCGATGTCGTCGAAGCCGTCGCCGTTGAAGTCGGCCACATGCACGCCGTAGCGCTCGGTATCGGTGGCGGTGTTGGCGTCGTTGCCCCAGTCCGCGCTGGTGAAACCGTCGCCATTGGACAGATGCATGCGCCAGCTGTTGTCGACGCGGTGGGCGAAGTCCTGCTTGCCGTCGCCGTTGAAGTCGCCGCGGTGTATCCCGATCAGCGGACTGTCCCAAGTGGAGGGTACCGCGCAGCCGCCGGTGCGCACCGGCAGCCCGTTGAAGTTGAGGCTGGCGTTGACGTTGCCCTGCACGCACACCTCGGAGCCGATGGTGCAGCGGACGCTGAGCACACCGCCGTTGATGAACCTGTTGTCCAGGAAGTACAGGTCGTCCTCACCGCCCGGCACGGAACAATGCGGTCCGCTGCTGGAGGCGTTCGCGGTGTCGACGCGCCGGTAGAAGGTCCCGCGGGCTGTGTCGGAGCTGCCGAGCATGTCGATCCGGTTGCCGCTGACCCGCAGCCGGTAGAGGTGCTGCACCATCTGCTCCGGACCCCAGTGGGTGTAGGTGAACACGGCCGAGGTCATCAGGTGGTTGCCCACCATGAAGTAGTCCTCGCCGTTGCGCAGCTTGGCCGAGGCGCCCGAGCTGGAGTCGGTCCAGCCGTCGATGTGGTTGCGGCTGATGTGCAGTTCCTTCGTGCCCCAGGCGTAGATGCCGTGGTCCTCGGGTGCGGTGATGCCGGCCTTGCGCCGCAACACGTTCCCGTCGAGGTAGACGCCGCGGTTGCCGATGGCGGTGTCGGTGACGTCGTAGCCGAAGACGTTGATGGCGGTCTTGAAGTAGCCGTTGGGCGTGCCGCTTTCAAGATTTCTGGTGGTACCGAAGAAGCTGTCCTTGACAACGGTGACGCGCGTGTCATCGATGAGCAGGCCCCGCCCGCCGTGCGCGGAATCGCGCAGGAACGTACAACCGTCCACGGTGGCGTTGACGGTGCGAGTCAGCAGCAGGTAGCCCGCGTCCCAGGTCCCCGTTCCGTTGCGGAACAGGCAGTCCTTGAGGGTGAGGTTGACGAACGAGGTGTGGCTGCCGTTGCCCACGAAGCGCAGCTCGATGTTGTCGAAGTGCAGGCCGCGGATGGTCACGTCGCGCAGCGGGGTGCTGGTGGGCTGCTGCAACTGGAGGCTGGTGGTGCCCTGGCCGGTCAGCACCGGCGGACTCGCCGCACTGCCCACGTAGTTGACCTGCGACTTGAACACGAAGGCGCGGCTGAGGTTGTAGACCCCGCCGGGGAAGAAGACCGTGTCGCCCGCGACCGCCTGGGCGATGGCGGCCTCGATCGCGGTCACATCGAAACCGGCCACGGTGATCGTGGTCGCCGCATGCGCTTGCGGCGCCGGGACAACCAGCGCCGCAAGCATCGTGAGGGACACAGAGATTCGTCTCCACATGGGACACAGTTATACGCGAGTCAGCCTGATCGCGTCGGCTATCACCAGGCCGGTGCCCGAGGTCCAGCGGCTCACCCCGACGGCGTTGTAGTCGCCGGCCGCGAGCGTGAACGTGCCGATGCCGCGCCAGGCGCCGCCGCCGGATCTCTGGTCGACGTACACCACCCGGTTGCCGGTCGGCGTGACCACGTGGTACGGGGCGGCGGTGCTGTAGCCGGGCAGGGCGGGGTACCACACGTCGACCCGGTAGTTGGCGGTGGCCGGGATGTTGAACTTGTACCACGCCGGGTCGGAGACGGCCTCCGGGTTGGCGTAGCGGTAGTCGGCCCCGAATCGCTGCGTGGAGTAGCTCGACGTGCCCCAGCCGGCGCTCGCCGTGAACCGCCCCGCCGTCGCATTGTCCACTGTGGACGACCAGACCGGGGTCTGGTTCACCAGCGACATGAAGTAGTTCCAGTCCCAGCGCGGGCCGGGATCGGTGTGGGTGGCGCCGGGTACCTCGCTGTGCGCGATGATGTGCGCCCGGTCCCGCGGGATGTTGTACTTCGCGGTGACGCTGCGCACGATCGCGGCCGAGGACTGGTAAAGCGCCTCGGTGTACCAGCCGTTCTGCTCCACCCAGCCCTCGTGCTCGATGCCGATCGACTGGGTGTTGTACGTCCAGTTGCCGGCGTGCCAGCCGATGTCTTTCTCCCGCACCATCTGCGTCACCGCCCCGTCCGACGAGCGCACCACGTAGTGCGCGCTGACCTGCGAGGCCGGGTTCTGGAACCAGCTGATGGTCCCGTTGTACGAACCCTGGGTGGTGTGGATGACCACGTAGTTGATGTTGTGGCTGGTCTCGCGGTTGGCGACCGTGTAGTTGGCGGAGTGCGCCGGTATCCAGGTGGCCGGCGGATAGTCCGTGCTGGCGTGGGCCGTACCCGGTGTGACCAGCACCAAGGCCGGCCCGGCGACAACCATGCTTAGTAACAGTTTTGTTAAGCGCACCAACACATCCTGATGTGTCCGGTAAGGATGGTGCGGAACACTTCGGCCACAACCGAAAGGGCCTGGCCATGCTGCGGATTCATTTCACGAGCGCCGATCTGATGCGCACCCGCATCGCCGGTGGCCCGGACCCGATGTGGGAACTGACCCTGAGCCTGCACCAGCTGCGCAGCCCAAGCTCCCCGATCTTCGGGCAGTGGCGCCGGGAGACGGTCAAACGCCTGCGGCAGGCGGGTGCGGCCGACTGCCTTGCCCTTCTCCTTCAGCTGGTACCCCAGACGGGTTACTTCCCCGATTTCCTCACCCCCTTCGAGGCGGGAAAGGGCTTCCACGCCGCGATCGAGGCGATCCTGTCCACGCCGATCCGGCGCCTGCGCCGCGACCTGGAGACGCTCGGCGCCGCGCACCCCCTGCCGGGCTGGATGGACGGGCTCGCGCGCGGCGACGTGCCGACCCTGGGCCGGCTCGCCGAGGCGCTGCGCTCCTACCACGCCGTGGCGATCGAGCCGTACCGCACGCAGATCCACACCAGCGTCCACATCGACCGGTCGCGCCGCACCCGCAGCCTGGCCGACGGCGGGTACCAGCAGCTGCTCGCCGACATGCACCCGACAGTGCGCTGGCTCGACTCGGTGATCGAGGCGGAGTACCCCGGCGACCAGGTGTGCCACCTCGACGGCCGCGGGCTGCTGCTCGTGCCGTCGTTCTTCTGCTTCGGCAAGCCGATTTCGTTGCGGGACACCAGCTTGCCGCCGGTGCTGGTGTGCCCGGTCGACGGAGACGCCCGGTTTATGGCGCTGAGCCCGGCCACCCGGCGCCGCCCGGGCAGCCAGGCCCTGGCCGCGCTGCTCGGCCGGACCCGGGCCGCCGTGCTGGAGACGATCGGCGACGGCTGCACCACCGGCGAGATCGCGCGGCGGTTGGACGTGTCGCTCGCCACCGCCAGCGAGCACACGTCGGTGCTGCGCCAGGCGGGCCTGGTGGCGAGCGCGCGCGACGGCAACACGGCCCTGCATGTGCTCACGCCGGTCGGCACCTCACTGCTGCTTGCACGCTGACTCCGGTCAGGACGTCACGAGGTGACGATGGTGGCGTCGAAGTGCGCGGCGATCTGGGACCAGTTCTCTGTCATCGGCGCAGCGTGCCAGCGGGCGCTAACAACTTGCTCACAAGCTGGGACGGGCCCGTGTGTGTGCAGAATTACGCAGCGACACGGGTAGATGTAGGCGAGACTCCCTGGGGAGGTACACCACATGGCCCGGTTGAGCAAACCGTTGATTCCGGATGGGCCGATCCAGCAGTACTACGACCGGCTGCACGCCATGCACCGGGCGGCGGGGCAGCCGAGCGTGCGGCAGATCCAGCGGGCCACGCGTGGCCCGCGCTGGCCCAACGGGATCAACTCCACCACCAACCACGACGCGTTCGTGAAGCCCCGCCTTGCCCGGTGGGAGATCGTGCAGGAGATCGCACGGCGGTTGGGCGGGGACGTCAATGAGCTTGCCGCACTGTGGCGGCGGGCCCGCAAGGCGCAACTCAACGGCGGCGAGCCGGAGGTCTTCGACGAAACCGCTGACGCCCCAAGCCATCCGGTGGCTTCACCGCCCGTCCCGCGGGAACTTCCGCCCGACGTGCTCGGCTTCACCGGCCGCGATCAGCCGCTCAAGCGGCTCGACGACCTGCTGGTCATCCAGCTGGACCGCGATCCGACCGCCCCGGCGATCACCGCGATCACCGGCATGGCGGGTGTCGGCAAGACGAGCCTGGCCGTGCATTGGGGGCATGGGGTCCGGCGCCACTTTCCTGACGGGCAGCTGTATCTCAACCTTCGCGGCCACAGTGGTGGGTCACCCATGTGCCCGCTTGAGGCGCTGTCGAATCTGCTGCGTTCTTTGGGGGTACCCAGTGAGGAGATCCCGGTCGACGAGCAGGTTGCCGGCGGGCGTTACCGGTCTTTGCTCGCCGATCGCAAGGTCCTGATCCTGCTCGACGACGCCGTTGACGCCGAGCAGGTCCGCCCGCTGCTTCCCGGCGGCCCCGGCTGCCTGGTGATGGTGACGAGCCGCGACCGCCTGTCGGCTTTGGCCGCCACCCACGGGGTGCGGCGGCTCTCGCTCGAACCACTCACCCCGGACGAGGCCCGCTGCCTGCTGGGCAGGATCCTCGGCCCGGATCGCGCGGACGCCGAACCGCGTGCCGTGGACGAGCTTGCCGAGGCGTGCACCTACCTTCCGCTCGCGCTTCACGTGGCAGCCGTGGACCTGGCCAACCGTGCGATGCCGACGATCGCCGAGTACCTGGCCGCGTTCCTCGCCGGCGATCGGCTCGACGCGCTCGAGGTCGACGGCGATGAGCGGACCGGGGTGAGGCGCGCCTTCGACATGTCCTACCGGGCGCTCGATCCCGAGGCCCAGCGCCTGTTCCGGCTGGCCGGGCTGATCCCCGGCCCCGAGTTGACGGTGGAGGCGGCGGCCGCGGTGGCGGAGGTGTCCGTGCGCCAGGCGGGTCGGCTGCTGGAACGGCTGGCCGCGGCGCACCTGCTCAACCAGCGCGCGCCGGGCAGGTACGGCTGCCACGACCTGGTTCGCGAGTACGCCGCGGACCGGGCCGGCACCCAGGACTCGGCCGCGGACCGGCACGATGCCTTGCGGCGCCTCTACGACTGGTACCTGTTCGCGGCCGGTGTGGCGGCGAAAACGCTTTATCCCCACCGGATCCGGCTGCCGCTGCCGGCCACGAGTTCGCCTGTGCCCAGCGGCATCACCGACGGCGCCGCCGCGTCGGCGTGGCTCGACGCCGAGCGGGCCAACCTTGTCGCCGCCATCCGGCACGCGGCCAAGCACGGCCCGTGGCATGTGGTGTGGCAGCTGGCGGACATCCTGCGCGGCTACTTCTGGCTGGGCATGCACTTCGTCGAGTGGGCCGAGACCGCGCAGCTCGCCCTGGTCGCCGCGCGCGCCGACGGCGATCGGCGTGCCGAGGCGGCGGCGCTGCTCAGCATCGGCGACACCGACGACCGGCTCAACCGCCGCCCGGTGGCGATCGAGCATTACACCCAGGCGCTGGAGGTCAGCCGGCGCGCCGGCTGGCGGGAGGGGCAGACCGCGGCGCTGGCCAAGCTGGGGACCGGGTTGTCGGAGGCGGGACGGCTGCTGGAGGCGATCGACTACTACCACCAGGCGCTTGCCCTGAGCCAGGCCACCGGATCCCGCTATGGGGAGGCGGTGACGCTGGGGTGCATGGGCCGGATCACCTGGCAGCTCGGCCGGTTCGAGGAGGCGATCGGCTGCCTGGACCGGGCCTTGGCCCTGTTCCGCGAACTGGGCGCACGCCAGGGTGAGGCAGCCGCGCTCGACGCCCTCGGCGAGGTCCTGTACACCTGCGGCCGCGTCGACGAGGCGACCGAACACCTGAACCTTGCCCGCGTGATCCAGGAGGAGGTCGGCGACCGGGGCACCGAGGCCTACACCATGCTGACCCTGGCCGGCATCCACAACGACAAGGGCCAGAGCGCCGAAGCCATGGAACTCGCCCTCGCCCCGCTGGCCCTTGCGCGCGGCATGGGCGATCGGCGGATCGAGGCAGACGCGCTCAACGCCGTCGGCGCCATCCTGCACCGAACCGGCCGCCACGCCGAGGCGCTCGACTCGTTCCGGCAGGCGCTGGAACTGACCCAGCTGACCGGATACCGGTGGACGGAGGTCAAGGCACTGATCGGGCTCGCCCGTGCACACGCGGGCCTGGACCAGATTGAAAAGGCGGTCGATCGCGCACAGCAGGCGCTGCGGCTTGCCCGCGAGTTCGGCTTTGCCATGCTCGAAGCGCAGGCCCTGCTCTATGCGACGCCCGCCGCTGATCCGCAGGTCGAGGTGGAGCCGGTTTCTTGATGCTCTTGCGCTCGTGGCACATAGAAAGAATCGGGGCCGAAACAGGCACCGACGTCGATGACTGCCTGATCTGCCGAATCCGTATGCGAACAGCTATGATCGAGGACCGCGGATGGCGTAAGCGAGCACACCGGTCACGCCAACCGCCATTGCGGTGATCGTTGCCTGTGTGGACTGCGTGGGTTGGAGCATCCAGGTCAGCACCATCAGGTACGTCGATCGGATGGGTAGTGGTAGACCCGCCAGCACCGGCACAGCCCAGAGAAATGAGAGTAAGGGAGCTAGGCGCGCGCTGAGAAAGGCTGCGCCGAGCCCGGTCAGCCCGATGAAGCCGGTGACGTCGCGGGCGATCCGCGCGATCGTCGTAATCGGATCGTCGGCCAGCGTGGTAGCGCTGAGCATTCCGAACGCCAGTGCCCCGGCGATGAGCAGATGCGCGGCGCGGCGCGGCGGCCAGGCGAACCCGGCGATGCGGTCGATGTCGATGTCGGCTCCGGCCAGTCCGGGCGAGATTGCCGCGGTGGTCAGTAGCGTGACCAGCATGGCGAGCTGAATCCGGGTGAAGGGGTCATCCACCGCATTGCCCAGCACCCACAGCCCGACCGCACAAGACAGCATTACCGTGAGGCTCGTGGGCACCGACCGGGAGCGCAGATACAGCATCATTGTCCACTGCCTGCGGTGAGGATGGCCCGGCGATCACCGGGCGCGCAGGTGAGTTCCGACTGGCGCAAGGCCGCGACGTTGGCGCGCTGCTGTTCAGCGGGCAATGTGGACAGTTGTTGGAGGATCTCGCTGGTGGGCTGACCGATCTCGGCGTCGGCGAGAACGAGAAGGTCCTGGGGCAGGGGTTGGCCGATCAGCCATGCCGCGGCGGCCCAACGCGCAGCCAGATATTCCTCGTCGAGCGTTCCGCCTGGAGCGACGAAGTCGGGACACGGCCCGGCTCCGCCACCCGCGAGCAGATGCCAGACGTAGTGTTCAACGGGGATGGATGCCCCCTCCCTGAACCCACGGAAGGCCAGTTCGACGACGAGTGTCTGCGGCGGCCTGCTCGCGTGTGGACAGTAGTTGTATGGGCAGGCCCCTGACCCCGGAAGTACGGTCACGTCGGGGGCCACCCACATGTAGACCTCGACCCGGTTCGGTGCGGTGGGCAGTTTAGCTGTGAGGATGGCCAGCGCTTTGCGGCCCGGCTCGCGCCACTGCTCCAGGTCAGGCGAATCGACCCGGTTTACGCAGACCTTTGGCGTGTCGGTGGTGCAGACAGGCGCGGTGGCACCCCGGTCCAGGACGTATGCCTGACCGAGCTCGGCGGGCAGCACCGGCACCGCGATGACTGCGCCCAGGACCGCCGGGGCGACCGCGAACGCGGCGGCGCGACGGCTGGTTGCGGCGAACAGCGCCAGCCCGGTCACGGCAAGCGCGATCAACCAGATCACCTGGCCCAGGTTCGACTGCGGGCTGGAAACCATGAACACCGCGGGATTGTTGGTGAGGTTCGGCACCGACGGGATCATGAGATAGGCGCCGGGCCACCTGCTCGGTCCTTCAGCCGCTGACGCGCCGACCGTACTGCCCACATTCACGAGTCCGGCGATTGCGGTGACCGCGAGGATCGGTGGAACAATCGGCCACGGCAGCACCCTGCCGATCGCCATGCCAAGCAAGGCAAAGGCAACCAGCGTCAGGGCGCCGACGGCGATCATCCCCATCGCGCCGATCGGAAAGTATGCGTTGATGGGCCGCAATCCCACGGCGGCCCACAGGCCGAGCATCACCACGTACGCGGCACACATCGCGATCGCCATCGCGATCGAGGCGGGTAGCACCCGTCCAAGCCGGGAACGTGGCGTAGTGGCGAATAGCTCCTCCACCCGGCTCGATCTGTCGCGCCGGGCCTGCCATGCCCCCGCGGCCAGCGCGAGCGGAGCGAACAGGAACAGGAAGTCGCGTTGGGCAGCCACCAGCGACAGCCATGCCCGGTCCGTGCCGAAGGCCGCGATGAGCGCCCAGTACGGGAGTAACCCCATACCGGCGATCAAGACCGCCGCCCGCAATCCCGATGAACGGCGTAGCTCGGTCCACAGAATCCTGGTGTTCATCGGCCGTCCCGGTGCTTGCGCATGATGGCCGAGTAGCCGCGCTCGGCTGCACTGTCCCCATTGGAGATTTCGCCACCGGCGGCGACCAGGTCGGAAGGCACACCCTGAAAGACCATTTTACCTTCATCGATGAGTACCACGTCCGTGCAGGCTGCCGCGACATCCTCAACCAGGTGCGTGGCGACCACGACACAAGTGTCCCCGGCGAGCTCGCGCAGCAAGGCCCGGAACTCCATCCGCTGATCAGGGTCGAGCCCGGCCGTGGGCTCGTCCAAAAGCAACAGTCGCGGATCGTTGACGATGGCCTGCGCGATGCCCACCCGGCGGCGCATGCCACCCGAGAGTGTTCTCATGCGATGGTCGGCCCGGTCGGCGAGCCCGACACGTTCGATAACCCGTTGCACGGCACCGGGGAGGTCGCGCTTGGACATCTGCTTGAGCCACGCGATGTACTCGACGAACTCACGGACAGTGAAGCGCTTGTAGTATCCGAATTCCTGTGGCAGGTACCCAATCTGCTGCCGCACACCACACAGATCCTTGCCAATGTTGATGTCCTGGCCGAGTAGGCTCAGCGTGCCGCTCGCGGGGCGCAGCACGGTCGCCATCGCGCGCATCAGCGTGGTCTTGCCCGCACCGTTCGGACCGAGCAGGCCATGCACCCCCGTGCCCATGCTCAGATCCAGCCCGTCGATAGCCATCCGCGTCCCGGCCTTGACCCGTAACCGCTGCGTGTGGACCGACCACGCATACGACGGGGGCGCCGTATCCTCCGCACCCAATGCCCGCACCATCATCCCTCCGAACTCAACGCGAACTCGCCCACGCCTTATACGCGTGACGCCTGACTATCAACACGATGACCGCAAGTACCGTGAGCACTGTCCATAAAGGAACGCTCTTCGGGGAAAGGACAGCCGGCAAGCGCAACAGGGCCAGGCTCGGTCCAATCACGACCACCGTCCAGCCGAGCAGCAGTCCAAGCGCTGCGCGGTGCAGCCCGATGAACTCGCCCAGCGCCAGTGCGCTGGCCGTGAACACCAAACACGGCAGCAACCACAGCACGGGGGATACCCCCACCACCCAGCCCGCCACCGCGAGCACGGGAATGACCACCGCGAGCACGGCCAAGGTCCGTCGCAGCACCAGATCCAGCCCGGCCCGGGGGCTGGCGACGACCAACTCGTGTGCCGGGTCCAGGCCGCGCGACCAGACCGCCGCTACCGCTATCAGCGGGGTCACGGGCGCCAGCAGCAGCACGACCGAGGGATTTCCGCCGGCTTCGATGAGATCGAGGATGGTGGCGGCCAGTGCCACCATGAAGGTCATGCCCAGCCGGGGCAGCAACGCGGGCGCCATCCACCACCTCGCCCATAACGGCAGCTGCTTGCGCATCCGAGTACGCGGGCTCTTGGCGATCGCCACATCCAGCCCTTCGCGCACCCGTTGCAGCAGCAGCATGGTGGCCGGATCGATCGATACGCCCAGCCGTTCCCGACACGCGCCGCACTTCTCCAGATGGGCCTCAATGACCCACTGCGTGGCCGCGGCCGTGCTGCCGGCGGCGTATCGTCTCAGCATCTCCATCGGCACATGCGTCATGACAACGCCTCCCGCAGCGCTATTCGGGCGCGTCTGGCCCGAGTCTTGACAGTTCCTTCCGGTATGCCGAGCAGAATCGATGCTTCCCGGACGGTCAGCCCATCCAGCACGAGGGCTTGCAGCACTTGCCGAAGTTCCGGCGCCAGCTGCCACAACGCTTCCCCGATCGCATCACCGGCCATCTCACCGAGCACCTCGTCCTCGGCGGCGGCAACCACAGCCGGACTCATGGCGGCATGAGGCAGGGCCGCTTCACGGATGCGGCGCCGGAATGCGTCCACCAAGCGCCGAGCCGCGATAGTCCACAGCCAGCCCATGGCGCTGCCGTCCTCACTTGCGCCGATGAACGCGTGGGCTCCGCGCCACACAGCGAGGTAGGTCTCCTGCATCACCTCGGCGACGATGTCCTCGTCCGAACAACGTCGCCGCAGCCGCACGGCAAGCCACGGCGCAGTGCGGCGGTAAAGCTCGTCGAACGCGGCCGGGTCGCCCCTGGCGATCCGCTTGACGAGCTGTCCTTCCTCCACCGTGCCCACATATAGTCAGTCGGGGCCGGCTGACCACCAGGTTCTCTACCGGCTTGTGGCCTATGTCACATCGGTCCCAGACCACCGCCGGAATGGCGTCTGCCCGCTTCGCACCCAGGACGCTCGACGTCCGCATCTCCGCCGAAGGGCTAACGCAGGATCGCCTCGACGAAGTCGGCGCCGAGACGGGCGCACACCGTGAGGTCGAGTTGGTAGAGCACATATCGCCCGCGTCGGCTGACTGTCACCAAACCGGCCTGTTTGAGCACCGCCAGGTGCCGGGAGACCTCGGGCGCGGTCAGCTGCCATGCGTCGGCGAGCTCGCCGGTGGTGTGCGGTCCGCGGGCGATGGTGCGGGCGAGCCTGCGCCGCACCGGGTGCGCGAGGGCGTCGATGCGCCGCTGCACGACCTGCAGCGAGATCGGGTAGGGCAGGCCGGGTTCGGCGACCGGGTATTGAATCACGGGCCGCCAGCCCGGGGCGTGCACCACCAGCAGGTGGGGGTGGCCGAAGGCGGTGGGAATGAAGGTGATCCCGCTGCCGTGGGCGGTGGTCGCGTTGTCCTGAAGCTTGTCGACCACTATCCGGTTGTCCCGCAGCGAGACCGACGGTGACACGGCGGTGAGCACGGCCGAAAGACCGTGGTGCGCCAGTAGATCCGCCTTTTGCCGGGAGTCCGCGGCGAGCTGGTGCTGCACCCGTGCCCAGGATTCGGCGAAGAACGCCTGTTCGCAGTCTTCGAGCAGGCGCCTTACCCAGGCCCGCACACGTGGTGGGTCGGCCAGCAGCCGCTCGGCGAACTCGGCCTGGCGAGGGCCGCGGGCCAGCGCCAGCTCCAGCGCCTTCTCGCGCGAGAAGCGGCGGTGCAGCGGCGTCGAGCCGCAGCTGGTGGTGATCAACGCTGAGAACACGTACGTCTCGTCGTCGAGCCGATCGACCTCGTCCAGCTCCTCGGCCAGCGTGGCCTGCGGCCGGCCGGTTACGAAGAAATCAGCGCGCGCGGAGCGCCAGAGGAAGTCGGCCTCGATCATGCGCTCACTGAGCTCCGGCTTGAGCGAGGCGGACGTCGCCGCGATCCAGCCGTGCAGTGCCGGGTGATGGCCCGGCTCGGACAGCGCATGCAGCATCGAGGTCAGCTCGGCCAGCGGCGAGGGCGCGAAGAGATACTGCTCCTGCGCCACGCTGGTGATGTCGATCGTGAGAGGCACGCCCCAATAGTGCCCGCCGCCTGGCCAGAAAGCCCACGGGTTGACGATCCCCGTCAACCCGCGAGCGTCCCGGCCTGCGTGTGGGCAGATTCGACGGCGTGCGCAGATACGTGGCGGCCCTGGTGGTCGATTCGGTGGGCGGCGGGATGCTGCGGCCGTTTCTGGTGCTCTATGGCGTGACCGTGCTCGGGTTGGGGGTGGGCGAGGCGGGCGTCGCGCTGTCGGCCGGCTTGTTGGCAGGACTTGCCACGCTCCCGCTCCTGGGGCGGTGGATCGACCGCGGGGCGCGGTCGGCGGCGGTCGCGGCGACACTTTTCATCCGCGTCGCCGGCGTAGCTGTTCTGCTTGCCGGTCACGGAATGGTGACCTTCGTCGCCGCGTCGGTCCTGCTAGGGGTCGGCGGTCAGTCCTTCCCCGCAGCGCACGCGGCGGTGGTGGCAGCGCTCAAGCAGGGGCGCGAACGCGATGCCGCGCTCGCGACGATGCGTTCGGTGCGAAACGCCGGGCTCGGGGCGGGCGCGCTGCTTGCGCTGGTCGCCATGTCTGGCGGCGAGAACGTCCTGAACGGCCTTATGGCCTTCGCCGCCCTGGCGTTCCTTGTCGCGGGCGGGCTCGCGCTGTCGACAAAGGTGACAGCCGTGGAGCCAAAGCACGACGACAATGGCCCCCACCGGGTACCCAGCATGGCCTTGCTGCTCGTGACCAACCTCCCCTTCGCCATGTGCTTCAGCGTGCTCGAGGTGGTGCTGCCGGCGCTGCTCGTGACCCGGATGCAGGCAAGCGCGGCCTGGCCGGCGGCTCTGTTCGTGGGCAACACCGTGCTGGTGATCCTCTTCCAGGTACCCTTCGTCAAACGGTCGTCAAAATGGGACCGCGGCGCGGTTTTCGCCTCTTCGGGGGTCGTGCTTGGACTGTCCTACCTGGGCTTCTGGATGGGCGAATCCATGGGGGCAGCGGCCATCGCCGTGGTCGGCGTCGTCTACACGCTAGGCGAAATCCTTTACACCGGAAGCGGAACCGCCCTCGTGGTCGCGGCCACGCCACCGGCGCAACTGGGCCGCGCCTTGGTGCGCTTCCAGCTTTCCAGTGGACTTGGTATGGCATTCGCCCCGGCCGCGCTCATGGGACTACTCGAGGTTGGCCCGGCCGCGCTTTGGGGATGCCTCACGGTGGCTACTCTCGCGGCGGCTCTTGCCGTTGGCTGGCGGCCCGGCCGTCGAGGGCCTGCGCCCAGAACCGCACCAGGCCGGGGCGGTCCGGTACTTTGCCGGACCGCCCCGAACTCGAACTGATCTGTCAGGTCTCGTAGACCAGACCGGTCCAGAACATCGGCAGTGCGCTGAACCACGACTTTCCGTTGGCTATCTTGCAGCCCTCGTCGCTGCGGCTGTGCAGGCCGAAGGCTGTCCTGGTGGATCCGACGAGGTGGTACCAGCCGCCGCCGCTGTCGCCCTGGCAGGCGTCATAGCCGTCGACCCGGACCAGGCCCCGCTTGTTCGGGTCGCTGAGCGAGCCGATCACCGCGCACGGGTTGCTGGCGGCGGTCACGGCGGTGAAGTTGGCGGACAGGCAGACCACGTCGCCCACCGAGATGTCGGACATGACTTCCGCGGCGCCGTTGACGGGGACCGAACGGCCGGCGGAGTTGTGCGAGTAGATCCGGCCGGCGGTCTGCGCGGCGAATGTCGCGTTGGTCACCTGGATCGCGCCCGCGTCGACCGCGCCGGAGTCGATGGCGTCGGAAAGCGGGCCGATCGCGGTGCCACCGGTGCGCCACGTGACGTTCAGGTTGGTGCGGCAGTGCCCGGAGGTGAGCGCCCAGCGGATACCGCCGGAGCGCGCGGTGAAGCCGATCGAGCAGGACCCGTCGGTGCTGCTGACCACCTGGCCGGAGCGCAGGGCGTCGTTGCAGTTGTTGCGGGCCGTGCAAACGTCCAATTGGGTCGGTCGTTCCGCCGCGGGGACCAGCGTCACGCCGTTGGGTACCGCGGAGAGCGTGGCCCGTGCCTGTTGCGGCAGCGCCACGGTCACCTGGTTGGTGGTCACGTCGACGCCCACCTGTCCGGCGGCCGCCTTGCCGAGCGGGTCGGATCCGGCGCGCAGACCCTCCGCCTGCTGCACCAGTTCGGCCAGGGTGCGGCTGACCCGGTGCAGTTTCATTGCCACGCCAAGCTTTTGACCGAGCGCGTCCGCCTGCGACTGTGCCGCATCGGTGGTCACCGCGACGTGGAACGTCCCGGATGGGGGATCGAACCAGACCCCGCCGAACGTGTCGGCGTTCTTGGCGAGTTCGGCTCGGATGGCCGCGCGGCTGCTCTGCTGCGCGGCCGCCGCGCGTGCCGCGGCCTGTGACATCTGTGGAAACGCGGAGCGGTAGGCCTGCGCCGCGATCTCGGTCGGGTCTGCCTCGCGTGACGGCGCGGCGTGCGCCGGTGCGCTCAGCATCGATCCGGTGACCGCGGCGGCGAGAACGGCCACCAGCAATGACTTCTTCATTCTGTTGCCTCCCTTGAAGTCGAGCGATGTCGATGGGATGGCTCCAGCATGGTGACGCTGTCCGGGCAGCAGAAGACATCTTGATCGTTCGGAGTGTCGCTGACAGTCCGCCGCGGACACTTGCCCGCCCGATGCCTAACGGTTAGTCTATGGCTAACGGTTATCCGAGGAGGGAGGCGGCGTGCAGGACGTGGTGCTCGCGTTGCTGGCAAAAGGGCCGTCGCACGGATACGAGCTGCGCCAACGACTTTCGGCCGCGATGGGCCCGCTGGGGTCGGCGTTCAACGCCGGCCAGATCTACGTGACGCTCGGCCGCCTGGAGCGTGCCGGGCTGGTCACCTCCTCCGAGGTGGGCCAGGCGTTCCGGCCCGACCGCAGGGTCTACGAGCTGACCGCCTCCGGCCACGAGCGGGTCGCCGCGTGGGTGGCGGCGGTGGACTGGCCCCGGCCCGCGCCGACCGAGTTCTACCTCAAGCTGACCGCGGTCGCCGTCGCCGGCCTGGCCGACCCGGCGGCCCTCGCCGATGCGCAGCGCCGGGAGTTGTTGCGGCGCTTGCGCGATGTGCAGCAGGCGTTGCTGGCCGAGCCCGACGGTTCGCCCGCCGCGCTGCTGCTCGAGGGTTCCGTGCTGCAACTTCAGGCGGGCATCCGGTGGCTTGAGATGTGCGCCGGCTTCTGGACAGGCAGGGGGCAAGCCAATGACTGAGAACGTGCTGGCCGTGCGCGGCCTGACAAAGACCTACGGCACCGGCTCGGCGCTGGTGCGCGCGGTCGACGGGATCGACCTGACGGTCCAGGCCGGGCAGACGGTCTCGGTGATGGGTCCCAGCGGCTGCGGCAAGTCGACGCTTCTCTACCTGCTGGGCGGGATGGAGCGGGCGACGGCGGGCGAGATCGTGCTGGCGGGCCGGCGGGTCGACGGCCTGTCGCAGGGCGCTTGGGCACGGCTTCGCCGCCACGCGATCGGCTTTGTCTTCCAGGCGTTCCATCTGGTCGACGAGCTGACGGCGGCCGAAAACGTCGAGCTGCCGGCGCTTCTGGGCGGCACCTCGCCGAAACTGGCGCGGCGCAAGGCATCCGAGCTTCTGGAGCGGGTGGGCCTGGCGGACCGGGCCGGGCACCTGCCCGCCCAGCTCTCCGGCGGGCAGAAGCAGCGGGTCGCGGTGGCCCGGGCGCTGGTCAACGAGCCGTTGCTGGTGCTTGCCGACGAACCCACCGGAAACCTCGACTCCGCCGCGACCACCGAGGTGCTGCGGCTGCTCGACCGGCTGCGCTCGGCCGGCCAGACCCTGGTGATGGTGACGCACGAGAGCCGGGTCGCCGCCATCGCCGACCGGCTGATGAGCATGCGTGACGGCGCCATCGTCGACGAGACCCGGCTGGACCGGCATTCGCCCACTGTGGACGATCTGATGGCCGGCGTCGGGCTGGAGGAGCGGTCATGAAAAAGCTCTACAGGCCGAATGCGGCTGGGGGAGCGGTCATGAAAAGGCTCTACGGCCCGATGCGGCTCGGGCTGCGGCTGGGGGTGTGGTCATGAAGAGGCTCTACGGCCGGATGCGGCTCGGGCTGCGGGTGGGGGAGCGGTCATGAAAAGGCTCTACGGGCCGATGCGGCTCGGGCTGCGCCTGGCGGCGCGGGATCTGCGGCACCGCCCCGGCACCGGCCTGCTCCTGCTGGTGGCGCTGATCGCCGCGACGACCACCATGACGCTGGCGATGGCGGTGCGCGGTTCGGCCGAGTCCCCGTGGGACGAGACCTTCGCCGCGACCGCCGGGCCGCACGTTGTTGCCACCACGTTCCGGGCCGACGGCGAGACCGACCGGGTCATGGCCGCCATGGCCGCCGACCCCGCGGTGACGGCGCACTCCGGGCCGTTCCCGCTGCTCGCCATGCCCGAAGGATCGTTGCGCGCCAACGGTCGCAGCATCGGCCTCGACGTCGTCGCCCGCGACGCCGAGCCGGCCGCCGTCGACCGGCCTGCGGTGACCGCCGGTGGGTGGGTGCGCGACGGCGGTGTGGTGGTGGAGGAGAGCTTCGCCGACCTGCTGCACGTGCGCGTGGGCGACTCGCTGACCATCGCCGGGCAGCCTTTCACCGTCGCGGGCACGGCGGTCACCGCCGCCCGCCAGCCGGTGCCGTTCGCCAACCCGGGGCAGGTCTGGGCGACCCGCGCCGACACCGAAAAGCTTTCACCCGCGGCGGAATTGCGCGGCAAGGTGCTCATGCTGCGCCTGTCCGATCCGGCGCGGGCGCCGGAGTTCGCGGTCGCCCACGGCACCTTGCAGCAGGTGGTCGTCGAGGACTGGCAGTCCACCCGGGTGGATGCGCTGACCGGCGTGCTGTTCGCCCTCTTCGGGCTCATCCTCGGGGCCAGCCTGCTCGCCATGGTCGCCGCCGCGTCCGTCACGGTGGCGGTGGCCGGGCGCATGGCCAGCCAGAGCAGGCGTGCGGCCCTGCTCAAGGCGGTCGGCGCCACGCCCCGTTTCGTCGCCGCGTTCATGTTCGCCGAGTACCTCGTCTTTGCCCTGGCCGCCGGAGCCGCCGGTTTGCTCGCCGGCAGCCTGCTGGCGCCGGTGATCGCCAAGCCGGTCCCCGGAATCCTTGGTACCGCACCGGTTCCGCGCCCCACAGCGGCCACCGTGGCGCTCGTTCTCGGTGCGGCGGTTGCGCTTGTCGCCCTTTCTACTTTGGTACCAAGCATCCGCGCCGCGCGGGCAAGCACCGTGCGCTCGCTGTCGGGCCCGGCGCGCCCGCCGCGGCGTTCCCGCCTGGCGGTGGCGGTCTCCAGCCGCCTGCCCGTCCCGTTGCTGCTCGGCATGCGCCTTGTCGCCCGCCGACCCGGACGGGCGATCGTGTCCACGGCCGGTCTCGCGGTCACGGTGGCCGCGATCGTTGCCGCCCTTTGGATGGAGGCGGGCATCAGCACCGACCGTTCGCAGGTGGCCGAGGCGCTCGGCGAGCATTCCATCATCTACGACAAGCTCCGGCTGGTCACCTACTCGTTCGCCGCCGTGCTGGTGACGCTCGCGCTGATCAACGCGATCCTTGTCGCCTGGACCAACGCGCTGGACAACGCCCGCAACTCGGCGCTGGCCCGTGCGCTCGGCGCCACCCCCGGCCAGGTCACCGGCGGTCTGGTCGCGGCGGGGCTGCTGCCGGCGCTGGCCGCCGTCGCGCTGGGCATCCCGGCCGGGTTCGCCGCGTTCACGATCGCCGCCGGTGCCGCGGGCGGCGCCCAGGGCAACCCCACGCCCGCGGCCGCCGGGTTGCTGGCCCTGCTGCCCGCGACCCTGGTGCTGACCGCGATCCTCACCACCATTCCAAGCCATCTGGCCGGGCGGCGGCCCGCCATCGAAGCGCTCAGAACCGATTGAAGGAGACCTTGTGGGTACCCCCATAATTGTGGCGATCGTGGTCCTCCTGGTGTCGCCCTCTGCCGCCCCGGACAGCGGATTGCGCGGCTACCTCACCCAGCGACCGCAGTGGCAGGCGTGCGATCCCGAGACGCCGCAACTGCAATGCGCGACCCTGCGGGCGCCACGCGACTGGCACGATCCCGGCGCCGGGATCGACATCACGCTCGCCGTATCCCGGCTCGCCGCAACGGATCCGGGTGCCCGTCGCGGCGCGCTCCTGCTCGACGGCGGCGGTCCGGCGTCTAATTTGGACCTTCCGGAGGACTTCGCCGACCGGCCCATCGCCGCCGGCTACGACCTGATCGGCTACGACCCCCGCGGAATCGGCCGCAGCAGCCGCATCGCCTGCCTGGACCCGGCCGAGATCGCCGAGTACACGCGGGTGGACATGCGCGACCGCGACCCGGCCAACCTCGCCCGGATACAGGCGAACTCCGCCGCCACCGCCCGGGCTTGCGCGGAGCGCTCGGGTGAGCTGCTGCGCTATGTCACCACCGACCAGATCGTGCGGGACTGGGACCTGATCCGGGCGGTGCTGGGCGAGGCCAAGCTGAGCGTGCTCGCCTTCTCCGCCGGGACCTGGTTCGGCGCGCACTACGCCACGCTCTTCCCGCATCGCGTGGGGCGGATGGTGCTGGACAGCAACACCGAGTTCACCGCGACCATGCAGCGGGTCGTCGACAACCAGCCGCCCGCCTTCGAGCACCGGTTCGCCTCGGAGTTCCTGCCCTGGATCGCCCGGCACCACGCGGTTTACGGCTACGGCACGACGGCACGGCAGGCGCGCGAGATCTGGGAAGCCCGGCGCGCGCGGCTGCCCGCACCGATCTCGGAGACGTTCACGCTGCTCCCGGCCGATCTGGACAACATCACGCTCGGGGTGCTCTACCACAAGAACGACTTCCCGTTCCTGGCCCAGGCACTGTCCATTCTGGAGCGTCTGGACCGGGCGACGCCCGATGAGCTTGCTTTCGTCGAAGGGCTGTTCAGCCAGCCGATCGCCTCACCCGGCACGCTCGCCATGTACCTGGCGATCACGTGCAACGACACGCCGTGGACGCGCAGCCCGCACTTCTGGGTCAACCACTCCGCCGCGATGGGCCGGCGATACCCGTTGATGGGCTACCAAACCCTGTTCCAGCCGTGCGCCTACTGGCCCTACCGGGCACCGGCGCCCAAGCCGGTCAACGGTCTGGGCTCACCGGTCATCCTGATGGTCAACTCGGTGGGCGATCCGGCGACACCCTATGCCGGTGCGCTCGCCGCCCACCGCGGCTTCCGGCCGTCACGACTGGTCACCGTCCTGGACGAGGGCGACCATGTCATTTACGGCCGCAACGACAATCCGTGTGTCGACCGCACCGTGCACGAGTACCTGCTCGGCGGGGTCGTGCCCGCCGGGGATGTCACGTGCCCGGGACAGCCGCCACCCGACCCGAGTTGACCGCGGCGATCAGGGCCTTGGGGTCGTCGGCGAAGATGCGCACCTCGGTCACCGGCTTGCCCTGCACCACCATGGGTTCGTGGAGCACGATGTCCACGTTGGTCTGGCTGCTGATCCCGACGGAGACGACGGATTCGTCGAACCGTACGGTCCGGAAGCCCTCCACGGAACGGATCCGCGTGCCGGCCCGGACGACCGACTCCCACGGGATGGTGAAGTCGACGCTCGTGCCGTAGCGCACCCGCAGCCCGGAGCCGGTGACCAGGTGGGGGTGCACCTTCATGGCGGCGAGCAGCCCGACGAACCAGACCAGGCTGTAGACGCCGAGGAGGTCGAGCAGGAACCTGACCGTCTCCCACGGGATCATGATGTGCAGCGCCACGATCTCCAGGCAGTTGAGCACGATGAAGGCCCACATGATGGCACTGGCGCCGTTGGCGTAGGCGACCGGCAGGTCGCCCGGGCCCTGGCCGCGCACGCGCCGCCTCGCCCACGCGTACAGGCTGCGCCACATGTTCAGCTCGAAGCGGATCACCTTGCGCGCCAAGCTAATCATTTCGTGAGCTCCTTTCTCAGGCGGTCGAGGATGTCGTCGAGGCCGGCGGCGAAGCCGTCGAAGCGTTTGCCGGGCATGCCGTCGAACAGCAGCCGGGACAGCTCGCGGTGGTCGCGGTCCATGGCGCCGGCCGCTTTGGCGCCCTTGTCGGTGAAGGAGACCAGGATGGCGCGGCGGTCGGTGGGGTGGGGCTCGCGGGTGACGAAGCCGGTGTCGACGAGGCCGTCGACCAGGCCGGTGATGTTGCGGGCGGACACGCGCAGGGCGTCGGCGAGGGTGCGCTGGGTGGTGGGGCCGCGGTGGTGCAGCTCCCACAGCAGGTGCGCGCGGGAGCCGGTGAGGCCGTCGCGCGCGAAGCTCGCCGTCATGTCGTCGTTGAGCAGCGTGACAAGCTCCAGAATGCGGTCGAGCGTGATCCGGTAGCGATCGTCGTAGGCCATGATTACGTTCCTTCATTGTGAAGTGGCATCACTATATTAGCAGATCGCAAACTGGATAAACGACGCGACAGGGCGCTGACCAGGCGTGTCAGTTGCTGGCTAGGATGGTTTAGAACTAATGTTCTAAGACGTGGCGGGACGTGGTGCGCAGCTATCGACGCTGGTCAAACGGGCCAGCGAGCTCGGCGCGGACGTCGCCGGGCTCGGCACCGACCGCATGCTGCCCGTCCTGCCCGACCTGCGTGACCTGTTCCCCGGTGCGGGGCTGCGCCGCGGCAGCACTGTCGCCATCTCCGCCGGCCGGGGAGCCACCACCCTCCTGCTCGCCACCCTTGCCGCCACCTCCCAGGCCGGATCGTGGTGCGCGGTCGTGGGCATGCCGCAACTCGGGCTGGTGGCTGCGAACGAAATCGGCGTTTCGTTGGAGCGCTTGGCTTTGGTACCCAATCCAGGTCCACAGTGGACAAATGTGGTCTCCGTCCTGCTGGACGGGTTCGACGCGGTCGCCGTCGCCCCCGCCGGGCAGGTCGCCGCCTCCGTGCGCACCCAGCTCGCCGCGCGGGCGAGGCAGCGCGGCAGTGTCCTGATCCCGTTCGGGGAGTGGGACGGGGCGGACGTGACGCTGCAGCCGGAGCGGTCGGCCTGGCACGGGCTAGGCAAGGGGTGCGGGCGGTTGCGCCGGCGTGAGCTGACGGTATGCGCGCGGGGCAGGGGAGCCTATGCCCGCCCGCGCCGCACCACGTTCTGGCTGCCCGGCCCGGCACCCGCGCAGGCCGTGGCGCTCGTGGCAGCTGCGGAATCCGCGGGACCCGCGGCATCCGTGGCATCCGTGGCATCCGCATCGCCCGCATCGCCCGTGGCACCTGCGGCACCCGCGGCGCCCGTGCGCCACCTCAGGGCCGTGCGGTGATCACTCCCGGATCCTTGTCCCGCGTGCCCATCAAGGCCTGGGCATGGTCGCCGATGGGCGCACCGATCTCGGTGAACAGCTCGCGAGCCAGCCCGTGGTGGAACTCGGTGTCCGGGTGCCGGCCGAGCCGCCGGAGCGCCGCGGCGGCGACAAGATGCGCCCGTGCCTGGCTGAGCCGCTGCCCCGTGTCCGTACAGACCGCGAGCGCCTGCCGGGCGTGCTCGTGCGCCTGCTCCCAGCTGTCCCGGTGGTAGTGCACGGCGGCGAGCGCGATGAGGGCGTCGCCTTCGAGTAGCCGGTACCCGCATTCCCGCGCGACCGCCAGAGCGGTCCTGGCATGAGTGCTTTCGCGCCCGCTCTCCGCCAGCCCGATCAGCGCTTCCGTCTCCAGGTACCGGTGGCGGATCTCGCGGGCGATGGACAGCCCCTGCCGGTAGGTGTCTATCGCTTGTGGACGGTGGCCCCGGTGGTGGTGGATCGAGGCCCGCACGATGAGCGCGTCGGCCGCCAGGGCGCGGTCTCCGGTTTCGGCGGCGATCTCAGCCGCCCGGCCGGTCCGCTCCGATCCGGAGCGGATGTCGCCGGCGTCGCGGTCGACCGCGGCGAGTGTGCGCAGCGCGTCGCCGCAGATGTTCGAGTGCTCGGCCGCGCGGCCGATGGCAAGGGCCCGTTCGAGGTCGGCGCGGGCGGCGTCAAGGCTGCCCAGGGCGTGGCGGACCCGGCCGAGGCTCGCCAGCGTGTAGGCCAGCCCGATGCGGTCGCCGGTCCGGGTGTCGATCTCCCCGGCTTGGCCGAGGTGGTCGAGGGCTTGCGTAAGGTGGCCCATCTGCCGGGATACCAGCCCGAGGTTGCCGAGTTTGGTGGCCTGTCCCGCGATCCAGCCGGAGCGCTGGTCGATGGCGAGCGCCTCGCGGTGGCAAGCGGCGGCCTTCGCCGGCGCACCGCGTGCCGCGAGGGCCACTCCCAGGTTGCACAGCGCGGACGCCTGCGCCTCGGGCCATCCGCCGTCACGCGCCGCGGCCGTTCCCGCCGTCGAGCCCGAAGCCAGCGTGCGGGATCACTACCGGGCGCAGCCTGACTAGGTTAGTGCCGGTTGGGCTGTAAGAGTTTCCTGCGACAGGCAGCGACAGGTTTGTCCCGGAGGGGTTTGTGCAGGTGAGGATGCGCCATATCAGCTGCATAGTCACCGTAGTCATGAGTCGGTGACGGGTAGAAAAGATTCTTGGGCTGGCCTGACAGGCCAGTGCGGGTGAGCGGTGATGAGGTAATTGATATACCGGAGTCCACAAGCGCGGCTGTAGACGTCGGCACCAGAATGCAAGCTTCCTGCGTCCACTGATACTCCCAATGCCGTCAAGCCTGGGTTTTGTTTGGTGTGGTCGACGGTGGACCGACCGAAGCGCAGCGGGTTCGCTGCTAAGGACCGGATCGGCGCCGGTCAAGGGTTCGTTGGGCGAAGTCGAGCAGGATCTGACAGCTGTGCACAAGAACCTCGGGCCCGAATGACTTATGGCCTCCCTCGAGCCACTCAAGCTGAAGGTCCTTGCCGAGCATGTGCATCCGCTCGGCGTAGGCCTGCATCTGCGGCGCAGGTGTGCGGGTGTCGCTACGCAACTGGACGACCACGATCGGCGCTGAAACGTTTGCCGCGTAAGTGGTCGGAGAGCTGTTGCGGTAGGACTCGGGCCGCTGCTCCGGCGTGCCGCCTATCCAGCCTGCCATCGCCGCTTTCAACGCGTCCGACGATTGCTCGTAGGCGGCCGCATAGTCGGCGATCGCGGCGATGGCCATTCCACCGATCCACAGTTCTGGCCGTTTGCCCAACGCATACAGGGTCATGAATCCGCCGTAAGACCCACCGGAAGCGAACACTTCGTCGTTGGCGGCGATACCGTAGTCGACCAGCCAAGACCGCGCCGCCACTATGTCTTCCAACTCCCAGCGACCGAGATCGCCCCAGATCTGTTCCTGGAAATGGCGGCCGAATCCGGTGGAGCCGCGATAGTTCACGCTCGCCCAGGCATATCCGTGGTCCAGCCACATCTGTGCGCCCGGGTCATAGCGTTCGTAGACCGCGTTGTGTGGGCCGCCGTGAATTTCCAGGACCGTGGGGAATGGGCCTTCGCCCGGCGGAGTGGCCACCCAGGCCTGGATCGGAGTCCCGTCAGATGACGGGAAGGTGACCGAGCGCCACGGGTCCGCGGACGGCGCCGGGCCGAGGCTGAGCAACACCCGATGCCCGCCTTCGGTATCCATTTCCACGACCTCGTTGGGCCTTTCCGCCGTCCGGCGCACCCCAGCAATCGACCCTGTCGCGAGCAACGCTGGCCCGCCTGAAATCTCGGTGTAAAAGGTACCCGCAGGATGGTTGATGGTTCTCAATGTTTGGTTGGCGATGTCCGCCAGCAGAAGCGACTGTGCGCCGGCAAGATGGCAGAGCAGGATCTGGCGCGCATCGCCTGACCAGTCAGCCGGCTGCACGTCACCGTCCAATCCGGACGTCGCGATGTCACGCCGCTGCCCAGAACGCGGATCCCAGATGACCGGTCGCACATATCCGCTGCGGGTGGTGCCTGCCAGGATCCGCGAGTCGCCTCGGACCGGGCTGAAGCGCACGCCGACCACGCGTGCCTGCGGCCCGTCGTTGAGCTCGCCGATCAGTTCACCGGACGCGGTGTCGAAGGCCAGCAGCGTGTAACGACGGACGCCCTGCGCTCTGCGGGTCGACCAGCAGGCGGCGATGTCGCCGCTGGCCGAGAGCAATGCGCCCTGGACTTCCCACCGATCCCGCCACACCAGCCGCGGCTCACCCGGATCGCCTCGCAGGTCGATGATGTACAAGGCGAATCCCTCGGCGTTGACCGGGTTGATCGCCAGCAAATCGCCATTGCCGTCAAAGCCCACCCCGCGCAAAGTGTAGTTGGGCAATGCCGGGGTCAAATCCTGCGCCGGCCCACCGGCAAAAGCCACGCGGACCAGGTGCCCCAGCTCGCTGCCGTCCTCGTCTCGCAGGTAGTAGACAAACTCTCCGGCCGGGTCGATCCAGCCCTGGGCGACGCCATGCTTGTCCTGCGTCACCGGCGTGACCTGACCGCTGCTGACCGCCCAGGCGAAAAGTTGAGTCGTCAGACCGTCACGTGTCCCTACCACCAGGCCGCGGTCTGCGGTGCCTCGCGCCAGCGCCGCGGTGTAGACCTGGGCACACCGGAACCGCTGCTGCCATAGGGGTTCATCCATGGGACGAGGATAGGGCTCCGCGTGAGCTAGCGTGGGGGAGCATGGGCTCTAGCAGCGGATATCACAAGATCGACCGGATCGCGTGAGCTTCAGCGCATGGCCGCACGATTGCCCTACTCCGAAGCCCCGTTCAAAAACGCTCAAGTACCGGCCCGGCTTCCCCGACCGGTTCAGCAGCATGAAGACGCTCAGGCGTTCTGGCAAGGCTTCTTCCACTGGTACAACGAGATCCACCGTTCTCTTGGGTCCGGTCCGTGCCGATGTCCTGGCCGCAGTCCACGCCCGCAACCGGGAACGCTTACGGTCTTCGTGACCTTTGGTTTACGCAGGTAGTCACGGTTCGATAAAAGGCAGACACAGCTGATCGCTCAGAACAGTGACAAAACGCGCTGAGGTGAATGCTCTGCTGTAGCCGGACCAATTCATGAGGCGGCTCCGACTTGGACGAACAAATGAAGGGCAGTTGCGCGACCGTCTTGATCGGACACTGGAGCGAGGGGTCAGCCCGCCTGGCGGGCAGCGGCGACCGCCCAGTCCATGCACACCCTCCAGGCGGGAGTGTCGGTGTCCGGGGTGTCAGGCCGCCGGGACAGCATGCTCCACCGATTGGCCGGGCTCGGCTCTTCGATCTCCGGCCATGTCCGGGTCAGCCAACGCCAGGCGGCCGACGGCGGGTCGTCGAAGGACCGGGTGAGCGGGTGCCCGAGCTCGGTCAGCAGCGGCCTGCCGATGTGCTCCAAGCCATCGTCGGCCAGCAGGTCGGCGGCCCGAGCCGGAGGGACTCGGTCAGGTGGGAGACCGTCGCGGTGACTGAGCACATACAGCGCCAGCGCCACCAGATACCAGGTGCCCGTCCACTCCCACTCCTGTCCGTGCTCCATGCCGAGGGAGGCATCGGTCCATACCGCGGCACGGTCGGCGGCGGCGTGCCACCGGAGGTCAAGGGCGGCAAGGTGTTCAGGCCACAACGTCCGGACCGGACCGGGCGGACCGCCCGCACGCAACTGGACCCGGCCGCTGGCGTACACCCACATCACGAGATCTCCCAGAACCGGCTTGAGCTGGTCGTAACTGAGCCCGAACCGCAGACGATGCGCTGCAGCGGAAGAGGTCCCAGGCAGAGTGTCGAATACCCCCTGCCTGATAGCTCGTCGGCGACCGACTGCTCCAGCGCGTCGGCGAAGGCGGCGACGTGAGTCGATGTAATCATTCCCTGGTCGAGAAGGGAAGCCACCGGTGCCGGATCGTCGGCAGCGCTTCGGCCTCGACAGGAGTCGCGGCGGCCCTGCCGGGCTGTGAGTATGGGCGGCACAGCCACAGGGTCCAGAACCAGCGTGCGGCAGCTTGCGGGGTGTTGACGTTAGCCGGCACGGCGAGGCTGTCGAGCAGGGCCTGATCCGCCGCGGAGGCGCAGACAGGAGAAACCCGATGTTCACCGACACCTTGACCTGCCCGAGCCGAGCACCCTGCGGAGCCACATGGCGGGTGATTTTCGCGAGCGGCACGGTTCCTGACCGCGAGTTTCGACGTGAAGGACGCGCCGGTCGGTGCATTCACCAGCGACCGTGGCGACCGCTGAGGTGTTCAGATCACGGGAGCTTCTTGCGGAGTTCGATGGCGTCTGGGTGGTCGAGTTCGTCGAAGATGGCGAGCGCTTGCTGTCGTGCGTCCTGCGCCGCCTCGTGCTGAGCCAGCGCGTCGAGGCTGTTGGCCAGCCGGGCCAGGCTGCGCGCTTCGAGGTGACGTATTCCCATCTCGCGAAAAGACGCGATCGCCTGCTTGTAGCTTGTTACGGCCTGTGGGTGCCGGGCGAGGCGGTGCTGGGCGTAGCCGAGGGTGTCCCAGGCCGAGGCGCGGAATCGATTGCCCGGCTGGACCGGAATGGCGAGCGCCTTGTGGCTGTAGGCGATGCAGCGGTCGTAGTCACCGAGCGCGGCGTGCTGCGCCGCGATGCCGTTGAGGCAGCCGACCTGCTCGGTGTCATCACCGGCGGCTAGTGTCACAGCGAGGGCGATTTCGTTGTGGTGCAATGATTCGGCGTGGCGGCCCTGCTGGTTATAGAGGAGCGCCAAGCCCATATGGGTGTGCCTCAGGGCTGTGTGGTCGCCCGATGCTGTGGCCAGGCGAAGCGCCTCCTGCCGGCATGCATGCGCCTGCGAATACTGGCCGAGGCGCGTGTGATTGAGGCCAAGGTTGTTGAAGAAGGTGGCCTGCGCCGTCAGGTCGCCGTCGCGGTGTGCCGCGTCGAGGGCTGTCTGATTGCAGGCCAGCGCCTCCCGCCATCGGCCGCGACGCTCCAGGTAGTCGACGACTGTCCAGGCAATCTGCCAGCAGCGTTCATGGTGGCCGTCGGCCGTTGCCCGGTCAATGATGGCGATCAGCGTCTCCCGTTCCCGCTCGAACCAGTTGTTGGCGTCCGCCGCCGTGCGAAGCTCGCTGACGCTGCCTTGGTACGGCCGCGACCGCGACAGATCCAAGGACCGCCGACCCGGACTGAGGAGCAGCGCGGCGCGATACCCGGTATGCAGATAGTGATCCAGCAATGCGGCCGTTGCTGAGGCTCGCTCCGCCGGGGTGTCGGTGGACTCGGTGAGTTCGCCGGCGTAGGCGCGCACGAGGTCGTGGAACGTGTACCGGCCCGGGGCGTACTCGGTGAGCACGTGCGCTCCGGTCAGCTCGGCCATCAGCCGCCGCACAGCCGTGGGTGGCAGTCCGGCCAGGCTGGCCGCGGCGTCGATGCCGATCTGCGGCCCGGCGTGCAGGCCGAGTAGCCGGAACAGCCGGGCCGCCGCCGGTCGCAGTGCCTGATAGGACCAGGACAACACAGCACGGAGATCGGTGGTCCGGTCCGGTCCTGAGAGGGCGTCCAGGCGGCTGCGGAAGTCGCTGAGTTCGCCGGCGAAGGCCGCCATCGGGAACTGGGGACAGCTCGCCGCCCGCGCAGCCACGATCGCCAGGGCCAGCGGCAAGCCGCCGCACGCGGCGATGATCTGACTTACCGCCGCCGGCTCCGCCTGTACGCGCTGCTGGCCGAGGCGGTTGGCGAGCAACTGGCGGGCCTCGTCGTCGGCGAGCGCGTCGAGCCGCATCGGTAGCACACTCTCGGCCATGGCCAGCCCGGCAAGTTGGTCGCGGCTGGTCACCACGACCGTGCCAAGCGGCGTACCCGGCAACAACGGCCGCACGTGATCGTAGTCTCTGGCGTTGTCGAGCACGACCAGGATGCCGGAACCGGAAAGGAGGCTGCGATACAACCCAGCCCGTCCATCTACAGTGGACGGCATACGAGACGGCGGCACCTGCAGCAGCTCCAGCAGTGCCTGCAGCGCCTCGTCGCCGGACAAGGCGCGGTCATCCTGATCGAACCCTCGCAGGTTCAGGTACAGCTGTCCGCCTGGAAACCGGTCGCGCACCCGATGGGCCCACGTCGCCGCGAGGGTGGTCTTGCCCACCCCGGCCGGCCCGACTATGGCCACGAGACTCGGGGCATCGGCCTGCTGGAGGAGTCCATCAAGCTCCGACAGCTCCCTTTCCCGGCCGGCGAAAGAGCTGATCGCAGCAGGTAACAGAGACGGTGCCGCGGCGGCAGGCAGGGTCAGCGCCGGGTCGTGGTCAAGGATCCGGCGATGCAAGTCGCGAAGTTCTGCCGACGGATCGGCGCCGAGTTCGTCGCGCAGCCTGCGCCGCAAGTCCTCGAAGACGACCAACGCCTCGGCCGGCCGTCCGCAGCGGTGAAGGGCAAGCATGAGTGAGGCCGTGAGCGACTCCGCGAACGGCGCGGTCTGCACCGCCACCGCCAGCTCATCGAGCACCAGCTCATGGTGACCGCCGTCCAGTTCCCCCGCGAAGCGGGCGGCCAGCCAGCCGGTGCGTTCTCGATGCAGGGTCTCCCGGAAGCCTTCGGCCCACGAGCCGTTGACGCCAGACAAGGCTTCGCCCGGCACGAGCGCGGTCGCTTCGCGCAGGCGGGCCAGGCTGTCGGCGGGATCGGACTCGGCGGCAACGGCGGCGATCCTGCGCGCGCGATGCAGGTCGACTTCGCCAGGGTCGACGTCGAGCACATATCCACCCCGAGCCCGGCGGATCTTGGCCGGATGCTCCCGCAGCAAGGCACGCATCCGCGCGGCCTGGCTGTACAGGACGTTCAGCGCGGTGTCCGGCGGATCACCGTCCCAGATTCTGCCCACAAGCTCGGTCAGCGAGACCGGTTCGCCGGGACTCGCGGCGAGAACAGCCAGCATGCACGCGTGCTTCTGCGCCGTGATGTGTCGATCGCCGATCGAGACGCGACCAAAAAGGCGGATCAGCACAGGTGACGGTTCCTTTCGGGCTGGCGTGTTTTCCGCGAACCGCAACCGTACAAGATCCGTGCAAGGTATTGGGTCCGGCGTTGTCGCAGACTGCGTGAGCGGTGCCGGGCGACGGCGCCGCATGCGGCGGCATGCGTGGTCGCCCACCGTCCGACCGGGACGTAGAGGGCGCGTCCATGGAAACGCGCGGCCGGCCGCATTCACCAACGCGGAAGGAAGACATGTCCACATTGGACTCAATGAAAATCCGAATAAGACGGTGGGTGGCGGTCGCGGGCGCGGTATGCGTGCTGGGCGTACCAGACGTGGCGCAGGCGCAAACCGTCCCCGACTTCGAGCCGCTGACCTCCTCCTCCGTCGAAACCACCGACGAGACCCGGGCCGCCTACGAGACTGTCCTCGAGGCAGTGCAACGACAACCGGGCAGCTTCACCGGCGTGCGTATCGATGGACCAAACGCGCTGACCCTGGCTCTACCGGGTGGCGCCGACATGAACCAGCGTGCGCAGGCTGTCCGCGCGTTGGCCCCCCACATGAACATCACCTTCCGGCAGAGCGCCCGGAGCCGCTCTGACCTGGACTCCGTGCGTTCACAGATTGTCGGCCTGATGCGGGCCAAGACCCATAGCGGGCAGATCACCGCAGTCGGCACGGACCCGATTCGCGGCGTCACCGTGATTTACGCCACCGCAGACTCCGCCTCCGCAAGGCTTAGCCTCAAAAAGCGTTTCGGCGACGCGGTGATCTTCCGCCGAATGGGCACCCTCGTGGCGGCGGAGGCGGACCGTAACCGTGACGCCGCGCCACACTACGGCGGCGCCGGCATATACATGTGGAACACAGCCCACACAGGCTATCGCGGGCACTGCTCGACCGCGTTCCCGTTGCGCCGCAATGGCGTGACCTACCTGCTGACCGCCGCCCACTGCATGCCCGGGGCCTCAATTCACACCGAGACGTGGGCCACCGCTTTCACAGCGCCCTACAACGAGCCAGCCAGCGGGTACTTCTTCGGCACCCGTTACACCACAACGATTTCCGGTACCATGGACCACCGCACCGACGGCACACAGGACGAGTTTGGGGACTGGGCGCTACTCAGGGGCTCCACCTACATCCCTCGTGTCTACAACTGCAGCAACGTAACCGGCACCTGCGGCAGCCTTCCCGTCGGTCTGGCGAGCTGGGTCAGGCCGAGCCTTAACGCTGCCATTTGCATCAGTGGCCGCACCAGTGGCCAGCGGTGCCGGATGCACGTCACCGACTCAGACCTGATCGCCAACGTCGGTGGCCTGCTCACCAACCACCTGGTAATGACCGAGACGGACGATGGTGGGTGTGGCAACGTGCAGCCCGGCGACTCGGGCGGCGCTGTCTACCAGGCACTGGGCACCCGGCCGGGCTATATCCTCGCCCTGGGAGTCGTAACGGCATATTCCCCCGACGACTGCAGCGTCGGTTTCTACACGCGCCTGGAGGGCATCCGCGCCTGGGACTCGACGGTGACCATGCCGACGCTTTGACCCAGCCGTTCGGCTCGGCCGGAAAGCGTAGCTTCGTTCACCGGCGTCTCTAGCGGATTTCGCGGACCATCCGGGCCGTCCATGGTGACTGCCCGGGTGGTCGGCGTGGGTACGGGTTGGCAGGTGACGACTAGCCTGTTCACAGAAGACGGCGCCAGCGCGACGAGGTGGGGTGGGGTGGGGTGCGTTGACCGCCCGCCACCGGTCCTGGGCCGACTCTATGGGCTTGAACGCCATGGCCGGGCCGGCGGCGCGGCTGCCGGGGCTGCCTTTGGGGCCAACATCGCCTGGACGCTGGACCTGAATACGTTACACGCGCCACTCCTACCGGGAACCACCGCTGGAACTGCCATAGACAGCCTCCCGGAGGCCTCTATAAGCCCGTGCACAGACACGGAAATTAGCACACCCGTTCTTCTCCTGCGTACACGTGTTCTATCGTGTCGAGGTGGGAGGCGCGGTGAGGACCATGCTGGTGTGGTGCCCGGACTGGCCCGTTGTCGCCAGCGGGGCCGACGGGCCGGTGGCCGTCATGCACGCCAACCGGGTCGTCGCCTGCTCCCCGCAGGCGCGTGCCGAAGGGGTCCGGCGCGGGTTGCGCAAGCGCGACGCGCAGGCGAGGTGCCCGAGCCTGTCCGTTGTGGACTATGACCCGGCCCGGGACACCAGGGCCTTCGAGCCGGTCGTGGCGGCCGTGGAGCAGATGGTGGCGGGGGTGGCGGTGCTGCGGCCGGGGGTTTGCGCTTTCGCCGCGCGGGGGCCTATCCGGTACCACGGAGGGGAGGAGAAGGCGGCGGAGCAGATCATCGAGCACATCGCGGTGGAGTGCGGGGTGGAGGCGCAGATCGGCATCGCCGACGGTGCTTTCGCGGCGCTGCTGGCGGCGCGGGCCGGGCGGGTGGTGGCGCCGGGGGAGACCGCGGCGTTCCTCAAGGAGATGCCGGTGTCCACTTTGGAGCGGCCGGCACTGGCGGATCTGCTTTGGCGCCTTGGCATCCGGACCCTCGGCCAGTTCGCCGCGCTGCCCGCCTCGGATGTGCTGGCACGCTTCGGGCTCGATGCCGCGCTGGCCCAGCGCCTGGCGGGCGGGCTCGACGACCGCCCGCTCGCGGTCCGCGAGCCCCCGCCCGACCTGGACGTCGAGGAGCGCTTCGACGAGGCGATCGAACGCGTCGACATGGCGGCGTTCGCGGCCCGCGCCCTCGCCGAACGGTTGCACGAGCGGCTTTCCGGCCACGGGCTTGCCTGCACCCGCCTGGCCATCGCCGCGGTCACCGCCGAAGGCGAAGAGCTGCATAGGGTATGGCGCCACGACGGGGTGCTCACCGCGGTGGCCATCTCCGACCGGACCCGCTGGCAGCTGGAGGGCTGGCTGACCAACCGCCGCCTGACAAGCGGAATCCTTGCCCTGCGCCTGATTCCGGACGGGATCCTGGCGCAGGTGGGGCTGCAACCCGGGCTGTGGGGCGAGGCCGGGGCGGAACGCGACCGGGCACACCGTGCGCTGCACCGCATTCAGGGCATCCTGGGCCCGGACGCGGTGCTGACGGCGATCCTCGGGGGCGGGCGCACCCACGACCATCAGGCGACGATGGTGCCGTGGGGCGACGAGCGGGTCGCCGCGCTGCCGGAGGGCCCGTGGCCGGGACGCATGCCGCCCCCTTCACCGCCGGTGGTGCTGCCCGACGCGGTGGAGGTTCAAGTTCTTGACCTAACCAATCAGGGGGTACGGGTGAATGCGCGCCTCCAGTTGAGCGGCGAGCCTTCATGGGTCGTCATCGGCGGGGAGACCATCGAGATCGTCGGCTGGGCCGGGCCCTGGCCGGTGGAGGAGCACTGGTGGGGTGAGCGGGCGGCGCGGTTCCTGCGGTTGCAGGCGCTGCTTGCCGACGGCCGCGCCGTCCTGCTCACCCTGTCGCACGGGCGGTGGAGCATCCGTGTCGACTTCGACTAGAACTGCTTGAAAACCTCCAACGCGGGCAACGCTTTGCCGTCGTAGCCGAACAGGGCCTGGTTCTCCCAGCCGTCGCCGGAGGACGGGTCGGCCGGGTCCCAGCCGCCGCCGGTGACCGCGGTCCACGTCGGCTCCCAGTAGAAGACCCCGAGGGCGCCGGGGACCGCGGCGACGGTGTTGAACATGTCGCGCAGCGCCTGAGTCTGGCCTTTCGGGGTCGCGGGGTAGCCGCCCGCCTCGGCGAGCGACGCGTTGAAGATGTTGGTCTCGTGGTCGTTCTGCTCAAGGGTGAAACCGTAGGCGGTCTCGACCACCATGATCGGCTTGCCGTAGCGGCTGGTCAGGTCGAACAGGTTGGCCTGCATGTAGCCCAGCGGCCCGTGCCAGTAGACGTACTGCGAGACGGCGATGATGTCGAACCGCACGCCGCGGGAGATGGCGTTGTCGAACCACCACACGTGCCCGCCGTTGTTGCCACCCTCGGCGAGGTGGATGGCGACCTTTGTGGACGGTGACGCCGCCGTGACCGCCTCGCTTGCCGCGGTGAGCAGGGCGGCCAGGCCGTCCCAGTTGTCCCAGCGCCCGTCCGGCCACAGCATGCCGCCGTTTATCTCGTTGCCGATCTGGGCCATCGCCGCCGGGGTGCCCTGCGCCTTGAGCGCGTGCATCACGGCGTAGGTGTGGTCGTAGAGCGCCTGCCTGAGCTGGTCGAAGGGGAGCGCGGCCCAAGACGCGGGCTTGAACTGCTTGCCCGGGTCGGCCCAGGCGTCGGAGTAGTGGAAGTCGACCAGCACCTTGAACCCCGAGGCCTTGGCGCGCCTGGCCATGGTGAGGATGTCGTCGAGCTCGTGGAAGTCGTCGGCCGAGTCGACCCAGACCTTCAGCCGCAAGTAGTTGACGCCGTTGGACTTCAGGATCCGCAGGGCGTCCTTGCGCCGGCCGTCGAAGTCGCGGTAGACCGCGCCGTAGGCCTCGTTCTTGGCCAGCTGCGACACGTCCGCGCCCTGGATCTCCACGTCGCCAACGGGTTTTGCCGTGCGGGTGAACTCCAGGTCGTCGACGTTGATCCAGTCGCCGGCACCGGCGTCGGAGTGGATGGCGATGGTGCAGGCGCCGCCGTCGACGCGGGTGCTGACCGCGATCTGGACCCACCACTCGGGGCCGGTGCGTGGCAGGTCGACCCGCTTCTGGGGAACGCCACAGCCGGTGAGGCTCAGCTCCGTCGAGCGCTGATCGCCGCTGGCGCGCACCCAGGCCCGCAGCGTGTAGGTCCCGTCCCGCAGGCCGTGAAGCCGTTGGGCGGTAACGACTCGGTAGGACTCGGCGGACCAGTGGGTCAGGCGCAGCGCGCCCGCGTGCCCGCCGGCCTCGGTGAAGCTCGCCGACCGCTGGCCATGCTCGGACCAGCCGGCCGGTTCGGCGGAGGCGCCGCCGGTCTCGAAGCCGGGGTTGGTGAGTTGTGCGCCGCCGTCTGTGCTGGCAGTTATGGAGCCGCCCAGTGCCGTGCCCGGGACGGCGAGGGTCGCCACGACGGTCGCCGCGGTGACGGCGATGCGCAATCTGATCATTGCTCCTCCTTGCGCTGTGAACGTTCACAGAAGCAGGACGCGGCGACCGATGTCAATGCTTGACGTAGTCGTTCGTGGAGACTTACTGCACCACTACGATCTGTACCGCGAGGACGCCCAGCACGCTGGAGGCGAGCCAGCGCTGGGCGCGCAGCAGGCGCGGGTGGTCGATGAGCCAGCCCGAGACGCGGCCGGCGCCGAGCACCAGCAGGCAGTTGAAGGCGACCATGATGCTCGCCTGCACCGAGCCGAGGATCAGGCCCTGCAGCGCGACGTTGCCCCGGCCGGTGTCGATCAGCTGGGGCAGCAGTGACAGGTAGAGCACGGCGATGGTGGGGTTGAGCAGGTTGGTGGCGAGGCCCAGCAGGAACAGCCGCCGCCGAGGCGGCGACTCGCGCGGCGACTCACCCTCCACAATGGACGGTGCGCGCAGGGTGTGCCAGGCGAGCCACAGCAGGTAGGTCGCGCCCGCGGCCCGGATGCCCTGCATCAGGTGCGGCACCAGGGTCAGCAGCGCGGTCACCCCGGCCGCCGAGCACGCCAGGTAGATCACGAAGCCGGTGGCGACACCCGACAGGCAGACCATGCCGGCCGCTCGCCCCTGCGCCACGGTACGCGTCAGCAGGTACACGGTATTTGGCCCGGGTGTGAGGACCAGACCCACCGCAACCAGCGCGACACTCAGCACCGCCACCGAGCTGACCATGCATGACCCTCCAATTTCGACAGTGGACCAGGGCGGAGAGGCTATGGTACACCTGTACTAATTGCAGGGTGTGGATTTTTGAGTGTGATATGAGATTGGCACTTTACAAACGGCGTAGGCCGGGCCAAACGGTGTGCCACGGTTGTTTCAGGCCGCGGCACAGCCAGATCGGTACCCCCTGCTCCTCATTGTCAACGCGGTAGCCGTTGTCGTTGCGGGCCGAGACGGTCGCGGTCTCGCAGAAGGTCGGCGGTTGCTCGCTGACCACGATGACCGGGCCGGTGGCGGTGTCGGGCGGCGGGCCCCAGCGCCAGAACGCGAGGTGCCCGGAGTAGGGCCGGGGCAGGCCGTGCGCCGGGCCGAAGCGCGTGATCGCGCCTGCCTGGCCGTAGTTGGAGGTCAGGATCACCGCCGTGCGCCGCTCGGCCTCGGTCAGTCCACTGTAGACATGCGCCACCGTGGCCGTGAGCTTGGGCCAGCCAACGGTTTCTCCGGCGTCGTAGTGCAGTGCGGGCTGCGGCGTGTCGGCCAGGCGGTCGATCGGGAAGATGGGAAGCCCCATCACCGCCGTGAAAAGCACCGTGAACGCGACCGAAAGGTAAAGGCCCCAACGGTTCTTGAGCCACCAGACCAGGGCGAGCGAGCCCGCCGCGACCAGGACGGCATAGGCGCCCGCGACGTAGTACATCCGGCCGCCGGTGACGATCACGGTGACCAGCACGATGGGGTAGGCGATGCCGAAGGCGCGCAAGGGCCTCAGCTCCGGCGAGCGGAACAGGCGCACCAGGCCCGCGATCCAGATCGGTGCCAGCGCCGGGCCCATGATGAGCAGCTGCGTCGGTGCCACGAACGCCTGCCCGCCCCAGTCGGCGTCCTCGCGGATCACCGCGGTCATCTCCAGCTGCGGCCAGCCGTGCTGCGCCTGCCACCACAGGTTCGGCGCCCACATGGCAAGGGCGACGGCGGCGGCGACGTAGAGCGCCGGGCGCTTGAAGACGTCGCGCGGCCCGGCGATCAGGAGGCCGGCGAAGACCGCGGCGAGAAACACGATTATCAGGGTCTTGGTGAGCAGGGCGAGGCCGATGACCGGACCGGCCAGGTAGAGCAGGCGATCGTGGGGGGCGCGCAGGTAGCGCACGAGCAGGAAGGCGACAAGGGTCCAGAAGAAGATGTCAAGCACCGTGGTGGACAGCAGATGGCCGGACAGCAGAAGAATCGGTGCGCAGCCCATGGCGACGGCGGCGACGGTCTGTGCTTTGGCGCCGCCGCCGAGTTCACGGGCGATGAGGCCGGTGAGCAGGGCCGTGGCCGCGACCGCGAGGGTGGCGGGCAGGCGCAGCACCATCAGCGCGCCGCCGGACACCTCGTCGGCAAGGCGGGCCAGCAGCACCACGACCGGCGGCTGATCGTCGTAGCCCCAAGCGAGGTGCTGACCGGCGGCAAGATAGTAAAGCTCGTCGCGGTGGTATCCGTACCCACCGGAAAGTCCAAAAAGGACGGCGAAGACGGCCCCGCTCACCAAAGCCAGGGGGCGCCAAGCGATCGGGGGTGCGTTGTCCACCCTGGCAGCCTAATGTATGTTTCTTTCGTGACTGCCGGGTCGGCCAGGTGCCGTGATTCGATTGGTTATCCGGCCTTGCCGTGACCACCGGGCGAGCCCGTGGGCCGCCGGCCTCCCTCGTGTTCTTGGGCGAACTTGCTTGAGAAAGGAGGTGATGGCATGTCTCGCCAGAGTTTCAGCGTCGGCGACGTCATCGACGCGCGCATCACGCGTGTGCTGCCCTTCGGGGCTTTCGTCGAACGCGTCGGCGGTTTCGATTGCCTCATCGTGACCAAGGAGCCGCTGCCCGGGGCCGGTTCGGTCATCGCGGTGCGGATTGCCGAGATCGATGAGGAGAACGGGCGGATGCGGCTGACCCGCGCCTGACGAGCCCATGATGTTGGGCGGGGGGTCCGGTTTTGTCGGACCCCCCGTCTAACGTCGGCGGCATGAGCACGTTCGTTCTGGTCCCGGGCGCTTGGCTCGGGGCATGGGTGTGGCAGGCGGTGGCGGACGGGTTGCGTGCCCTCGGTCATGACGTGCATGCGGTGACTCTTTCCGGCCTGGCCGAGCGGGCCGGCGACGATCCGGACAAGGTGGGGCTGACCACGCATGTGCGTGACGTCCTCGCCGTGCTGGAGGGCGCCGACCTGCGCGAGGTGGTGCTGGTCGGCCACAGTTACGCCGGCGTGGTGGTGGGCCAGGCCGCCGACTGGGCCCGCGACCGGGTCGCCCGCACCGTCTTCCTCGACGCCAACCTGCCCCACGACGGCCTTTCCATGACCGACGAGTGGTCCGAGCGCGGGCGTGAGCTGGTGCGGGCGGAGGTGGCGGCGCACCACGGGCGCTGGCCCCCGCCCGAGATCGAGGAGTTCGACGGCCACGACCTGACCGATGAGCAGGTGACCTGGCTGCTCGGCCACGCCACCCCGCACCCTGGCCACACCCTGTTCGAGCCGGCGGTGCTGACCCGGCCGCTGGCCGAGTTGCCCGCCACCTATGTGCGCTGCCTGCGCCCGGCCGCCCGGTCGTGGGAAGAAATCGTTGGCGGGCAACCGGAGTGGGGGTTCGCCGAGCTTGACACCGGCCACTGGCCGATGGTGTCCCGGCCGGAGGAGGTGGTCGCCCTGCTGCACACGATGGCCTGATCACGATGGCGTGACAAGTGCCGAGCGACGAAATTCAGGCGGGGCGGCCGAAGGTGGTGACGGCGAAGTATTGGCCTTCTGCGCGCAGGGCGGCGGCTCCGGCGTGGGTGAAGCCGCACTCTTCGATGATTTTGCGGTGCGGTGGGCTGTCCATCCAGCCTTTGACCGCTTCGGGCGGGCCGGCCGATCCGGTACCCCAGAAAATGATCTCACCGGTGGAGGCGGGCCTGAATCCGGCCGCCTCGATGCGCGCCTGCGGGCTGCTGCCGTCGGAGCCGGTGTGGTCGCGGATGCCGCGGTCGCGCATGTCGATGGCGTGCCGTTGCGCGGCGGTGCTCAGGCGGGCGTCCGGCTCGACGCCCGGGCAGCCCGCGTCCGCGCGGCGCTGGTTGAGGAGCGTGATGATGTCGCCCGGGTCGGCGGTGGCGGGCGGCGGCGCGGGCGGCTGTTGCCCCGCAGTCTTGCAGCCGAGCACGGTGGCCGTGACCGTCAGGAGGGCGAGGGCGAGGGCGAGCGCGAGGGAACGCATGGTGGGGGATTGCTCAGCTTCGAGCGGGGGCAAACCGCCGCGCGTCACTCGGGCAGCAGAATGGCAAAGATTCGCAGGCCCACCATGCCGTTCGGGTGGGGCGCCGGGCTCGCGGCCACGGCCTGCTCGCCGTCGGCCCACGGTTCGCCGTCCAGGAGCACCTCGTTGGTCTGCGGCTGGCCGTCGCGGTGGCTGGTGAAAACCCGCAACCAGTGCACGGCGCCGCTCAGCGGCACCCGCCGCAAACTGTCCAAAAGCGAGTCGAGCAGCGGGCCGGCCGGCGGTGCGGGCTCCGGCGAGAACATGGTGATCTGCGGGCCCACGCAGAGCTGGAAGGTGCCTGCCGGATGTGGGTACGGTTCCCAGCTCACCTGATCCTGGCACGCGCCACGATCGAGCAATGCGGCGATGATCGGGTGCAGGCTTGCGCGTTCGAACATGGCGATTGCCCGGTTGACGGCCTCGCGCCAGGTGCCGCCGTAACCGGCGAAGCTTTCGAGCATCCACTCCTGCGCCAGCGCCGGATGGCGCACCGCGAAGTCGACCTGGAGCATGACGTGTGCCGAACCTGGGCTCGCATGGACGAAGACGCGCGCGTCGAACTCGAAATCGCCGATGCGAGACCCGTCATCGACCGAAAACCCATGGCCGGCAAGGAAAGCCGCGAACGCCTCGCGCGGTGAGGGTACGCCGCCGTCGCCCGTGCCCGCCGCCGGCAGCGGTTCGGGCAGCGCGGCCGGGCCCAGCACCAGATCCTCCAGGCGGGAACCGGCGTTCAGGGCGTTGTTCACCGCGTCGACCTCGCTGCTGCGCAGCCCGATCCGCTCGACCTCGGCCCGGTTGGCCCGCTGAGCCCGCACCGACGCCGCCCTGAACACGGCGTCGCCGGTGAGTGTGCTTGGCTGCGGCCCGTCGAGGAAGTCGCCGCTGAGCTGGACACCGGGCAGCAGGCGGCGGCCGAATGCGAGCGGCAGGAACAGGATCAGCCGCTCGGCCAGCCACGGCTCGACCCCGCCGTGCCGCAGGTCGGCCCGGATGTCATCGTCGCTGGGCGGTTCCTGTCCCGCCAGAAAGGCGGCGATGCCAACTTCAACGGCTGCGTCGAACACCCCGAGAGGATAGCTGGGGGCAGTTCGCCGGTGGCGTTTGTGGATAACATTCGCGATGTGAGCGACTTCGTCCTGTCCGTCATCCCGACCGACCCGCGATGGCAGCCGGACCGTGAAGCGGGCGATCGGATGGCGGCGATGCTGCGGCGGCTCGCACCGGAGGCTGACATCTTCGACGTCGACTGGCATGAGCGGATCACCGTGGTGGACTGCGGCGACAACCTGGAGCGGATCACCTGCCCGTTGTGCCGCGGCCCGATCGACCCCTATTGGTACGGTGACCTGCTGGAGGAGCACGACGCGGGCCGCTTCGACGACCTGCGGGTGGTGGTGCCGTGCTGCGGCGGGCAGACGTCGTTGGACGCGCTGGACTACGACTGGGCGGTCGGCTTCGCGCGCTTCGAGGTGGCAGTGTGGAACGCGCTGTGGGAACCGCTCGACGCCGCGACGCTGGAGTCGCTGGGGCGGACGCTGGGGCATCCGGTGCGGCAGATCCTGGCGCACATATGAGAGTGCTTCCGATGGACGGTCACGTCCACTCCGAGTGGTCGTGGGATGCGCGGGACGGTTCGATGGAGCGGACCTGCGAACGGGCGGTGGAGCTGGGGCTGGCGGCGGTGGCGTTCACCGAGCACGCCGACTACACGCCGTGGATGGTCACCGTGGACGAGTTCGACGAGGACCACCAGCATCTGCGGGCGTTCGTGACGCCGGGAGGCGACCTGGTCGCGCCGCCGATGGACGTCGAGGGCTATCTGGAGTGCCTGGAGCGCTGCCGCGACCGGTTCCCGGGGCTGCGCATCATCAGCGGGGTGGAGCTGGGCGAACCGCACTGGCACGGCGACGCGGCGGCCCGGCTGCTCGCCGCCGGGCGGTTCGACCGGGTGCTCGGCTCGCTGCACAGCCTGCCCCTCGGCGACCGGTTCGCCGAGCCGCCCAACCATTTCCGGCAACGGCCCGCCGCCGACGTGCTGCGCGACTACCTGGCCGAAATCCCCAGGCTGGTCAAGGGTTCGGCGGCGTTCGGGGTGCTCGCCCACATCGATTACGCGATCCGGTACTGGCCGTCGCAGGGCGCCGGGCTCTTCGATCCGGAGCCGTTCGAGGACGAGTTCCGTCATGCCTTGCGGGTGCTGGCCGACAGCGCACGGGTCTTGGAGGTCAACACGCGCGGGAAGCCGTACCCCCAAATTGTCCGCTGGTGGAAAGAGGAAGGTGGGGAAGCGGTCAGCTTCGGCAGCGACGCCCATTTCCCGGGCGCGCTGGCGAGCGGCTTCGCCGATGCCGCCGCAATGGTTGAGGCTCAAGGCTTCCGGCCCGGCCGGCACCCGCACGACTTCTGGATCCGTTAGGCAGGCCGGGGCCGGCCTCACACGTTGGGCATCGTGGTCAGCAGCTCCATCGCCGTCGTGATCAGGTTGTGCGCGCGGACGGTGAGCGTGGTGGCCATGCCGTTGGCGTGGGATCCGGCCGACTCGGCGAGCACCCGCAACGCCTCCAGGTCGTGGTTGAGCCTGCTGAGCGCCTCGGCCAGGTCGGCCGCGGAGTTGCGGCCGAACTGCTTGGCGATCTCTTCCAGGGCCAGGCCGCTGGCTTCAAGGTGCCGGATCGTGCCGATCTGCTCGACCGTGGCGGGATCGTAGAGGCGGAAGCCGCCGGAGGTCCGCTCGGCGGGCTGGATGAGCCCGAGGTTGGTGTAGAAGTCGACGGTGCGGTTGGACACCCCGGCCGCGCTGGCGAGCTCCCCAATGCGCATCAAGCCGGGCACAACGTGCTCCTTTCAACAACCATACAGCTTCACGTGTTAGTGTCACCGTACCTGATTCTACAGAATTCCGATGTGGCATAACCAGTTGCGCTGTCAAACCATGGGGAAAGGACACTCCGCATGAGATCTACCAACCCGGTGCTGGGGCGGCTCGGCGCGGCCGCGCAGCAGCCCCGTTACACGGTCCCCGGCGGCCCCGGCGGATATTCGTACGGCGGCGGCAGCGGCCAGACCTATGCCGATCCGGCCCAGGCGCAGCCACGCTGGGCGCAGGAGACCGTCGTGACCGGACGGGACGTGATGACCGTCGACGACGTCGTGGTCAAGACCGTGTCCCTGCTCGGTGCCACCGTGCTCGCCGCCGCGGTCACCTGGGCGATCGTGCCGGCCCCGGCGCTGTTCCCCACCTGGATCGCCGCGATGCTCATCGGCCTGGTGCTCGGCCTGGTCATCTCGTTCGCGCAGATCACCAACCCGATCGTGTTGTTCGCCTACGCGCTGGTGGAGGGCGTGTTCCTGGGCGCCGTCTCGAAAGCCTTCGAGTCGCGATGGAACGGCATCGTGGTGCAGGCGGTCATCGCCACGCTGAGCGTGTTCTTCATAATGGCCGCGCTGTACAAGACGCGCATCATCCGCGCCACGCCCAAGTTCATGAAGATTGTCATCGGCGCGGCCGCCGGGCTCGCCGTCGTCATGCTGCTCAACTTCGGCATCTCCATGTTCACCGGGTCGGCCGGGCCGTTGCGCGACGGCGGCGGCATGGCCATCATCTTCTCCCTGATCTGCATAGTGGTGGCGGCGCTGATGTTCGTGGTCAGCTTCGCCCAGATCGAGGAGGGCGTCCGCGCCGGGCTGCCCCGCAAGTACGGCTGGCTGGGCGCGTTCGGCATCCTGGTCGAGCTGGTGTGGCTCTACCTGGAGTTCCTGCGCCTGATCTCCTACTTCCAGGACGAGTAGGTTCCGGCTTCCGGGCAAGCCCCGGGGTGCGAGCGACCCCCTCCGCTCGCGCCCCGGCGGCGGTAAACGGCTTGCCTTTAACGTTTTCGGCCCTTGCAAGGGCCTGGTCGGCAGAGGGGTGACGCTGCCTGTTGGTGCGCTTGGTGAACTTAAGGGGCTATCCGCAGTTGGACCGAGAGTGTGCTCTCGCCTTCAACACTTGACCGAGACTGTGCTCTCGCCTTCAATCACGCGGACTCGCAGATGCAGAGTTGAAGCGGCGCATCGGCGGCACATGGCCGACCGGACCAGTCGCCGAAGCGCTCGACGAGCCGAAGGCCGCCGAGCGAGACGAGCAGCGGCAGCTCCTGCGGGAAGATGCTCCTGATTTCGAGCGGTGCCACGACGAAGTCGGGCTCGGAGTCAGTCGAAAGGTGCCACGTCCCGCGTGTCACTTGCGCGGGCGCATCGTAGGTCTCAGCGATATCGACGCTAACTTTGCCACGGTCAGGATCCGTGAACGACAACGACTCCCAGGTGCGCCGCACACCATCGGCTTCGG
>DASUXL010000358.1:0-4722 GCA_036377915.1 Candidatus Limnocylindrales bacterium
GGCTCGGCGTCGACCTGACGCGCCTGTCCCGGTCCACCTTCTACGTCGACGCGCGGCTGGACCTTGCCCACCGCCGCCTGCTCGCGGCACCCGACACCGCCCACCTGCAGGACCACCTGCTGGCGCTGCTCGGCGGCGCGGTCCGGCGGCTCGGTGACGGGCCGACGCGGGCGGATGTCCGGGAGCAGCGCAGCGACGCGCCGACCGTCGCCGCGGCGAGGGAGGCGATCCTGGCCGGCCATCCCGCCGCCCATGGGCTGCTGCCTCTGGCGTCGCTTCTGGCCGTGTCACCGTACCGCCTGAGCCGCGCCTTCTCCCGCCAGATGGGTGTTTCCCTTACCCGGTACCGAAATCGCGTCCGCGTGGCACGCGCACTGGACCGGCTCGCGCAGGGGGAGGCCGATCTGGCCGGCATCGCCGCGGACCTCGGCTTCGCCGACCACGCGCACCTGACCCGTACCGTGCGCCAGCACCTTGGCCACACCCCAACCGCGGTACGCGATCTCCTCGCTATCTATACATCTAAATGACGCCACATTAGCCTCTTGGGCAACCGCGCACCCATCAAGAGGAGGCACCCCCGTGAAAAGACTCAACCGAGCCATGATGGCCGGTGCCACCGGGCTCATCACCGCGATCGCCACCCTAGCGATCACCAGCGCCGGGGCGGAGGGCGTCGACACTTTCCGCACCCTGGCGCTTGCCGGCGAGCCGGAGCAGGTCCGGCTGGCCACGACCGGAGGCACCGGAGGCACCGGAACCCAGCAGATCAGTCAGGACGGCGGGCGCACGTGGAGCCGCTGGCTGCCCACCCCCACCCAGATCCACCTGCGTTCCCGCGTCTTCGATCCGGTTGCGACGGTGGTGCCGCAGAAGGCAAGCGCCGCATACATAGTGCAGTTCGCGACCGCGCCGCTGGACAGCCAGCGCCGTGATCTACGCCGTCTCGGGGTCCGGCTCGGCGCCTACCTTCCGGACGCCGCCTACGTCGTGCGAATGTCGCCGGAGACCGCCGCGCAGGTGGCCCAGAAGCCGTACATCCGCTGGGTGGGAGCGTACGAGCCCGCGGACAAGCTGGCGCCGGAGGTGACGGCGGGGCGGGTGCGCATCTGGCTGGTCGACCCGGACGTGGTCGAGCAGGGCGCGCTCATCAACCGGATCGAGGCTGCCGGCGGTACGGTGCAGCTCGCCTCGGCCAGCCAGGCACTCATCGAGGCCACATTGGACGGTGCTCAGCTTCAGGCAATCGCGGCCGAGGGCGCGGTTCTCGCGATCGACCAGTGGTCGGCGCCGGAGACCGACATGAACAACGCGCGCGAGGACGGCGGGGCCAACCTCATCGAGGCCGCTCGCGGCTACCGCGGCCAGGGTGTGCGGGGCGAGGTGATGGATGGCGGACTGCGTACTACGCATCAGGAGTTCCGTGCCCGGCCGCCGATCGTGCACGGCGGCAACAGCACCAGCACCAGCCACGGCACCTCCACCTACGGCCAGATCTTCGCCCAGGGCGTCAGCGCCACCAACCGCGGCATGCTGCCCGAGGCGCAGGGCATGATCGCCTCCTACAACGTGGTGGCCGACCGCTACGCGCACAGCGCGCAACTGGTCAACCCGAGCCTGAACTTCCGCGCCGTGTTCCAGAGCAACAGCTGGGGCACCGGGCTGACGACGGCCTACACCACCATCTCGGCGGACATGGACCGGATCGTCTTCGACCACGACCTGCTCATCTGCCAGTCGCAGAGCAACACGGGCAACCGCAGTTCCCGCCCGCAGGCCTGGGCCAAGAACGTCGTCAGCGTCGGCGGCCAGTTCCACCGCAACACGCTGGCGCGCACCGATGACGCGTGGAGTGGCGGGGCGTCGATCGGCCCGGCCGCGGACGGAAGGCTCAAGCCGGATCTGTCGAACTACTACGACCAGATCAACACGACATCGTCCACAAGCGACACTTCTTACACACCATCATTCGGGGGTACCAGTGGGGCTACCCCGATCACGTGCGGTAACTTCGGTCTGCTGTTCCAGATGTGGGCCGACGGCGTGTTCGAGGGCGGTCCCGGCCTGGGCCGTGACGTGTTCAACTCCCGGCCACACGCCGCCACCGCCAAGGCACTGATGATCAATCAGGCGAACCAGTACACCTTCAGCGGCACCGCGCACGACCTGACCCGGGTGCATCAGGGCTGGGGGACGGCAAGCGTCGGCAACCTGTACAACCAGGCCTCTGCCAACGGATGGCGCCTGCCCATCCTGGTCAACGAGACCGACCTGCTCACCGCGGGCGGGCGCAAGGCGTACACCCTCACCACCGACGGCACCCAGCCGCTGAAGGCGACCCTGGTCTGGACCGACCCGGCCGGATCGCCGAGCGCGTCAAAGGCCCAGGTGAACGACCTGACGCTGAAGGTCACCGCGCCCAACGGCACCGTCTACTGGGGCAACAACGGGCTCAACGCGGGCAACTGGTCCACCGCGGGCGGCGTCGCCAACACCGTCGACACCGTCGAGAACGTGCTGATCCAGAACCCGGCGGCAGGCACGTGGACCATCGAGGTGTCCGCCGACACGATCGGCGCGGACGGGCACCGCGAGACCACCGCCACCGACGTCGACTACGCGCTGGTGGTCACGGCCAAGACCGGCCCGCCGCCCACCGGTACCCCGACCTCGCCGCCGGCCCCCAGGCGGTTCACCAACGAGACCGACTTCCCGATCAACGACAACACGACGATCGAGAGCCCGGTCACGGTGACCGGCGTACCGGGCAACGCCCCGGCGGCACTCAAGGTGGAGGTGAACATCACCCACACCTTCATCGGTGACCTCGTGGTCACGCTCATCGCACCGGACGGCAGTCTGTATGTGCTGCACAACCGGTCGGGCGGCAGCGCCGACAACATAGTGACGACCTACACGGTCAATGCGTCGAGCGAGGTCGCCAACGGCACGTGGAGGTTACGCGTCGCCGATCAGGCAAACATTGATGTGGGTACCCTCAATGTCTGGTCATTGGTTATCTAAATAGGCCCGATAACTGTCCAGAATGAACGGCCAGCCCTCCGGCGACTCCAAACCCTTGCGGTAGCCGTCGCCGGAGGGCCCGTGCTTCTCGAAGCCCCGATGCTCGAACACGATCCGGCCATCCTTGAAGCGGACCTCGACCTCGCTCGCGTGCCGCGGATCGGGCACCGGCTCGCGGCTCGGGCCGATCTGCCAGGTGAAGACCAGCCGGCGCGGTGGATCCCAGGTCAGCACCCGCCCCCAGTCGCAGCGGAACCCGTGCGGCCCGATCTCGAAGCAGAACCCGCCCGCCCCCGGCTCGATCCCGATGTCCGCCAGCGCCGCCCGGCCGGACCAGGTGTACTCGGCGGGCCACCAGTTCCGCAGCTCCGCCGTGAACGCCTCGAACGCGCGCTCGGGCGAGGCGGAGATGTCCAGCTCAAGGGCGATTTTTCCCATGGGGGTACCCATACCCCGTTGCCCGATTCTATGAACACCTTGTGCTTTTCGGCTCCCAGCCCTCGCCCGCCACCCTGACCGCCTTGCCGCACACGATCGGCGGGCGGTACACCCACTTGTAGGCGGCGTAACCGGTCACCTCGAACGGGCGCCCGCCCGGCGCGGCAAGCATCATGGTGTGCATGCGACGGTCAAGGTGATAGTTGACCTCGATGCGGAAGCGGCAGTGCGGGCCGCGCGAGTTGGCGCGGAAGAGCAGGACGTGGCGTTCGCCTTTGACCACCTTCAGGACCGTGTCGGTGAACGCGGGCTTGCGCTTGGCATCGACGTCGACCAGGACGAAGACCGGGTCCTTGGCGTCGATGTCGGTGTCGAACACCGCCTGGCCCACCACGCCCTCGCTGACCGCCTCGACCAGTGTGCCGCCGGGGGCAGCCGGGGTGCACGAGCCGTCGAGCACCGGCCGCAACCCGACCACCACCACTTCCGCGCTCAACCCGCCGACCAGCGTGACCTGCCAGACGACGGCGCCGACACTGACCGCGCCGTGCCGGGACAGCCAGCCGGCGAAGTCCCCTGACGGTTTCGACGGTTTCTCCAGGTACCCCTTGAGGTCGCTCTCGCTCGCGCCGGACTCGGCGGGCAGCACGTACCCCTGCGGCCCCAGCTCCGGCCCGGTCAGCCAGGCGGTCTCAGCCACCTCAATCGGCTGGGCGTTGCTCAGCTTCTCCAGCAGCGGATCGGCAAGCCCGGCTCCGTAGGCGGCCGCCGCGCCAAGCGAGACCACGCAGAGGCAACCGGCCAGCCAGACGAAAGGCTTGCGCCACAAGCCTTTACGTCGTGGAGCCCGGTGTACCCCCACGCGGTCCACTATCGAGCATCGATGTATTCGCCCGCAAGCCCCGTTGCTAGCCGCACGTCCAGCGGACGGCGATGTTGTCGGCGCCGGCCCCGGTGCCGTCGGCGATGGCATCCCTGTCGAGCAACGTCCCCGCCACGGTCTTGCCGTCGTCGCTGAGGACCCGGACGTCGCCTTCCTTCTGCCGGTCCAGACCCGGCAGCGGCACGGACGCCCCGGAGGGCAGGCGCATCACCAGATCGCCGAGCCCCACCGTCCAGCCCAGCGCGTTTCCGGTACCCGTGGTGGGAAGTTCCGGATCGGTGGTCACCACACCGGTCCGCAGATTCCACCGGACGTTGACCAGCTGCCCGCTGGCCCCCTTGAGCCGGCCCAGGATCCAATCGCCCCGGATCGCCCTG
>DASUXL010000359.1:0-21058 GCA_036377915.1 Candidatus Limnocylindrales bacterium
ACCGCTGCCTCGACTCCGGCACGAGCACCGGCGGGGCGGCGCCGGTCGTGGTGCAGCTGCCGTGCGCCGCCGCCGGCCCCCCGCAGGGCCGTTTTGTGGTGCAGGCGCTGGATTCCGGCGGGTACCGGCTGATGACCGCCGCCCCGCCGCACTGCGCCACGGCCACCGCACCGGACCGGCCGGTCGGTTTGGAGCCGTGTGTGGACGGCCGCGCCGACCAGCTTTTCGCGATCACGCCGGTAACCGCTTTCCGGTACCGGATAAGGGCCCCGGCCGGATGCCTGGAGATAGTTTCCGGCGTCGCCGAGGTTCAGGCCCGGGCGTGCGGCAACTCACAGGCGCAGTGGTTCGCCTTCACCCCCACCGCTTGATCTACTCAAACGCATGGATGAGGGCATGGACGAGGTGACGGTCGTGACCGGCGGATCGCGCGGCATCGGCGCGGCGACGTGCCGGCTGCTTGCCACGGCCGGGCATCGCGTGGTGATCGGTTTCCACCGCGACCCCGACGCCGCCGAGCAGGTCGCGGGCGAGACCGGCGGCCTGCCGGTGCGGGTGGACACCACCGACGCCGAGTCGGTGGCGGCGCTGTTCGACCGTGCCGCCAAGCATTTCGGCGCGGTGACCGGGCTGGTCAACAACGCCGGGGTGGCCAGCGTGATCGGGCCGTTCGCCGACCTGACCGAGGCCGACCTGAGGCGGGTCGTCGACGTGAACCTGATCGGGTATGTGCTGTGCGCGCGGGAGGCGGTACGCCACGGGGTCAAGGCGATCGTGAACGTGTCGTCGGCGGCGGCGACGCTGGGCAGCCCGGGCGAGTACATCCACTACGCGATGACCAAGGCGGCCACCGACGTCCTCACCGTCGGGCTGTCCAAAGAGCTTGCGCCGCAAGGGGTCAGGGTCAACACGGTGTCGCCGGGCATCATCCGCACCACCTTCCACACCGCCAGCGGCGTGCCGGACCGCCCGGACCGGCTGGCGCCTCGCATCCCGCTGGGGCGTCCCGGGCTGCCGCAGGAGGTGGCCGAGGCGATCGTGTGGCTGATGTCGCCGAAGGCGTCCTTTGTGACCGGTGCCAACCTGCGCGTGTCCGGCGGCACCTAAAGGCCGGCGGGATCTAAGCAGGTCCGCGGCGCTTAAGCAGGTCCGCGGCGCTTAAGCAGGCCGGCGGCACCTAAGCAGGTCCGCGGCGCTTAAGCAGGCCGGCGGGCAAGGCGGAGTGTGGTGTGCAGGCGCATGACGATGGTGCCGCCATCCGCGTCGATCGCCGCGCGCAACTCGTCGAGCAGCCGCCGACGGTCGTGCGGGTCGCGGGCCCGGAACGACGAGTAGGTCTGCACCAGATCCAGGTACCGCTGCGTCGGGTACGGCACGTCGGCGCTGAGGTTTTCGACGCGCACGCCGGTGAACAGGCCGCTGCCGCCGATCTCGGCGGTGATCCAGTCCTCCGGCGGTGGCATGCCGTCCCCGCCGAAGATCGGGTCCAGGGTGCGTTTCACGGCCGGGTCGGCGAAGCCGTACTGGTGCCCGAAGACGGCAAGGGCTCCGCCCGGTGCCAGGGCGTCGTGGGCAAGCCGGCAGCGGGTGGACTCGTGCAGCCAGTGCCAGGACAGGGCCGAGGCCAGCAGCGGCACCCCGCCCGGCGGTGGCCGCCACGCCTCGAACGTGGAGATCACCACCTCGGCGGCGGGGAAGCGGGCGGCCAGCACCTGCGCCATCCGCTCGTCCGGCTCCACGCACGTCATCGGAACCCCCAGCAGGGCAAGGGTTTCGGTGCCCTTGCCGGTGCCCGCGCCGACCTCCACCAGCCACCGCGGCTGGGCATACTCCCCGATCAGCTCGGCGATTTCGCGGGGGTACGGGGGCCGGGCCGCATCGTACAAACCGGCTACTTCACCGAAGACCGTGGCCATCCCGATATCCTGGCACAGTGATCAAGGCGGTGGTGTTCGACATCGGCGAGACCCTCATCGACGAGTCCCGGATCTGGTGCCGCTGGGCCGACCGGCTGGGCGTACCCGGGTTCACGCTGCAGGCCCTCATCGGCGCCATGATCGCGCAGGGCCGCCCGTTCTGGGACGCGTTCGAGCTGCTGCGCCCCGGCATCGACCTCGACGCCGAGCAGGCCGCATGGGCCGCCGACGACCCCGGCGGGCTGCGGCACAACTTCGACGGCGACGACCTCTACCCGGACGTGCGGGACTGCTTCAAAGCGTTGCGGGACAACGGGTTGCAGGTGGTGATCGCGGGCAACCAGCCGCCGCAGGCCGGGCCGGCGCTGCTCAAGCTGGACCTTGGCACCGACGCCGTCTACACCTCGGCGCAGTGGGGGCTGGAAAAACCCGCACCCGAGTTCTTCCAGATGGTGGTGCGGGCTTGCGGGGTACCCCCGGAAAATATCTGTTATGTGGGTGACCGGGTCGACAATGACGTCATCCCGGCTGCAAAGGCCGGCATGCGCACGGTGCTTTTGAAAAGGGGACCTTGGGGGTACCTGCACGCGACGCTGCCCGAGGCGGACAAAGCCGATCTGATCCTGGGTGGCCTGTCCGGCCTGCCCGCCGCGTTAAAGCCCTAGCCGCTGGCGGGCCTTGGCCCGCAGCTCGGCCTGGACCTCTTGCACGTCAACGATTCTGGCCAGCAGGTCGGGTTCGGTGGTCAAGGCCCGGAACAGCTCGGCGATGCTCAGGTCGTGGCCCGGCCGGTGCACCACCGTGACCTCGTCGCCGGCGCGGATCCAGCCGGGTTCCACGACCCGCAGGTAGGTGCCGGGCCGCGACTGCGCCGTGAACCGTTTGATCCACTGGGGTTCGGCCATCTTCGCCGCGAACGTGTGGCACGGGATCCGCGGCAGCCTCGCCTCCACCACCAGATCCTGGCCGACCAGCCACCGCTCGCCGACCAGCGCGCCGTTGACGTCCACGCCCGAGGTGGTCAGGTTCTCCCCGAACAGCCCGCCGGGCAGCTCACGCCCCAGCTCCCGAGCCCACCAGTCCAGATCCTCCCGGGCGTAGGCGTAGACGGCCTGGTCGTCGCCGCCGTGGAAGGCGATGTCGAAGACCTGGTCGCCGACCACACCCGAACCCAGGCCGGTGGTCTGCCGGCCGGGTGCGCGCACCAGCACCGGCCTGTCCACCGGCCGTTTGTTGATGCCGGTGATGCCAACCTGCTTGGCGGTACTGAGTTCCGGCACGGCCAGGTTGACCGAAACGATGCGCCCCATGTCATGGACAATAGCTCTCGTGATCCGACCCGCGGGCCCCAAGGACATTCCAGCCATCGCCGCGTTCATCCGCGAACTGGCCGAATACGAGCGGGCGCCGCAAATGGCCGTGGCCACCGACGAGCAGCTGCACGAGTCGCTGTTCGGCCCCGAACCGGCCGTGTACTGCCACCTCGCCTGCACAGACCTTGGGGAACCGGTGGGGTTCGCGATGTGGTTTCTGAACTATTCGACCTGGCGCGGAACCCACGGCATCTACCTCGAGGACCTGTTCGTGCGCCCGGCGCACCGCGGCGGCGGCCACGGCAAGGCCCTGCTCGCCGAGCTGGCCAAGGTCGCCGTCGAACGCGGCTTCTGGTGCGTGCAGTGGTGGGTTTTGAACTGGAACACCCCGTCGATCGACTTCTACAAGTCGCTTGGCGCCGAGGCGCAGGACGAGTGGACGGTGTACCGGCTGCACGGCGAACCGCTGCACCGCCTGGCGGGCTCGGCGTGAAGCTGCGCTTCGGCGACACCGTCGTCGACGCGTTGCCCGCGGCGGCCGCCGATTTCGGGCCGCACCACGACGAACAGCTGCGGGCCGCCCGCTTCGCCGCGGGCGAGCTCAGCTTCCCGGACCGGCGGTGGCTGTGCCGGTACCTGGGCAAAGGCGAGGAGAAGGCGGCGTATGTGGTGTGCGACCACAACCGGCGGGTCTTCGCCGTCGAACTCATCGACGAGAACGGGTACCTCAACGGCCGCTTCGCCGGCGGGACCTACTTCTTCCAGCGGCGCCTGCCCAACCTGACCGGGGTCGCCTTCGACGCCGAAGCCCTTGCCGGGCTGCGGTTCACCGGGCTGGTGAAGGTCCGCGAGTTCGCCCACGGGTACGAGTGGGCGCGGTTCCAGTGGCGCCACGACCGCACCGGCTGGGCCGACCATCTGCTCACCGCCTGGCTGCGAGCGTTTCTGGGCGGCCGGTTCGCCGGCTACACCCGCCGCTTCCGCGACGTCCACGAACGCAACGTGGTCTTCGAGGTCCGCGGCTGGCGGCGGCGCGGCGTGCCGGTGCTGGCCCGCGACGCCGCCGGCCGGGTCCGCCTGGTGCGCGTGCGGCTGCGGCCGATCGACGTACGTTGACGTACATTGAGCCAATTTTCTGAGAATTTCCTGTAGACAGCGCGCCGCGGATGGCCGCAGGTGGACACGGGCGGCCATCATGGCAGCATGGTCTTCAAGAAGCTTTTGTCCAGTCTGGGGTTCGGTGGGGTCGAGGTGGACACGGTCCTGTCGGCGCCGGCGGTCACCGCCGGTGGCCCCCTGACCGGGCAGGTCCACTTGCGTGCCAAGGGCGACGTCGACATCTCCTCCATCCAGCTGCTGCTGGTGGCGGGGGGCGGCTTTGGCGAGATGGAACTTGCCCGCTACCCCGTCGGCGACCGGCTGCGCCTCGCCTCCGGCGCCACCCAGGCGGTGCCGTTCCAGGTGCCGACCCCGAAATGGGTACCCTTCAACGTCGTTTACGGCCAGCAGTTGCCCGGTTTCACCGTCGGTGTGCGCACCGAGGTGGCGGTCTCCGGCGGCTCCGGCAAAACCGACTTCGACCCGGTCGGCGTCGAGGCCGGCCAGCTGCACCAGCACATCATGGACGCGCTGGGCACCATCGGCTGCCGGTTCGTGCGCAACGAGGTGCGCCCCGGGGTGGCCTCGGGCCTGCAGGTCCCGGCCGCCCAGGCGATCACCTTCTACGCGCCGCTGCCGCAGGGTGAGCCGGCCGGCCCGCACGTGCCGCAGCTGACGTTCTCCTTCGCCGAGGACGAGGACGGCCTCGATGTGGTGGCGGAGCTTGCCGCCCGCCCCGGCCAGGGTGAGCACCACCGGGTCTCCTCCGCCGACGCGCAGCGCCTGGCCGCCGACGAGGAGGGCTGGGTGATCGAGGTCGACGGCTGGGTGACCTCGCTGATGTCCAAGCCGGCGGCGGCGCAGGCCGGCTCGGGCGCGTTCCTGCAGCCGACCCCGCAACCGATGCCGCACGGCGGTCACCGCCCGCAGCACCAGCAGCAGTATGCCTACGGCGGGCGCCCCGGCCAGCACAACTACGCCTACGGCGGCTACCGCCGCGGCAGCGGCATGGGCATGGGCGGGGCTGTCGCCGCCGGTGTCGGCGGTGCGGCCCTGGGTTTCCTGGGCGGCATGATGATCGGCGGCATGATCAACGATGCGATGACGCCGGACGCGGCGCCGGAGATGACCGACGCCGCCGCGACCGAGGACTACGCCGGCGGCGATTACGGCGGCGGGGACTACGGCGGTGATTTCGGTGGCGACTTCGGAGGTGGCGACTTCGGAGGCGGCGAGTTCTGACCGACCGCCGGTTGTGACCTAGCGACACGGGCGTCCACATTCGATTGATGAGTGTGGACGCCCGTTTGTTCTCGCTGCAGCCCGAGTTCTTCGACCCCGCCGCACCGGTCCACTTCGACGAGCGGACCCAGGCGTTCAGCCTGTTCGGCTACGACGACGTGGTGCGGCTGCTGACCGACCGCACCGGCTTCTCCTCCGGGCTGGGCTTCGACCCGGCAGAGCTGCCCAGGATGCATCCGGCCTACTCGGGGATGTGGCTGACCGACGGCAAACGCCACGACGAGCTGCGCGCCGCGGTCGCCGACCCGTTCCGCCCGTCCTACCTGGCCACGCTGGAACCACGGATCCGCGAGATCGCCGTCGACCTGATCGACAAAACCCCGGCGGCCGGCCCGCACGACCTGGCCGACCTGTTCCGGATGCTGCCCAGCATGGTGATGTGCCTGATCCTGGACGTGGAGCTGGACGCGGCCCACCGCATGCTCGGCTGGATCAACGAGACCGCCGAAGTCACCTCGATCATGGGGTTTCCGCCGCAGACCGACATGGCCGACTACTTCCGCGAGGTCATCGCACGGCACCGGGCCCAGCCCAGCCAGGGCCTGCTCGCCGAGCTGATCGCGGCGCAGGACGCCGGGGCGCCGCTGACCGAGTGGGACCTGATCGGGTACGTGACGATGCTGCTGATCGCCGGGATCGACACCACCGGCGCGGTGATCGGCAACTGCATGCTGTTCCTCACCGAGTACGGCCACACCGGGCAGCTCGCCGCCGAGCCGGAACTGATCCCGGCCGCGGTGGAGGAGGTGACGCGCTGGTATCCGCCGTTCCCGGCGGCGACCCGGCTGGCCATCGCCCCGGTGACCTTCTCCGGCGTCCAGATCCCCCCGTACACCCCGGTCGCCGGATACCTTTCGGCGGCAAATCGGGACCCGGTGCGCTTCCCCGATCCGCACCGCTTCGACATCGGCCGCAACCCCAACCCGCACCTGTCGTTCGGGCGTGGCCCGCGTTACTGCCTGGGTGCGCCGCTGGCGCGGCTGGAGACGGTGATCGCCGTGCAGGAGATGCTCGCCCGCCGTCCGGGGCTTTCCTGGGATTCGGGGGTACCCCTCGAGCGTCACCAGGGGATCATCCACAGGCTCACCGGTGCGGTGTTCAAAATGGGTTGACGCCCGGTGGGCGGGCCACGTTAGCCTGGACCCACTATGTGATCAGACACCACCAAACCCGATTCGAGTCTCTGGCCGCTTCCAGACCGCCGGTGGTGTCTTTTTCATGCATGCAATCCGAGCAATCGACGTTGTGAAGTTCTACGGGGACCGCCGGGTCCTCGACGGGGTCAACCTGACCGCCTCCCCCGGCCGGCGCCTCGGCCTGGTCGGTGAGAACGGCGCGGGCAAGTCGACCCTGCTGCGCCTGCTCGCCGGCGCCGAGACCCCCGACGCCGGGCAGATCACCCGCCCCGACGCCGCGTCCGGCGGAATCGGCCTGCTGCACCAGGAGCTGCCCTTCGACGACGCCCAAACCGTCGCCGAGGTGATCGACGACGCCCTGGTGGAAAGCCGCGAGCTGCTGGCCCGCCTGGACCGGCTGCTGCAGCCGGGAAACCTCGACCAGGACGAGTACGCCACCGTGCTCACCCGCGCAGAACAGATGCAGGCGTGGGACGCCGCCCGCCGCGCCGAGGAGGTCATCGCCGGGCTGGGTGTGGGCGGCATCGACCGCGGGCGCCGGCTGGGTACCCTGTCCGGCGGGCAGCGCTCCCGCCTGGCCCTGGCGGCGCTGCTGATCCGCCGCCCGGCCGCGCTGCTGCTCGACGAGCCCACCAACCACCTCGACGACGAGGCGGTGGCGTTCCTCGAGGCGCAGCTGCGCCGCATGCCCGGGGTGGTCGTGGTCGCCAGCCACGACCGGGTCTTCCTCGACGAGGTCTGCACCGACATCGCCGACATCGACCCAGCCCGCGGCGGCGTGACCCGCTACGGCGGCGCCTACACCGACTACCTGCGCGCCAAGAAGGCCGAACGGGCCCGGTGGGAGCAGGCGTTCTCCGCCCAGCAGGACGAGATGAACGCGCTGCGCCACGCCGTGGCCACCACCGCCCGGCAGGTCGCCCACAACCGCCCGCCCCGCGACGGCAACAAGATGGGCTACGACGCGCACGGCGAGAAGGTCCAGGCCAGCATCTCCAGCCGGGTCCGCAACGCCGCCCAGCGCCTGGAGGTGCTGCAGCGCAACCAGATCCGCAAACCCCCGTCGGTGTTGCGGTTCCAGGCGCCGCAGCTGTCCATCGTGGACACCGGCTCGGCCGGCTCCTCCGGTTCTTCCGGGGCCGAACAGCGGCTGATCACCGCGCGGCAGGTGCGCCTGCCGGGCCGGGTCAGCCTTGACCGGCTCGACCTCGACGCCGGCGGCAAGCTGCTGATCACCGGCGCCAACGGGGCCGGCAAGACCAGCCTGCTGCACATCCTGTCCGGCGCCCTCACCCCGCAGTCGGGAAGTGTGCTGCGCCGCAAAGGTTTGCGTCTCGGCCTGCTGGCCCAGGACGACCGCTGGCCCGACCTCGGCCGCACCCCGAGGCAGCTCTACGGCGCCGGCCGTACCCCGCTGGTGGAGCTGGGCCTGATCGCCCCGCGCGATCTGGACCGGCCCATCGGCAACCTGTCGGTCGGGCAGCGCCGCCGCCTCGCCCTGGCGATGCTCATCGCCGACCCGCCGCACGTGCTGCTGCTCGACGAACCCACCAACCACCTGTCCCTGACCCTTGCCGAGGAGCTCGAACACGCGCTGGGCAGCTCACCGGGCGCGGTCGTGATCGCCAGCCACGACCGGTGGCTGCGCCGGCGCTGGCAGCACGACAAGCTGGCGCTCTGACAGCTCGGGTATTGTTCAGCGCGTGTTCAAGGCCCTCGTCTGCTCGGTGCTCTTCTTCATCGCGATCGGTGCGGTCGGGATGTGGTTCGCCACGCACCGCCGCAACCGCGGTCAGCTCTGAGCCTCAGCTCTGAGCCGCGGCCCGCTCCAGCGGCGGGCGGCGGCGCAGACCCGCCTCGACCAGCGGCCGCGGTCGCCAAACGGTGTCGGGCGGCTGGACGTTGGTGCCCGGCGGCACGATCTCGTCGATCCGGTCCAGCGTCACGTCGTCAAGCATCACCGCCGCACCCTTCAGACACGCCTCCAACTGCTCCATCGTCCGCGGCCCGACGATCACCGAGGTGACCGCGGGGTGCGCGACGGTGAACGCCAGCGCCAGCTCCGGCAGCGTGCAGCCGATCCCGTCGGCGACCTCGACCAGCCGCTCCACCACCTCCAGCTTGGCCACGTTGACCGGGTCGGACATGTCGAACCGCCACGGCGCCAGCTTCGGCCGGCCCGAGGACATGTCGATCGGGCGGCCCTTGCGGTAGCGGCCCGAAAGAAACCCGAACGCCAGCGGGCTCCACACCAGCACACCCATGCCGTACCGCTGCGCCACCGGCAGCACCGACCCCTCGATCCCGCGGGTCAGCAGCGAATACGGCGGCTGCTCGGTGCGGAACCGCCCCAGGCCCATGCGTTGCGACACATGATGCGCCTCCACGATCTGCTCGGCCGGGAACGTCGAGCAGCCGAACGCACGGATCTTGCCCTGCCGTACCAGATCGGAAAGCACCGACAGGGTCTCCTCGACGTCGGTGGTGTGGTCGGGCCGGTGCACCTGGTACAGGTCGATCCAGTCTGTCCCCAGGCGGGCAAGGCTCTCATCGACCGCCTTGAGGATCCACCGCCGCGAGTTGCCGCCGCGGTTGCGGCCCTCCCCCATCGGGAAATGGACCTTGGTGGCGAGCACGACGTCGTCGCGGCGGCCCTTGAGCGCCTTGCCCACGATCCGCTCGGACTCGCCGCCGGAGTACATGTCGGCGGTGTCGATGAAGTTGATCCCCCGGTCGAGGGCGGTGTGGATGATGCGGGCACACTCGTCGTGGTCGGGGTTGCCGACCTCGCCGAACATCATGGCGCCCAGGCAGTGGACGCTGACCTCGATGCCGGTGCCGCCCAAGGTGCGGTATCGCATTGTCATGGCGGCGACGCTAGATGCTAGAGCCAACTCTAGGTCAAGCCGTGGTGGCCCTGGGTGTCTTGCGCCACACGAACTTCAGGCCCGACCAGTCCTCGTCGAACGCCGCCACCTTCACATCCACCAGACCGGCCGGCAGGAACAGGTCCCGCAGGTCGTTCTCGGCGATGTCGCTGACATGCCCACCCGCCTTGCGCGGCCACGCGATCCACAGCATGGCGCCCTTGGCAAGCCCACCGGCCAAAGTGGACACATCGGCGGCGAGCTCGGCACGCTCCCGGTAAAACGCGATCACCACATCGGCGGAGCCGACACCACCGGCCGTCTCGACGTCCGGCGGCGGATCCGGCACCGCCCAGCCGCGCGGCCCGTGGCGCAGCAACAACCGGTGCCCCGGCTTGAGGCCCAGCTTGCGCGCCAGCGGCGTACCCGAATACCCGGCCACGCACGAATCCTAAGCGCCGCCCCCACTCCACGGGCGCACAATCCAGCCCAGCCACCGGTTGGGCTGGGTCGCCCGCACCCCCTCGGCGATCCGCTCACCGATCCCGGTCACCGGCGGCAGCGGAAACGACCAGCGCACCCCCGGCAGCCCAGGCATCGGCGCGGGCAGCGCCTTCCAGTACGGCCTCAGCTTGGATACCGCATCGCCCGCCTCCGGGCGCATCGGAAAGATCTCCAGCGCGATCCGCCGCCGCCCACTGACCTGCAACGCCTCGCTTGCATGCTCGGCCAGCCGGCCCACCGCCTGCTCCTTGATCGCCTCAACGCTGCGGGGAACCCCCTGCGCCTGCCGCGGCGCCCCCTCATAGCCGATGCCCACCGCCGCCACCTCCGGCCACGGCAGCAACACGTGGTCGCGGCCGTGCTCGATGCGCAGCCCCTGCGCGTCGAGCACCACGTAACGCGGGGCGAGGAACTTCGGCAACGCCTTGAGCAGCATCACCAGGGGGATGGCAAAGATCGCCCCGATCGCCAGCCCTAGAATCCTGGCCGAGGACTCCTGCGCCCGCAGGCCACCGACGACGGCCACACCGGTGATGGCGCCGACGAACAGCAGCACAGCAAAAGTGACAACCGCATTGGACCGTCCAAGACCGACCCGCACCTCAGCCATAGCGGCCGATGCTAGCAGCGCCACGCCGACCCCGCTGGACAGGCAAAGTCTACCTATATAGAATTCTTGTATGACTCGCGCCCGACGCCCGTCGCCCCAAACCATCGCCGTCCTGCTCGCACTCGCCGAACAGCCCACCACCTGGCGCTACGGCTACGAACTGTGCCAGCAACTCGGCCTCAAAGCCGGCTCCATGTACCCCATCCTCATGCGCCTCGCCGACAAAGGCATGCTCGAAACCGGATGGGAAGAACAACCACCCACCGGCCGGCCACCCCGCCACCTCTACCGCCTCACCGGCGCCGGGCTCGAACTCGCCAAACAACAAACCCCCCAACCCGCCCCCAAAACCAAACCCGCCGGACACCTGCGACCCCACCTGGAGCGTGCCTGATGATGATGGGGCCCTTCATCCTCGCCGTCGTCGCCACCCTCCTGCTCATCGAAATCACGACCAGAATCGCCAGGCAAGGCACCGGAGACGCGCCAAAACGCATGCTCGACCTCGCCGTTCGCGGCCTGCCCCCCAACCACCGCGACTGGGGCACCGCCATGACCGCCGAACTCGACCACCTCCACGGCCGGCGACCCCGATGGACCTTCGCCCTCGGCTGCACCCGCACCGCCCTGCTCCCACCACGCAGCCCCAAACCGGTCCTGGTCACCGCCGCAGCCGCCGCAGCCCTCACCGCCGCCGCAACACTGACCACCGGCGCCATGCGCCCCTTCACCATCACCCTCGCCGCCGCCGCCGGCATCGCCGCAACCACCACCCTCGCCCGGTCAAGAAAACCCAACCCACCCGGCACCCCCACCCTCCTGGCCATCACGGCAGGAGCCGCCGCCACCATCGCCGTCACCATCCACACCCTCGTGCGCTACCCCGCCGGCCACGACCCCGTCCACAGCTCCATCAGCGACGGCCGCAACACCTGGCTGCTCATCAGCGGCGGCATCCTCATCGCCGCCTACCTGTGGACCGCCACCACCCCACCGCGCGCCCTCGCCGCCGACCGCCGCGCCGCCACCACCGGCACCATCGCCGGCCTGGCCTTCACCGCCGTCAACGCCGCCGCCACCGTCTACATGGACGAAAAGGCCATATTCGTCTACCTCGGCGCCCCCCTCATCCTGTTCACCGCGGCCGCCGCCCGAGCCGGCATCGCCGCCGCCGTCTGGGCCGGCCTCACCGGCGCCCTGTGGACCTACGGCGTCGCGCTCGTAGCTCACTTCAACGGGTACCAACTCGACGCCCTCCGCCTCGACGACGTCGAACCCGGCCCGCTCCCCGACCCCGTCCTCTGGTACTCCAGCCTCATCGGCCAGGACCTCGGAAACAGCATCTTCGGCCTCGCCTGGCTCCCGCTGTGGGGACTCCTGCTCGGCATCGTCGGCGACCGCGTCCGCCAAGCCGGACGAGCCTTCCGCGAAGAACTCGCCCGCTAAAACCCGAGGCAAGGACTAGGTTGGCCGCGTGTACCACACGCGCCCCGCCACCACCGCCGACCTGCCCGCCATCCACCAGCTCATCGCCGCCTGCGAAACCCGCCTGCACGGCCGGCCCCAAACCGACCCCGACGCCGTAGCGGCCCACCTCGCCCGCCCCGGACTCGACCCCACCACCGACACCCGCGTTGTTCACGACGAGGACGGCACCCTCGTCGCCCACGCCTGGGTCGACCGCCGCTGCGAAATCCACGTCCACCCCGAACACCACGGCCAAAGACTCGGCACCCAGCTCCTGCACTGGGCCGAAACCCGCGCCCGCCAAACCGGCATCCCCCGCATCACCCAAACCATCCCCGACACCGACACCGGCGCCACCAAACTCCTTGCCGCCCACGGATACCAGCCACTGGTCACCTCCTGGCTCCTGGAAACCACCACACGCGAGCCCGTCACGCCGCCACCACCCGGCATCACCATCCGAGCATTCCAAGCCGCCGACGCCCCCGAAGCACACCTGGTCACCGAAGACGCCTTCGACGAATGGCAGCAACGCCGCAAAGACTTCCCCGAATGGGCCCGAAACACCGTGCGGCGCACCACCTTCGCCCCCGCCATGTCACCGGTCGCCCACACCCGCGGCGGGCAGCTCATCGGCGTCCTCATCGCCCTCGACGACCCGCGGAACCCCTACGGCTACATCGAAAGCCTCGCCGTCCACCGCGACCACCGCAACCATGGCATCGCCCGCCACCTGCTGCGCTACGCCTTCGACGCGTTCGCCCGCAACGGCAAGCCCACGACAACGCTGTGGACCCACTCCGAAACCGGCGCCCTCACCCTCTATCAGCGTGTCGGGATGACCGTGCGGCGCAGCTCCACCGTCCACGCCAAGGAGCTCTTTGTCGGTGAGACTGGCGCGAAGCGCCAGGCCTCTTAGGTTTTAAGGGGTTTTGGGTTTGTGACGGGACGTCACATCCTGTAAGTGATCCTAGGACGCTAGGAACTAGGAGGATGGTCCATACTGGACCTTTCCCAGGATGCAAGCGGTGGGAGGATGAGATCGACACTGCGGTGGAGCTTGCCGGTGCGCGTGCGGCGGTGCTGGCCCGGTTGTGGGGTGCCCTGGTACGGGAACCGGTCGAGGGGGTGGTGTCGCGGCAGCGTTTCGGCGGTGACATCCTGCTCGGCTTCGCCGGCGGGCAGCGGGTCATCGGTTCCGCGGCGATGGCCGAGCCGTTCGCCTCCCCGCCCGACGACCTGCGCCTGACGACGGATTCCGGGCGAGTCGACGATCCCGTGGCGCTGCTGGAGATTCTGCGGCTGCCGGGCGAGTCCGCTCGCCTGCTGCGGGAGTTGGAGCAGAGCGTGGAGCTTCTTGCGCTCGCGCGGGCCGGCAGGCAAAAGCCGCTCGACAACGGCGAGCTGACGCTCAACCGGTTAGCCGGGCGCCGGGACGGGTTGGCGTTGCTGGAGCAGGCGGTGGTGGACGGGCATCCGCTGCACCCGTGCTGCCGCACGCGGCTGGGCATGTCCGAGGCCGAGGTGCTGGCGTACGCGCCCGAGCACCGCAACCGGGTCGAGCTTGAACTCTTCGAGGTGCCCAGGCGGCGCTGGCTGACCACGGGCGCGGGGTTGCCGCCGACCCTTCCGGTGCACCCGTGGCAGCGGGAGCACGTGCTGGGCGGCTACCCGTTCCTGAGGGCGACCCGCGGGCGGATCCCGGCCTGGCCGCTGATGTCGCTTCGCACGCTGGCGAGCGTGGCCGATCCCAGCCGGCACTACAAGACCGCCGTCGACGTGCAGATGACCAGCGCCGTGCGGATCGTCTCCCCCGCCGCGGTCCGCAACGGCCCGCTGCTGAGCGCCATGCTGATCTCGCTGTCGGCCGACATGGGGCTCGAGATCTGGCCGGAGCCGGCCGCCGGCACGGTGCTCGGCGACGACGGGGAACCCGTGCGGCACCTGGCGGTTTCGACCCGCAAGGCGACCCTACCCGGGCACGACGAGGTGATCATGCCGCTCGCGGCGCTCGCCGCGCCCTCCCCCGCCGACGGCCGGCCGCTGATCCGTGAGGCGGTGACGCTCGGCTACGGCGGTCACCCGGCCGGTTTCCTGGCCGACCTCACCGGGCTGCTGCTCGCTCCCCTGCTGACGCTGCTGCACCGCGGGGTGGCGCTGGAGGCGCACGGCCAGAACGTGCTCGTGACGCTGCAGCACGGCAGGCCGGTGCGGCTGTCCTATCGCGACGTCGGCGGGGTGCGCGTGAGCCCGGAACGCTTGCGGCGCCACCATTTCGACCCACCCCGCCTGTTCGGCGACGTGGTCACCGACGACCCGGCGGAGCTGCGCAACAAGGCACTGGCCTCCGGCATCACCCTCGCCCTCGGCGAGCCGATCGCCGTGCTGTCCCGCGAGTACGACCTCGATCCGTTGCAGCTGTGGCGCATCGTGCGCGAGCGGGCAGAGGCCATCTTCGTGCACCTGCCGCCGACCTCGGGCGGCGACGCCAAGGCGTTACTCCACGATCCCCTGCCGGTGAAGGCGACGACCGCGATGCGCCTTGCGGCACAACCACTTCAGGACATATGGGCAACGATCGACAATCCCTTGCCGCTGGCGACGTGATGTGCCAGGCGGATCAGGTCGCGCGGCTCGCCCCGCACCTGGAGGACGGCTTCCGCCAGGCGGGACCGAGGGCGGCGACAGCGGTGGCGACAAGGCTCGCGGAGTCGTTGTGGCGCGAGGACATCGGCGACGCCCGGCGGCGGTTCCACGGGCGGGTGCACGCCTTCGACCGGGTGGTGCTCGACCCGGTCGAGGCCGATCCGCTCTCCCTGGTGCCGCACGCGGGGCTGCGCGAGGAGCTGGCGAGCGCGGTGACCGGGCTCTCGCTCGCCTACGCCCGCAAGGCTTTTCAGGACCTCAAAACCCGGGGCTCGGGCTTTGCGGACATGCTCGGCCTGATCAGTGGGCTTTCTCCGGACGCTGCGGGGGTACCCCTGGAGCAGCTCGCGGTCGAGGGACACAACCTGCATCCGTGCGGGCGGACCCGCCTGGGCTGGGATGTGCTCGACATGCTGCACCACGATCTGGAGACCGAGGGCACGCAGGTGCGCTTTGTCGCGGTACCCCCGAAAATGGTTATTGGAGATCTTGAGGTTTTGCCTGTCCACGAATGGCAGCTCGGCCATCTGCGGCGGCGCCACGCCGGGCTGTTCGCCGACGGCACCATCTCCGTGCTCGACGAGGTGTGGCCGGCGCTGCCGACCGGCGCCGTGCGGACCCTGCTCACCGCGAACGGCTATCTCAAGCTGTCCCTTGACATCCAGGTCACCTCGACCCGCCGCACCATCTCGCTCGCGGCCACGCGCAACGGCCCGGTGCTCTCGCGGCTGATCGGGCGGCTGCTCGACGAGCGGGTGCTGCTGATGGCCGAGACCGCCGGGGGCGGCTCGACACTTGGCAGCGGCCGCGAACTGAGCGCGATCGTGCGGACCGGGCTGGACGGGCGGCTCGGCCCGGCCGAGCTGGCGGTGCCCGGCAGCGCCCTGCCCGCGATCGACCCGATCACCGGCCGCAGCATCCTGGCCGGGCTGGTCGACCGCTCAGGCTTGGGCGCGTTGGGGTTCGTCGCCGCATACGCCGGGTTGCTGCTGCCGGTGGTGCTGCGGCTGGCCGCCGACCACGGCATCGGACTGGAAGCCCACCTGCAGAACGTGGTGCCGACGTTCGTCGGCGGCCGGCCGCACCGGCTTGGCCTGCGCGACTTCGCCGGGCTGCGCATCATGGCCGACCGGGCGCCGCAACTGTGGCCGGGCTCGGTGATCGTGACGAATGATCGGCGGGTGATGCTGTCGAAGGTCGCCTACACCGCCTTCCAGGCGCACCTTGGCGAGATCGTGCTGCGGCTGACCGAGTCGCACGGCCTCGACGAGGAGCTGGCCTGGGCCGGCGTGCGCACCGTCGTCGACGAGACCCTCGACGGGCATCCCGACCACGCGTTCTACACGGCGCCCACCATGCCGCACAAGGCGCTGACCCGGATGAGGCTGGCCGAAGCCGGAGCCGGCGACATGTACGTACCGGTGAGGAATCCGCTGCATGGCTAGGTATGTCTACGATCTGCCGGTGGCGCGGGCGCGGGCGGAGGCGCTGAACGCCGCGCTGCCGGGAGTGACAGTCCTGTACGCGGTCAAGGCCAACTCCCATCCGGCGGTGGTCGCGGCGATGGCGGCGGCATGCGATGGGCTCGATGTGGCCTCGGGTGGAGAGCTGGCTCTGCACCCGAACACGCAAGTGGTGCTCAGCGGGCCGGCCAAGACCGAGGCGTTCCTGCGGGCCGGTGTCGAGGCGGGCGCCGTGGTCAACGTCGAAAGCGTCACCGAGCTGTACCGCCTTGGGGCGCTTGGCCTTGCGGCCCGGGTCGCGTTGCGGGTCAACCGCCCGCACTCCGGCTTGCCGGGAAGCCATCGCATGACCGGGGTGCCGACCCAGTTTGGCATCGAGGAGGAGTCGGTGGGGCGGGCGGTCGAGGTGGCGCGCTCACTGCCGGGCATCTCGCTGGTGGGCTGGCACCTGCACGCCGTCTCCAACAACCTGGATGTCAACGCGCACAACGACTTTTTCGCCGAGGCGGTGGAGTGGGCGGTTGCCGCGTCCGGCCGCTTCGGGCTGGATCTGGAGATGGTGAACCTGGGCGGCGGGTTCGGTATCGACTACACCGGGCCGCGGGTGTTCGACCCGTCGGGCCTTCGCGTTCCGGCCGTCCCCGGCGTGGAGATGGTGGTCGAGCCGGGGCGCTGGCTGCTCGCGCCGGCCGGCCGGTATGAGGTGGAAGTCGTTGACCTGAAACGAAACCATGGCAGGTGGTTCGCGCTCGTACGCGGCGGCACGCACCATTTCCGGCTGCCCGCGGCCTGGGGGTACAGCCACCCGTTCACGGTCCGGGCGGTGGACGAGTGGCCGCACGCCTGGCCGCGGCCGGCGGTTTCGGACGCCGAGGTGGACGTCGCGGGCGAGCTTTGCACCCCCCGTGACATCCTCACCCGGGGGCAGCCGGTTTCGAGGCTGCGCGCGGGCGACATTTTGATTTACGAAAACGCAGGTGCCTATGGGTGGGACATATCGCATCATCAATTCCTCCGGCACCCCTCGCCGGACTTTGTGATCTTGTCTTAGACTGTGCCCGACTACACCCCCGTGTGACACCCCTTGCACTTTGGAGGCCCCCGATGCCTAACGGCCGCAGCCCTGGCGTCCGCTCACACCGGCGCCGGGGGCCACGCCGCAAGGTCTGGCCCTGGCTGCTCGTCCCCGTCCTCGTCACCTCGGTCGGCGTGGGAGGTTTCTATGGCGTGCAATGGGTTGCCGCCAACACCTGCTCCGGCACGGCCACGGCGACAATCATCGCGCCCGCCCGCACCGCCGCCCTGCTCAAGAGCCTGGCCACGCGGTGGGAGGAGACAAAGCCCCAGGTCGAAGGGGTCTGCGCCGCGGTGGAGATCCGCGAGCAGGACGCCGCCGTCACCGCCCAGGCGCTGGCGCAGAAGTGGGACCCCGCCGCCTCCGGCGCCGCACCGGACGTGTGGGTGCCGCCGTCGAGCGCGTGGGCCCGTTTCGCCGCGTCCACCAGCGAGGTCGCCGACCGGCTGCTGCCCGACCGGCTGCCCAGCTTTGCCCGCACCCCGGTCGTCATCGCCATGCCCAAGCAGCTCGCCGAGGCCTACGGCTGGCCCAAGACCACATTGGACTGGAAGGACCTGCTGGACAAGCTCGCCGCCGACGGAAACGTCAAAATCGGCATGAGCGACCCCGCCACCTCCACGGCCGGCCTGCTAGCCCTGTCGGCCATCACCGACGCCAACGACGACTCCGACGTGTCCATAGACGAGTCCCAGCGGGTCTTCACCCTCGAACAGAAGATCGCCGTCTACAAGCAGACCACCGAGGACCTGCTCGCCGAGTACGTCTCCGGCGCGGGCAAGACGCTGAGCGCCTTCCCCGCCCTTGAGCAGGACGTGTTCAAGCACAACATGGCCAACCCGAACCTGCCGCTGGTGGCGCTGTACCCCAAGAACGCCACGACCGAGGCGGACTACCCGTACATGAAGCTTGAGACCGCGTCGTGGACCAGCGCCGAGCGGCAGGCCGCGGCCGACTCCTTCCTCAGCTTCGTCAAGGGCGACACCGGCCGCACCGCGGTGCTGGCCGAGGGTTTCCGCGACTCCAATCGGACCGCCGGCCCGCAGCTGACTGAATCCCACGGCATGGTCCCCAAGCTCGCCGCCCTGCCCCGCGCGGTGCTGCTCGCCGACGCCATCAGCAAGACCGTGACCATCTGGAACGCGCTGACCCGCCCGATCAACATCCTGCTGGTGCTCGACACCTCCGGCTCGATGAACAAGGCGGTTCCCGGATTGGGTACCCGGCTCGACCTCACCAAGACCGCGGCGGTACAGGCGGTCAACCTGATGGACCGCACCTCCCAGATGGGGCTGTGGATCTTCTCGTCAGCCAACATCCAGGGCTCCAACCCGTACCGCGAGCTGGTAAAGCCGGCCAAGATGAGCGACAGCGGCCACCCCAAGAAGCTGCTCGACGAGCTAGCCAAGATCGCCGCGGTCGGCAACACCGGCATGTATGAGACCGTGTGGGCGTCACACCAGGCGGTCCAGGCCAACTACATGCAGGACTCGCAGAACTTCGTGGTGGTGCTCAGCGACGGCGCCGACGACGACAACATCGGCGGGCTCAAGCTCAACGAGCTCACCGACAGGCTCAAGGGCGCCGACAAGGCCAAGCCGGTCAAGGTCGTCACCATCACGATGGGCCGCGACACCGACTCCGGCCCGATGGGGCAGATCTCGGCGGCGACCGGCGCCCGCACGTACTTCTCGGCAAGCGGCGCCGACATCTCCAAGATCCTGATGGCCGCGATCTTCGACGTGAAGATCTAGGCACCGACGGCGACGATTTCAGCCGCGCAGGGCCGCCCTGATCGGGGCGGCCTTCGCCTCGGCCTCGGCGACCTCGGACAGCGGGTCGGAGTCGACGGTGATGCCGCCGCCCGCCCACAGGTGCACGCGTTCGCCGTCCACCGCGACCGTGCGGATGGTCAGGCCCAGGTCGAGGAAGTCCGGCCCGATCCAGCCGAAGGCGCCCATCGCCGGGCCTCGGCTGACCGGCTCCAGCCGGGCGATCTGGGCCAGCGCCGCCAGCTTCGGGGCGCCGGTCACCGAGCCGCCCGGGCACATCGCGCGCAACAGCTCGGCCAGGCCCACCCCGGGCCGCAGCTGGGCTTCGACGTCGGATTCGGCCTGCCACAGGTTGGACCAGCGGCGCACCGCGAACAGGCGGGGCCAGCGCACCGAGCCGGTGACCGCCACCCGCGCCAGGTCGTTGCGCTCCAAGTCGACGATCATGATGTGTTCGGCGCGTTCCTTCAGCGACGAGCGCAGGTCGGTGGCGCCCTGCACGGTCGCGGGCGCGGTGCCTTTGATCGGCCTGGTGACGAGCCGGCCGTGGCGCAGTTCGAGCAGGGTTTCCGGGGAGGCGCACGCGATGGCCCAGCCTTCGCCGCGCAGCGTGCCGCCGTACCGGGCGCCGGGCATCGCCGCGACCCGGGCCAGGGCGGCCGAGGGGTCGCCGGTGTAGGTGGCGCTCGAGTGGCCCACGATGTTGACCTGGTACACGTCGCCCTGGGCGATCGCCGCGCGCACCTCCTGGATCGCGTCGGCGTGCTGCCGGCGGGTCCAGCTCGGCTGCCACGGCCCCAGCGACCACCGGCCCTGGTCGGGTGCGGGGTTGGACGCCGCGGTCCGGGAGCCGCGCTCGTAGACCACCGCCACGACATCCGGCGTGACGCCGGGTCCGCCGTCGGGCCGGCCGACCATGGCGGCACCGCCGGCGGCGGAAATGAGCAGCGCTGCTCCACAGATGTGGCCGTCAATGTGACTCTGCGTAGCGACAAACCCGCCCAAACCATGGCGAGCCAGGAACTGCTCGACTAAGCTCGCAGGATCACCTGGATCGCCGGCACACCATTCGAACCGAGCCAGCTCCCGGGCATGGTTTGCGCAGGTAGCCGGGGCCCCGGGCACGGCACCAGCCGGACTGTGGACAGGCACTAGGCCGAGCGGCTTCACTGTGATCGTCCGAAGGGTTGATTCCGGGCAGTAGTGGGGATTACTTGCTCGTTATTGCGTCGTTTTGCTTGGTAGCGTGCGTCACGGTTCATGTGACCAACTCCACAAGCGGTGGGGTAGACCCCTGAAACAAGAATTGAGAACACGAAAGCCATGTGCCAGCACCAACCCCCCTGTCCGTCCGCGGACGCCATTGATCGGGATGCTGCCAAGGTTGTGGCGTCCTTCCCCGAGCAGGGATGGAGCCTGCTCTGCAACGGAGTGATCGTATTCGAGGACACCGGCGAGATCCTGCCTGACGGATCCTGCGTGTCCCCGCATCGCGGTCCAGCTCTGCACGCGCTCGCGTAAACAAAGCCCGCCGTGGCCTACGCGTAGGCCTCCGGCGGCGGGCAAGAGCACATCAGGTTCCGGTCCCCATACGCCCCATCGATGCGGCGCACCGGAGTCCAGTACTTCCCCACCGGCGACACCCCGGCCGGGTAGGCGCCCAGCGAGCGCTGATACGGGTGTACCCAGATGTCAGCGCTCACCATCGCCGCCGTATGCGGCGCGTTGGCCAGAGGATTGTCGGCCGCCGGCCACTCCCCCGCCCCCACCTTGGCGATCTCCCGCCGGATGGCGATCATCGCGTCGATGAAGCGGTCGAGCTCACCCAGATCCTCGCTCTCGGTCGGCTCCACCATCAGCGTGCCGGCCACCGGGAACGACATCGTCGG
>DASUXL010000360.1:0-2611 GCA_036377915.1 Candidatus Limnocylindrales bacterium
GTCCCGGTGGTGGCTCCGGCCGCCCGCCGCGCAGCGGAGGCAACAACCCGTTCGGTATCACGCCGGGTGGCGGGCCGCGTGGCCCGCGTCCCGACGGGATGCCCCGGCCCAATCCGGCCTCGATGGGCGGCCCTCGGCCGACCCCAGCGGGGATGCCGCCCAGGCCCAACCCTGCGTCAATGCCGAGCCAGCGCCCGCCGCGTGCGGGTGGTCCCGGCGGCGGCCGTCCCGGTGGTCCCGGTGGCGGTCCCGGCGGTGGCGGCGGCTTCCGCGGTGGTCCCGGCGGTGGCGGCGGTGGCCGTCCCGGCGGTCCGGGCGGCGGCGGCACCGGCTTCCGGGGTGGTCCCGGAGGTGGCGGCGGTGGCGGCGGCGGTTACCGGGGTGGTCCCGGTGGCGGCGGCGGTCCCGGCGGCGGTGCGGGTGCCGGCACAGGTTTCCGCCCGGGCGGTGCGCCCGGTGGCGGCGGTCGTCCCGGTGGGGGTGGCCGTGGCCGCGGCGGCGGTGCCGCGGGCGCGTTCGGCAAGTCGGGTGGCAAGGCCCGCGGCCGCAAGTCCAAGAAGCAACGGCGTCAAGAGTTCGACAACCTGTCCGCCCCGACGATGAGCTCGGGTGCGCCCCGCGGTTCGGGCCAGGCGGTCCGGTTGCCGCGCGGCGCCTCGCTGAGCGACTTCGCCGAGCGGATCAACGCCAACCCGGGCTCGCTGGTCCAGGAGATGTTCAACCTGGGCGAGATGGTGACCGCGACCCAGTCGTGCACCGACGAGACCCTGCTCCTGCTCGGTGAGCACCTCGGCTTCGACGTGCAGATCGTCAGCCCCGAAGACGAGGACAAGGAGCTGCTGGCGCGGTTCAACATCGATCTCGACGCCGAGGTGGATGAGTCGCACCTGGTCTCCCGGCCTCCGGTGGTGACCGTGATGGGTCACGTCGACCACGGTAAGACCAAGCTGCTCGATGCCATCCGCAAGACCGACCAGGTCGCGCGGGAGGCGGGCGGCATCACCCAGCACATCGGCGCGTACCAGGTCCACGTCGAGCACAACGACCAGGACAGGGCGATCACGTTCATCGACACCCCGGGCCACGAGGCGTTCACCGCCATGCGTGCCCGTGGTGCGCAGGCCACAGACATTGTGGTGCTGGTGGTCGCGGCCGACGACGGCGTCATGCCGCAGACGGTCGAGGCGCTCAACCACGCCAAGGCGGCCGACGTGCCGATCGTGGTGGCGGTCAACAAGATCGACAAGCCGGAGGCGAACCCGGACAAGGTGCGCCAGCAGCTGACCGAGTACGGGCTAGTCGCCGAGGAGTATGGCGGCGACACGATGTTCGTCGACGTCGCGGCCAAGCCCGGCATCGGCATCGACGAACTGCTCGAGGCGATCCTGCTCACCGCGGACGCCGCGCTCGACCTGCGGGCGCCCATCGACGGGCACGCGCAGGGCATCGCGATCGAGGCCCATCTCGACAAGGGTCGCGGTCCGGTGGCGACGGTGCTGGTGCAAAAGGGTGTGCTGCGGGTCGGCGACTCGATCGTGGCGGGCAACGCCTACGGGCGCGTGCGGGCCATGCTCGACGAGAACCTCAACAACGTGGCCGAGGCGGGTCCGGCCCGCCCGGTGGCGGTGCTCGGGTTGACCGCGGTGCCCGGCGCCGGCGACACGTTCCTTGCCGCCGACGACGACCGCACTGTCCGCCAGATCGCCGAGCAGCGCCAGGCCCGCCGCAGGGCGGCCGAGCAGGCCACCATGCGTGGCCGAGCGACGCTGGAGACCCTGCTTGAGAAGATCAAGGAAGGCGAGCGCACCACGCTCGACCTGATCATCAAGGGCGATGTCTCCGGTTCGGTGGAGGCCCTGGAGGATGCGCTGGTCAAGCTGCCGATCCCGGATGAGCTGCAACTGCGGATCATCCACCGGGGTGTCGGTGCGATCACCGAGAACGACGTCAACCTGGCGTCCGCCTCGGCAGACGCGACAGCGATCATCATCGGTTTCAACGTGCGGCCGGGTTCGCCCCAGGCTCGCGAGCTCGCCGAGCGCAACGGCGTGGAGATCCGGTACTACACCGTCATCTACCAGGCCATCGAGGAGATCGAGGCGGCGCTCAAGGGCATGCTCAAGCCGGAGTACGAGGAGGTCGCCCTGGGTTCGGCGGAGGTCCGCGAGGTCTTCCGCTCGTCCAAGGTGGGTCTCATCGCCGGTTGTATCGTGCGCAGCGGTCTCATCCGCCGCAACGCCAAGGCTCGCGTCATCCGTGAGGGCACGGTGGTGGCGGAGAACGCCACGATCACCTCGCTCAAGCGGTTCAAGGACGACGCGACCGAGGTGCGCGAGGGCTTCGAGTGCGGTCTGACCCTGGGCGGCTTCGGCGGCCTTCAGGTCGAGGACGTCATCGAGACGTTCGAGATGCGTGAGAAGCCGCGAACGTAGCGGTGAGCACCTTCGCTTTGCTGCTGGCGCCGTCGGCCAACCGGGTCTACAACCGGTCGGCCGCGGCGCTGGCGTCGGCGGAGCTGCAAGCGTTAGGAGGCGGAGGGCTGCGGTTGCGGCCCTCCGTTTCGCTTGGCGGACATGACTATCTGGTCTTCGAGACCGAGCCGGACAATCTC
>DASUXL010000361.1:0-2831 GCA_036377915.1 Candidatus Limnocylindrales bacterium
CCGTACCCGTCCAATGCCAACCAGCGCAGCAACGGGTCGGCCAGCGGCACTCGCCGCCAACGCCATCGGGGCAACCGGGCGTACGCCCATCCGACGCTGACATAAGCCATGTAAATATGTGGATCGGCTGGACCGGCGAGAAAGGCCGGCACGCGGCGGCGGGCACCCAGGCCCAGCCCGTCCAGAATCGCGTAGCCCATGGTGGCACCCTCGTACGCGAATCCCCGGAACGGTCGAGGGACCGCCGCCAGCCGCTCGCGCGCCTCGGCGATCGTCCGGGTCCCGACCGCGTGCCCGTAGCCGGTGAGGAATGACCGGCCGACAGTTTCTAGCAGCGCAACGGACTCGGCCGATTTCTGATGGAAGCCTCGTTTCGAGAGCTTTACGTTGGACATGCCAGGCGTTAGGATTTGCCGTCGCATTCTTACTATTACCGGCATGCCGTCGGCCTCCTCGACTCACAAATTCTCATTAGGACTCGGCCGGGACGCGGCAGCACGCCTCCAATATCCACCGGGTCGACGCCGACAGCGACCGATATCGATGTTGCCACGTTCCGACTACGGTCAGCTACTTCAGCCTTGCCGCCGTTGAAGCTGGCCAGGCTATAACTAGCGTGAAGCAACTCGCTATACACTGGGACCAACGCGGGCGAACTGGTTGCGGACGTAAGTCCGCCATTGCTCATAAATCACATCGGACCCGGTCGAACACGCGGATACCGCGGAATCGACAAGGCCGGCCGCTTCGGCTGCCGACAGCCCGCAGCCGGTTCCCACCACCAGTTCGGTGTGGGCCGGTACGAACCCCGCGAAGGTCCGCGCCTTGGCGGCGAACACCATTCCCTGGGCCAGCTCCGGCCGGTGGTCGGCCGCCGTGGCGGCGAGCTCGGCAACCCCCCGGGCATCGGCGCCGCCCGCGAACGCGGCTGCCAGCCCTACCCCGCTCCACAGATCCGGCCGCCGGCCAGCGGGGAACCTGGCCACCGCGGCGGCCACCTGCCGCGGTTGCGCGGCGTGGATGAACCACAGCGCCCGGCCGATGCCCTGGTCGACGGCACGCGAAAAGTAGCCGTCCACCCCGAGCCAGGGATAGGGGCGCGGGATCCGCTGCTCCTGCACCCATCGACGAGGGTTGAAGTATGCGAGGTCGAAGCCGTAGCCGTCGACCGCCAGCCAGCTCAGGTCCGGGTAGTACGGCGAACCGGTGAGGTCCGGCAGCACCCGTGACCATCGGCCGCGTGGCAGCCGCGCCATCGCGAAGCCGATGCCGATGTAGGTGAGGAACAGATGCGGCCCGGCCGGGCCGAGCAGCAGCTCGCGAGCCCGTGCCCGGCGGCGGGGGCGCAGCTGGTCGGTGATGGTGAGCGCCATGGTCGCGCCCTCGTAGGCGAACCCCCGCAGCTCCGCGTCGACCAGTCCGAGCCGCCACTCGATCTCCTGCACGTCGCGAGCCTCGACTCCGGCTTCGAAACCGACGACAACCGCCCGCGGAACCGGCTCCAGCCGATTCCTGGCGGCCGGCGGTGAAGGGGGGAACCCGCGCCCGTTAAACGTGACGTCGGCCAATGATGGGGCCAGCATAAGCCGTGACAGTGCGCCAATAGCTGTCGGCATACGAGTGCCTCCGGCGGCTATCTAATAGAGCACGGCGCCGGTCGGCGCCTTTCGTAGAGCCTCGCATGTCGGTCGTACGGCAACTGCTTCTATATTGCTCAGCCGCATAAGCGGTGGGCACCGGGTGCGGAATAGCAAAAGAGCAGGTCCTCATCCGTTGAGCATGGTGTTGCGGATGCCGCGCAGGTCGTCGAAGGAGGACAGATCCGGCACGGTCCAGCCGTCCAGGTCGTACTCCGCGAGGCACTCGTCGACGAAGGCGGTGGACCTGTCCACCTCGCCGGAGGCCATCTCGGCGAGGAGCAACTCCACCCTGGTGTTTTCGTGGTTGCCGGCGTAGTTGCGCTCGTACAGCTCGTGCCGCCCGCCGAACTCGGTGCCGACCGCGTCCCACAGCAGCTTCATCAGTTTCACCCGCTGCACCGCGTCGACCCCGTGCGAGCCGCGGATGAACTTGTCCAGGTAGGGACGCACGTCAGGGTTGCGGAAATCCTCGGCACTGGAGTTGACGTAGATCAGCCCGCTCGCCACGTCCTGCATGACGATTTCCCGGACCCGTGGGTAGCCGATCTGCATGAACCACCGGTAGGCCAGCCCGTAGCGCGGGTTGGGCAGCACCGCGCCGTTGCACCACGGCACCGGGTTACGAGCCGCCGCGTCGGAGAAGGCCCAGAACAGGTTGCGCCAGGCCCTCACCTCGCCCAGCCGGGTCTGCACACCGCGGAAATCCTTGGTACCGGTTATCTCCAGCGCCTTGGTCAGCAGGCCGGCGATGAAGTCCAGCTTCACCGCCAAGCGGGTGCAGCCGTGGAAGGTGAACCGCTCCGGGAAACCGGACCGTCCGGTGAACAGCTGCACCTTGCCCAGATGGCCGTAGATGAACACGTTCTCCCACGGGATGAGCACCTTGTCCAGCACCAGGATTGTGTCGTTCTCGTCCAGCCGGGACGAGAGCGGGTAGTCGAACGGGCTACCCATCATCGCCGCCGTGGCGGTGTAGGACGGGCGGCAGATCAGCTTCACCCCGGGTGCGTTCATCGGCACCGTGGCAACCAGCGCGAACTCCCGCTTCTTGATCGGCAGGCCATAGTGGGCGATGAAGTTGTAGTGGGTGAGCGCGGACCCGGTCGCCACCACCTTGGCGCCGCTGACCACCAGGCCGGAGTCGGTCTCCGCCTCCACGTGGATGAACACGTCGGCGACCTCGTCCGGCGG
>DASUXL010000362.1:0-33433 GCA_036377915.1 Candidatus Limnocylindrales bacterium
GTCGTGGCTCTTGTAGTCGTCCTGCTCGATCGTGACTTTGCCGGTGAATGTCCCCTTGGTCTGGCCTTTGGGAAGGGCCTTGAGTATCTTCGCCTGCACTCCGGCGTCAGTGCGCAGCATGGTGGCGAGGTTGGTGTCCTCGTTGAAGTCCTTGCCGCCGCCCTTGAACATGAACCAGTCCAGGTGTTCCCACGCCACGGAGATCCGCTGCATCGTACTGAACTGGGCAAGGCGCAGAACCGTGCCGGGGTCGGATTTCTCGCAGGTGAAGGAGATGAACGCCGCGCTCTTGGTGTCCGCCTGCACATCCGCCCACTTACCGGTGGGCTGGTGGTTGTGCATCACGCCGGGGTGGAACACGGTCTTTGACGCGGGTTTGGGCTGGCGGCCGTCCGGGTCGTTGAAGGTGATCGGGTTTCCGGCCGCGTACAGGTACGTGGACAGGTCCGTCGAGTCCTCGGCCATGTCGGGCAGGGCCGGGTCGGCGCTCTGCCACTGCCCGGTGCGCGGATCGTAGTAGCGCGCGCCGTAGTAGTACAGGTTGGTCTCCGGGTCGATCTCCTTTCCGGTGTACTGCTGCGGCACGGGTTGCACCGGGTGCTCGCTGACCCAGGTCTCCCCGCCGGGGATGTACTTGATGTGTTCGGCAAGGCCCCCGGAGGCGTCGGTGACGAACCCGGTCGAGCCCAGATGGTCGCCGTGCGAGTAGAACTGGCGGTCCTCGAAGCGGTCCCGGGGCTCGACCGTCTTGGTGATCAGCTTCGCCGCTCCGATGTAGACGTGCTTGAACTCCTGGTTTCCCCGGGTGGAGTAGTTCTGGTTGGGGTAGATGTGGAACTTGGCGCCGTCCTTGACGATCCGCTGCCCCTGGTCGTCGTAGCGGTACCGGGCCGCGTTGGGCGTGCCGCCGGCGTTGTCGCACGAGGACGGTGCTTGCGGCAGCGTGCTGCTCTGCACGTTCTCGTGGCTGCACGCCAGCCGGTTCTCCTCGTCCCAGATCATCTGGCGTCGCGGCTTGGGTTGCTGGTCGCGGCTGATCTGGTTGCCGTTGGCGTCGTATGCGAACGTCTGTATCCCGATGGTGCTCGCGGCGTGCGGCCGCCCACCGGCGTACGCGTAGGCGCTGGTGTAGGTCAGCTTGCCGTCAACGGTGGTGTTTCCGTTGCTGACCAACTCGTGCGTCTGGGACTTGTTGGTCAGGTTGCCGATGCTGTCATAGCTGAGATCCAGGCGGTACCGGTCGGTGCGCGGGGTACGCGGCTGGTAGCTGCCTTCGGCGTGGACGAGCCGGTACAGGTCGTCGTACTGGAACGTCTCCGTGCTCGGCCCGCCCACCTGGGTGCCGACGCTGGGACTGCTCGGTGGCAAGGTGTCGTTGGTGATCGAGGTGATGTTCCCGACCGGATCGTAGGTGTAGCCGAGGTTTTCGAAGACGTATCCCTGGGCGAGGTTCGCCTTCATGTTCTCCAGCCGTTGTGTGGCCGGGTTGTAGGTGTAGCGGGTGCTGGTGCCGTTGCCCGTGTCCAGCCGCGCCCGCTGGCCGAACTTGTCGTAGGCGAGCCCGCTCAGGTATTGGTATGTGTTGCCCGCCTTGGCCCCGGTGGCGCCGTCGACCTGCCCGCCGCTGTCGTAGTGGTAGGAGAGCACCTCGCCGTCCGGATAGGTCATGCCCAGCATCCGGTTCCAGGTGTCGAACCGGTACTCGGTGGTGAAGGTGGACACGTGGCTGCCTTGCGCCGTCACGGTCCGGCTCTCCTTGGTGACCTCGCCGAGCGGTCCGTACTCCCGGGTCAGGGTCCCGGCGCCGTCGACGACGCCGGTGACCCGGTTGGCCGAGTTGTTGGGCGCGCCCGGCCCGCCGTAGGTGTAGCGGACATTGTTGGCGGTGAAGACCGGATACCGGATGCCGCTGAGCCGGTTGAATTCGAAGTCGTACTCGATGGTCTTCTGCTGCGCCGCCAGGTTGGCGGTGACCTTGCGGATGATGTTGCCCGCGAGGTCGTAGCCGGTGTCGGTGCGGCCCGTGTCCGGGCTGACCACGCTGGTGCGCCGGCCAAGGTTGTCAAAGGCCATCGTCGTGGTGTTGCCGCGGTCGTCCACAATGGACGTCTGCTGGCGGAGCGCGTCATGCGTGAAGCTTGTCCAGATGACCGGCTGGCCGCCGGCCGGGTTGAACTCCTTCACGGCGGTGGTCAGGCCGCGCACGTCGAGGTACTGGCGCTTGGACTTGCCGGCCGCGTCGGTGGCGACCGTCTCGAACCTGACCGCACCGGCGCGGTCCGGCCCGAACCCGTAGCCGATGGTCGAGGCCGTGCCGTCGGGCAGCTCCAGCCTCGTGGTGCGGTCAAGGACATCGAGCGTGGTGACCGTCGGCGGCACCGGATCGAACGCCGGGCTGAACGACGTGTTCCCTGGGCCTTTCGGCTCGACGGTGGGGAAGTGCTTGCGCACCACCCGGCCGAGGAAGTCGAACACGACCCGGCCCGAGACCACCATCACGTCGGCGGGCGTCGCGTCCACTCCGGTGGCGACGGCCGCGTCGGTCTTGGTCTGGATGACCCGGCCCAACCCGTCGACGAACATGATGGTGTCGATGGTGTCCGGGCGGACGGTCCCGTCGGCCTGGCGGTCGACGTGACGCGTGAGCGCGAACGGCACTGGCGCCTCCGGGTGGTACTCGAAGCCGACGCTGGCACGGTTCTCCGCCGCCTCGTAGGGTCCGGTGACCGTCTTGAGGCGCCCGGCCGAGTCGTAGGTGTTGCGCACGGTCTGCTGGTTGAGATCGGTGGTGGTCGCCACCGCGCCGAAGCGCAGTTCGTAGGTTGACCGCGACTGGAAGCCGAAGCTGTCGGTCACGGACTCGACATAGGTGTCCACTGTGGAGTCGTAGCCGTACTCCTGCCGGTAACGCTGGCCGTTCTTGTTGGCCGGGCCGGTGTAGGCGAGCAGGTTGCCGTTGGCTAGATACTCCATGTCGGTGACGGCCTCCTGCCCGGGGGCCAGGCGTGCCCGGATCCGGGTGATGTCGCCGCGGGCGCAGTTCACCGATACCTCGTGGTGCCGCATTGCCGCACCACCGCCGGTGACGTCGACCGTGGTCGCGATACCGATCACATGGGAGGTGCGGCAAGCGGGATCGCCTGCGCTGTAGGCCATCCGCTTCTCGACGTCGTCCGCTGTCCCCGCGTCACCGGCGTCGAACAGGGTCGCCAGGTTGCCGAACTCGTCGTATGTCATGGTGGAGAAGGTGCTGACGCCCGGGGAGGCGAGCCCTTCGAAGAACCGGCGGTCCGTGCGTACCAACTGTGCAAAGAGAGTCGCCGTGGTACTCGCCGGATCGGCCGTGGCCGCCGGGTTGTGCACGTCGCGCAGGACATAGGTGTTCACGGTCTCCGTGAACGCCCGGCCGTTGGCGTCGCTGGTGACCGACTTCGCGGGCACGCCGCGCAGGTAGGGCCCATCCGTGCGGAACTCCTGCGTCACCGTGCGGAAAACCGCGTCACCGGTATCCGTGTCATGGTGCCGCTCCACCACCGTGGCGTAGCCGTTGAACTGCCGCTCCAGCCTGTCCTGGACGCCGCCGCTGTACTCGTAGGTGGTCAGCCTGACGTCCGGCCCGTCGCCGGGCTGCCCGTCGTCGACCGCGACCCGGCTGAGCACGAACTTGGACTCCGGCAACGCGAAGGTGTTGCCGTCGCGGCGGTAGTCGAACTCCATGCTGCCACCGAGCGGGCGTGCCACGCCGCGCAGCAGGTTGGTGCGGCCCGTGGTGTTCTCGGCCACCACCAACTGATCGTCCTTAATGGACGAAAGCTGGTCGGCGAAGCCGTCGCCGTTGATGTCGCGCAGCATCCGCTCGCTGCGGCCGACCCCGGCCGCGGCGTCCGCGCCGGGGTTGATGATGGCGCACACGACGATGAAGCACACCGGGAACGTGAAGTACACGCCGCCGCCGAGCTTGGCGTTGCGGTCGTCGGCCGTGCCGGAGCCCGGCAGGCCGCCCCGGAACTCGACCGGTGCCTCGAAACCGTTGCCCGTGTTGAGGGAGACGGTCATCGGGTCCCCGGCGAAGACCCGGTCCAGCAGCCCGTCGCCGTTGACGTCCTGCAGCGTGCGCGAGGCCGACGTCGCGCCCTCCTCGAACGAGACGCCACCGGCGAACCCGTAGAAATCGGTGTTGAAGCCGAGGTTGAGCCCGCCGTTGGCGCCGCCCGCCTGGTTGAGGGCACCGGCCTGGCGCCACGGCTCCGGCGCGCCGAAGCGGTAGCCGAGGTTGAGCGCGACCCGGCCGTCGTCGTAGACCCGGTCGGGCAGCCCGTCGCCGTTCATGTCCATCAGGTCGGAGCGCACGTCGGAGGCGCTGCCGCCGAGGTTGGCACCGATTCCAAGCGGTGGCAGGTCGTTGCCGGACGCGGAGGTGTTCGCCGGCGTCTGCCCGCTCGGGCCTGCCTGCCCGCGACCGGTGGTGATGGTCCGCGCGGCGCTGCCGGCGCCGGCGTTGCCCGCGACGTTCTCGCTGCGGCGCACGGCACCGTCGGGCACCGTGCCGCGGGTGTCGCCCAGCCCGCCGGCCGGATCGGTGTACTGGATGCCGCTGGCGCCGACGACATCCGGGAACCCGTCGCCGTTCATGTCGATGAAGTCGAGCTGGCCGGTGCTGTCGCCGGTGGCGATGCTGCCGCCCAGCGAGCCGACCGAGCCGCCGACGCTGCCGGTCAGCGAGAGCTGCGCGGAGCGGGCCAACCGTGGCACAGCGGTGGCGCCGGTGACGTCCGACGGGCTTGGCAGGCTGATCGACTCGGTGCCCAGCCGCGAGCTGCTGGCGCCGGTGCGGGTGGCGAAGGAGTGTTCGCCCGCGCCCCAGCGGTTCTGGGCCGGCAGCGGCATGAAGGGCACCACCTTCGGCGGGTCGACCCTCGGGTCCTGACCGAAATCGCCCTGCTGTCCCTGAGGATCCACGGTGGACGGCAGCTGGTCCTCGAAGTCGTCGTCGATGACCAGATCCGTCTGCACCACCGGCTGCGTGGCCCGGTCGCGGTTGCCGTTGTAGCCAAGCGCACCCCAGCCGCGGTAAGGCTGTGGGAACGCGTTCTCGCGCGACGCGCTGTGGAAGCCGCTGGGCGCGTCGACCGCCGGAGTGTTCTCGAAGGTCACGGAGACCGATTGCTGGACAAGGAAACCGGCCAGCGTCGTGTCGAGCGTGCTGAAGTCGAAGAACAGCTCGTCGCCCTCGACGGCGGCGATGGTGAAGGCGCCGGGCGCGGTCAGCACCCCGTCGAGAATTTCGAAGCTGCGCTTGGCGAGCAGGGCGCCGCGGCGCTTGACAGTGAAGGTCACCTTCCCTGAGGGTTCCTCGCCGTCGAAGTCGAACTGCAGGTGCGGGTCGATGGTCAGCTGGCCGTCGTCGGGCACGGTGTATGACCCCTGCGGCGCGGCGAGGACGTCGATCGGGTACATGTCGATGCTGAACGGCGGGAACACGCTGATGAGCGGGTTTCCGTCGGGGTCGGTGACCCGGTCCACTCCTTCGGCGGCGGTGTAGGCCGCTTTGGGTACCCATCGAATGGTGTCAAGGTCGATCGGCGAGTCCGTGCGTACCCGCCAGGTCAATGTCTGTCCCTTCTGGACAGTCAGGTCTAGGTTGACCGGGACAGTGCCGGTGACACCGGAAGCGAGCGTCTGCTCCAGCACGGGTGTGCCGTCGCGGGCGATGACGACGGTGATGTCGTCGGTCGTGGCGGCGCTCTTGCTCAGGTCCCCGGTGAGGTGCAGGGTGCCGGTCAGCGGCGCCGTCACCTTCCCATCCCGGCCACCGAGCGTGAAGTCGCGCGACGCCTGGAACCGGTGGACGGGCAAACCGTTGACATCGTTGAGGTCCGGCACGTTCAGGTAGGTCACGCGCGGATCCCACGACACCTCGTCGAGGCTGCCGTCGAAGCCGGACTGAAGCCGGAAGTAGAGCCGCTGCCCGCGGGTGACCGGAATCGCCGACACGCCCTCGGGTGCGTGCGCGTCGTTGTCGCGCGGGCCGATCGCCTCCGACCACAGTTCGGCGTTCTCGTGCTGGATCGCGACCCGCACGCCGTCGGCTCGCTGGGAAGTGGCGCGCGCGCCCGCGGTGGAAGCCGCCAGCGCCACGGCGCCGTCGACGCGCACCACCCCGTCGAACGGAGCGACCCAACGGCGCACGGTGTCCAGCAACGGATAGGAGTCGATAAACCGTTCCCGGTCGGCGGCGAAGTCGCCGAACAGCCCCGCATCGACCTGCCCGGCGCCCACGGGCACCGGCGTGTCCGCGCTGATGCCGTAGACGGGTGTGCCGCCGGGACCCAGCCGTCCAAACAGGACCGTACCGCCGTCGACCAGATCGGCGATGCCGTCGCCGTTGACGTCGCTGAAGTAGCGGCTCGTGGTGGAGAACGAGGTGACGTGGTCGAGCTGCAGCGCACCCGCACCCGGATACGCCTCGATGCCCAAGGTCAGGCCATTGCTCGTCTCGTCCATGAAACTGGGCAGGGCAAGCGGTTGCGCCTGCTCGGCGAAGCGCGGCTGACCGCCGGGTCCGGAGAGATTCTTGCGGTACCGGACCGTGCCACCGTCACGGAAAACCTTGTCCGGCAAGGTGTCCCCGTCGACGTCGATGAGCGCGACAAGTCCGGAGTCGGTGGTCTGGTTGAAGCCAACCTTCACGCCGATCGAACCCGACTTCGACGGTGACCTGCCGACGCCGAGGTAGAGGTGGCCGCCGACGGACGTGCTGGTGTTGGCCGACAGCGCGCTGGCGTTGCCGGCGTTGCTGGAGGTGAGGTTGAGCGCGCCGTTGCCCAGGCCGTCACCCGGCACCGTCCACGGCACCGGCCGGAACGCTTGGTACGCGCCCTGCGTGTCGCGGATATCGTCGTAGTAACTGAACTCGTGCTTGGTGAAGGGTGCACCCTGATCGTCCAATTGGGACAATGAGCGCAGCAGCGTCTTGTTGAACGCGCCGGTGGTGTAGGCAAGCTCGTACCGGCGGATCAGCGTGCTGTCGAGGGTCACGTCGATGCGGCGCAACAGGTCCGCGGTGACCCGCTTGAAGCCGCCCCGGGCGTCCATGAGCTTGTCCACGCGCAGCGGCTCACCCAGCTCGCGGTCGCGGATGAACGTGACCGCGTAACGGCCCTCGGTGTCACCCTGACCGGTATAGGTGATGCGCTGGGGATAGAGGTTGCGTCCCGGTTCGCTGCCGCCCGCGACGCCGGTGTCGTCCACCCGCGCGTAGTGGTATCGCACGGTGTTGCCGTGCAGGTCGCGCACTTCGCTTAGCGCCCAGCGAAAAACGTTGCCAGAGTTGTCGGCGAGCGTGGCGCCGGCGCGGGTACCGTAGAGCCAGCGTGTGCCGCTCTTGTCGGTGACTTCCCAGGTGTAGCCGTCGGGGCCGTTGCCGTGGCGCACGATCCGGGCGAAGCCGCCTTCGACCCTGGTATCAAAGACTTTTTCGGGGGTACGGGGCGCGGGTGGCCCGCGGTGGGACAGTGGAGTGAGCTGCTCGCCATTGAGCAGATAGGACTCGGTCTCGCGGGCCGCTTCGTAGCGGGGCACACCCCATCTGGTGTCGACTTCGATGGCGGGTGTCGCCAGATCCCAGCCGAGTCCGAGCCAGCCATTGCCCGCCTGCGAGTTGTAGGCGATACCCACCTGCGGCTGCAACCCCAGCCGCCCGGCCGGCACCTCGATCGGGTAGCTGAGCCGGTTGTCGCCGCTGTTGCCGGGATTCGGCGGCGCGATCAGGTTCACCCGCGATCCGGGGTCGGCCGCCTGGATTCCCTTGATCTGATTGGGGTTGAACGACGTCGTCCCGGGATGCTCGGGCGCCGTCACGGTGGTATTGATCATCTCGGTGAAGTGGGTGGTCACCGAGGTCACCGTGCGCTCGTCCGGGTTCACCTTCACCCGCTCGAGCGCCTGCCAGCACCCCGCCACATCATCGTAGAAGTAGGTGAAGATGTCATCAGGGGTCATGTCCGCCGGCACGAGCTCCGGGTCGTAGGGCAGCGTCACCTGGACCGGCTTGACAAACGTGTAGGGGTGCGGGGTAAAGCGGAAACCTTGGCGCGCCCTGCCCGTCACGTTGGTCATCCCGGAGTCAAGCCTCGGCACGGTGGTGTCGCCGAGCAGCGTGATGCCGATGCTGACCGGCTCCCTCACCCCGCCCGGATTGACCGTGACAGCGGCGCCGCCGTAGGAGATCGTGCGCGGCTTGAGCTCTGACGAGTTCACCAGCTCCTGATAGTCCGGCTCGGTCCCGGTCCTCGGGCCCGTGGGTGGCGAGGCCTTGACCGAGGCGCCCCCGGTCGCGCAGGTCTGCATCCCGGCCGGCACGAGCGCCGGTCCGGCGGGCGTGTCCTGCCGCGCCAGCCCCGACGCCGACAGGCCCGGCACCACCACTGTCAACCCGAGCGCGCAGGCCAGAAGCCTCGAAGCCGCCGCGCGCCTCCACATTGTCCGGTCCATTTCCCGGTACCCCTCCCATGGCTGGATATGCCGCGAACACCCTGGCAGGCCGCGCTGAAGCCGCGCTGATGCGGCGCCCCGGGGGGCGGGTTTAGGCTGGTGTGGGTTCGCGGGAGAGGGGACGCTGGTGCGGTTTGTCCTTGATGCGCTTGACGATTCGACACTTGAGCGGGCCGGTGAGTTGGTCGCCCGTGAGCAGACCGCGGCACGGCAGAGCAGTCCGCTTTTGTCTGTGTCCTCCGGCGATGCGCGGGTATTGACCGAGTCACTGCAGCGGCTGCTGGATGCGGGTGGCCGCGGTCTGTTAGCCAGCCATCAAGGACGCCCGCTCGCCGTGATGACCGCCGGTGTCCGTGACGCTCGCCCGGTAGGACGGTATGCCCGACTGCCGGCCGAAGGGCTGGCTGTCGATCCGGACCTCGACGATCCCACCGCTGTGCTGGCGTCCTTGTACCGTGCGCTTGCCGTGCCGTTGGTCGCCGATGGCGTGATGCGCCACTACCTGCTGCATGTTGCCCATCCACCCCTGTCCGAGGCGCTGGCCAACCTCGGCTTCGCCCGCAACGGCGTTTACGCAGTGCAGGCGGCGTCACCACGCCCGGCATCCTCGGACGTGGTCGTGCGCGTTGCCGGCCCGCAGCACCTGGACACGGTGGCGGCCTTGGCATTGGTGGAGTTGCGGCACCGCGCCGCGGCACCGATGTTCGGGCCGTTCGATGAACGGACGCTGGAGGACCTGCTGGTCGAACATCGCGCGTTGCATGACGATGGGGTGGTGCACCTGCTGGCCACGCTGGAGGGGCGCGATGTCGGCCTGCTGACCGTCGAGCCGGACTCACCGGCACCGCGTCTGTGCCCGCCGGGACAGCCCTACATCGGACCGACAGCGACCGTGCCTGACGCGCGCGGACGGGGCGTGGGCAGAGCCCTGGTCGATGCGGCGCTCGACCGGGCCCACCGGCACGGGTACCGGTGGGTCTCGGTCGATTTCGAGGCCGCCAACCCGCTGTCGCGCCCGTTCTGGCTGGGCGCCGGGTTCCGGCCCACCGGTTATGGTCTCGTGCGCTTGGTCGATCCGCTGCATCGGACCAGAGCCGATTAGTTACGTCGGTCTTTCGCGCCAGGAAGGAGACACGAATGTTGTCGCCAAGTCAGCGGGAGACGTTCAACCGCAGTGGATTGCTCAAGGTCGAATCAGCTGTCCCACCGGCCGCCATCGCCACCATGCGTGACCGGTTCTGGGACCATCTGTCCCGCGAGCACGGCATCGATCCCGATCGTGTTGACACCTGGACGGTGGAACGTCCGCGGCACCTGCAGGCGCTGAAACGGTCTCGGGCCTTCAACCTCATGGCAACCCGGGAGGTGTGCGGATCGCTTGACGATCTGCTCGGAGTGGCAGAATGGCAGCCGCCATCGGCCTGGGGGTTGCCGCTGGTGACGTTCGCTGTTCCCGGTACCCAATGGAATGTCCCTGCAGCGGGCTGGCACGTTGACTCTTACGGCCCTGAGCACGACCTGCCCGGCGTGACGGTCTTCGTTTTCCTTGCACCGGTGGCCGAACGGGGCGGCGGAACGGTGGTACTTTCCGGATCACACCGGCTGTTCAACGGGCACATAGCGACAACCGGCACCTGGCGGCCGGCGGAAGTGAAAGCCGCCCTGGCCTCCCGGCATCCATGGCTGCGCGAACTGTGGAGCGAGGATCGCGCTGCCGCACCGATCGCCATCGGCGACGGCGCCATGCTCGACGGGGTACACGTGAGGGTGCAGGAACTGACCGGTCACGCGGGAGATGTCGTCCTGATGCATCCACGGACGCTTCACACCCCGGCCCCGAACGGTCTGCCCGCACCGCGAATGATGCTCGTCGAGGTTGTTGGCCGCCGTGTTCAACCCGCCGGCCAACTCTGAGACTGGCCTCCGGGCGGCGCGTGCGGACACCGCCGCCCGGTCAGTCGTCGATCGCTTGGTAGATGGCGGTCCAGATGTCGGACCACATCGGCAGCGTCTGGTCGCCCATGTGCGCCCGCTGCATGACGACGATCGTCGTCAGGTCCTCGGCGGGATCGTTGTACCAGGCGGTGCCGTAGAAGCCGGGCCATCCGTAGCTGCCGACCGAGGGCCCGAGTTGCGTGCGGCGGGTGCGGACCGACATCCCGAAACCCCAGCCCATGCTGTCGAAGTATCCCGGCCAGAACCCGGAGACCGCCTTCTGCGCCGGGCTCAGGTGGTCGCTGGTCATCAGCGTCACCGCCGGCCGTGAGAGCACCCGCTCGCCGCGGTGGGTGCCCCCGGCGAGCAGAGCCGAGGCGAAGGCGAGGTAGTCGTCGGCGGTCGAGACGAGCCCGCCGCCGCCCGACTCGAACACCGGCGGCCGACTCCACCGCCCGTCGGGCGCATCCTCGACGACCGGCTCACCGGTGGGGGCGTTGTCGCGGTCGTACGCCGTCGCGAGCCGGCCGATGCTTTCGCCGTCAACGCTGAAGCCGGTGTCCTTCATCCCGAGCGGGTCGCAGATCCGCTCGCGCAGGGCATCCCCGAAAGACATGCCGGTGGCCCGCGCGATGAGCACGCCCGTCACGTTGGCTGCGGTGTTGTACATCCAGCGCTCACCTGGCTGGTGGACGAGCGGAATCGTGCCGAGCCGGCGCATCCACTCGTCGGGCTCCGGCTCGCCGAGTGTGTCAAGCGCGTCGGCGATCGGGATCGTGCCCGGTTCGGCGGGGACCATGCCGGTCCCGAGGGTGTAGGTCAGCAGATCCCGCAGCGTTATCGAGCGTTTCGCCGCGACGGTGTCGTCCAGTGGTCCGTTGGGATCGGTGAGCACGGTCATGTTGGCAAGCTCCGGGAGGAGGTCGTCGACCGGGTCATCGAGGCGGAGGGTGCAATCCTCAACGAGTGTCATCGCACACGCGGCGACGATCGGCTTGCTCGTCGAGCCCAGGCGGCAGATCGTGTCGCCTGCCATCGGCGTCGTGGACCCCGCGCCCTCGAACGCTAGATTGCCCGTTGCTTCGATGTGCACGTCGCCGTGGCGGGCGAGGACGGCCATCGCACCCGGGACGAAGCCCGAGTCGACGTGACGCTCGAGCAGCTCTCGCAGCCGATCCAGCCGTTTCAGCGAGAAGCCACCGGTCGTCACCTGTCTCCTCCTCAATTTCGTCCGTTCGGAAGTTACATGTTTTGCGCGACGACCGCACATTCCGTGATTACGCAACCGGTCGAAGGCCTTCAGGACGGTACGTCGAACCGTTGCAGTCCCACGACGGACAGCAGGCGGATGGCGTCCTGGGCCGGTGTCCCGGGTTCGGCGGTGAGCAGGACGAGGTACTGGTCGCGGTCCGGAACTGTGAGCACGTCACAGGCAAGCTCGATCCGGCCGATCACGGGGTGCTCGACCGTCTTGACCATATGGCTTGGGCTGGACACCTCCCGGTCGGGCCAAAGCCGCGCGAACTCCGGGCTGTCCCGCAGCAGTTCCCGTACCAGCGCGCGGATCTCCTGGTCGTGTGGGTATCGGGCGGACGCGGTCCGCAACTGGCCGGCGGCGTACCGGCCGAAGTCGAAGCCGCCGGTGACGGCGTATTGCCCGCGGTGCGGTTCGGGGCTCAGGAAGTACTTGCGGATGATGTTGCGATCCCGCCGGGGCAGCGCCGAGAAGTCCTCGAGCAGCGCGGCGGCCAGCGGGTTCCACGCCAGCACCTCGTACTTGGCGTCCAGCACGAGGGCGGCGGTGTCGGGAAGGCGCTCGATCAGGCTCTGGATCGACGGCGGTACCTGCGCCGACGGGCCGGGCGGGACGGGCGGCTGGCCGGCGAGCACGTACAGGTGCATGCGCTCCGCGTCGGTCAGCCGCAGTGCCCGGCTGAGCGCGGCAAGTACGTGCCGGGACGGGTTGGGCCCGCGGGCCTGCTCCAGGCGCGTGTAGTACTGCGTGGAGATGTGCGCGAGCTGGGCCACCTCCTCGCGGCGCAGGCCGGGCGTGCGGCGCGGCCCGGCGGCCGGCAAGCCCACCCTCGCGGGGGTGAGCCGCTCCCGGTACGCCCGAAGGAACGCCGCCAGCTCCTGTTTGTCCACCCTGCCAGTGTGGCGCGTACCGGCGAGTGCAGCCAGGTACTGGTAGGGCCTGCCAGGCGCGCGGCCCGACCGAGCACTGTGGAGCGATGACTACTGGACAGACGAATGCAGCCACGAACGCACCACTGCTCGACGGGAAGGTCGCCCTCGTACTTGGCGCCAGCCGCGGGATCGGCGCGGCGGCGGCCCGGCTGTTCGCCCGCGAAGGGGCGACCGTCGTGCTTGCCGCTCGCAAACAGGAGACTCTGCGGCCGGTCGCCGACGAGATCATTGCGGACGGCGGCAAGGCTTCCCACGTCGTGGCCGACTTGAGCGACACGGCGAGCATCCGGCACGCTGTGGACGCGGTGGTCGAGCGCCACGGCCGGCTGGACGTCGCGTTCAACAACGCGGGCGTCGGGGTGGCGCCGCATCCCGTCGCGGGCTTCCCGGAGGACGACTTCGACCGCGTCGTCCGGGTCAACTTCAAGGGCATCTTCTACGCGGTCGGTGCCGAGGTCGAGGCCATGCTTCGCACGGCCGGCAGCGGCGCGATCGTCAACACCAGCAGCGTCGGCAGCCTGCTGGCCAACCCGGCGCTGCCCGTGTACGGCGCGGCCAAGCGCGCGGTCAACAGCCTGACCGCCTCGGCCGCGGTTACCTATGCCCCGCAAGGCATCCGAGTCAACGCGATCGCGCCCGGGCTGGTACTCACCGAGATGGTGGCCGACTGGGAGCGCGCCGATCCCGGCGTCATCGAGCGGATCATCGCCGGCACACCGCTGGGCCGCCCGGCCCAGCCGCGGGAGATCGCTGAGGCGGCCGCCTGGCTGCTCAGCGACCGCTCCTCCTACGTGACCGGCGTGGTGCTACCCGTCACCGGTGGCGTCGCCGCCTGACCCCTTGCCACCGCTGACCGCTGACCCCTGACCGCTGACCGCGTCAGGGCCGTGACAGGTCGGTGACGGGAAGCCGGTCGATTCTTTGCGGCATGGAGAATACGCAGACCCTCACCGCCGCAACGAAAGTTGCCCGACCAAACCGCTTCGTCGAGCTGCTGCTCGCTGACCGCCACTCCCTTCCGCTGTCGATCGCGCTGCACCTCGTGCCCGGAGCTCTGATCGTCGCAGCCTATTTCCTCCTGGCCGAACCGTTTGTCAAAGCGATCGGCTATCCGATCTTCCTAGCCTGGGCGATCGCCTTGGTCGTGGTGCTCGTGCCGGTTCAGTTCGGCCTGTTGTGGCTGGGCCGCCAGCGCAACGGCCGGTTCTCGCTGCGTGGAGTGGTGGGCTACATGGACAAGCCGATCCCGCGCGGGAAGATTATCGCCGTCATCGCCGGGCTCATCGTGTGGATGACCGTGGTGTCCCTCTCGCTCACCCCACTGGACAACCTCGTCTTCGACAAGTTCTTCACCTGGATCCCCTTCGAAGGCGCGGGCGGCAGCGCCACCACCTACATTGACGGGTACCCACGCTCGCTCCTGGTCGTCACGATGCTGATTTCCCTTCCGCTGACAGGGTTCACCCTTCCGCTCATCGAGGAGTTCTACTTCCGCGGGTTCCTGCTGCCCCGCATCTCCCACCTGCGCTGGGGGGCGCCCGTGCTCAACACGGTCCTGTTCTCGGTGTACCACTTCTGGGCGCCGTGGACCGTACTGTCGAAGATAATCTTCATGTTCCCCGGGGTCTGGCTCGTCTGGCGCAAGCACGACATTCGGATCTCGATCGGCATGCACCCGGGCACGGCTCTGCTCATGGCGACGGTCGGCACCCTCGCCCTGATCCTTGGCCTCGTGCCGTGACATCTGCCGGACCGAGGGGGCGTCGAACACAGTGTGCGACGCCGCCTCGGTCGTTGGCATTTTCTGGTCAGCGGGGTCACGCGGATGAACCTGATCTGACACCATGGCCGGATGCTCGATTGGATTCGTCGCCATTGGAAGCTGCTGTCGGTTGCCGGGGCGGTGGTTGTGCTGCTCGGCCTTTGCGTTGCCAAGTACGGGCGATCCGAGGATGGCCCCACCTACAGGCTGGCCGGCGACGAGCTTTGTGGCAGCCTGCACTTCGATGTCTTCGAGCCCGCACTCGGGAAGATACTGGGAGAACCCAAGATCGGTAGCCCGGGGCGTGGCGAGGGCGTGGGATGCCGGGTTGAGTTCGACAACGGGCGACCCATCACGGTGACCGCGATGATCGGTCTCTTCGGTTCGTCGGGCGAGGCGGAGGAGGAATATTACGCCAACCGGTCCGCGGTGACCGAAACCGATGCGTGGGATTTGCAGACGTCGGCGAGGAAGGCGCAGTGGAGTCTGGGCCGGTTTGAGGTCAGGGGAATCGCGCTCGACGGGAATCTGTTGGTCCTGGTTTCGTTTCAGGTGGGTGACACATTTGACAGCTTCGACGTGCACTTCGGTGAAGTGATGGCCGGCTTCCTGCGCGCGGCGCTGGACGAGGTACGCAAAGCAAACCAGGTGAGCGTATGACCGGCGGCGTGTGCGCGTGTCCCAAAGAGGTGGCGTAAATCGGCTTGTGCGCAGTGTCGTGGGCTGCTTCGCTGTTGCCCGTGATCAAACTTCAAACGCCGCGACTGTGCTTGTACGCCATCGACACCGCAGAGGGGGAACGCATCGTCGGGCGGCGCGCCGGAGCCGGGGATGCGTGGGCTGAGGATTATCCTTTCGACGGCGACGTCATGGGCGTCACAGCCTTTCTGACGGCTACGGCGACCCACGGGGACCAGCGCCCGTTCGGGCACTACCGGATCACCCGGACCGCCGACGGGAAGGCCATCGGTGGAATCGGTTTCAAGGGTCGGCCGGAAGACGGATGTGTCGAGGTCGGTTACGGCCTTGCCCCATCGGCCCGTGGTCACGGCTATGCGGCGGAGGCACTCGTCGCCCTGCTGCACTTCGCGGCAGATCACGGATTGTCCCGAGTTGTCGCCGACACCACCGGGGACAACGTCGCTTCCCAGCGGACCCTCGAACGTGCCGGGTTCCGCCAAGTTGGCACCAACGGTGACCTCTATCTGTACGAGCTACTCCTCGGCGCCCGTTAGTTACGGGACTTCGAGGTTCGGTGCGCACACCTTCCAGTTGGCGTCCTCTTCGATCAGATCCAGCACCCAATCGTGCGTCAGACCACCGGCGGCGTGCAGGCGAACCTTGAAGCGCCATGCGGGTTTGCCGTTCAGCGTGCGGCGGATTGGCGCGTCGTCGATGTCGTGGCGTGTCCAGTCCGGTTGCGGCTCGCTTTGCAGCTGCAGGTAGGCGTCTTTGCTCCAGCGGGCGCGGTAGCCCGCGCACAAGTGCTCATACGCAGTGTCCCAATTCTCGTTCTCGATCGCGTGCAGGTAGGACTCCACCGTATTGCTCGCCTCAGCCAGCCCTTTGGCCCTCGTAACCGTCCATGTCACGGCGTAAATGCCGCCGGCGCACATGAGGACCAGCACCACGGCCGTCGCGATTAGACTCCACCGGAGCCGCCTGTTCATGACCGGCATGTTAGCGATCGCGGTCCAACCAATCATTCATGGGACAAACACACAATTTTCTTCGGGGGTACCAGGTCGCCAACGGCGGTGGGACAGCGCATTTCACCACGATCCTCCCCGGCTGGTACCGCGGCCGGACGGTTCATATCCACGTCAAGATCCGCACGATGGGTGCTGACGGGAATGCCTACGAGTTCACCTCGCAGCTTTACTTCGCCGAAGACTTCACAACGGCGTATCTGGCCCAGGCGCCGTATGCCGGCAAAGGCACGCCGGATACCACCAACGCCGATGACATGCACTACGCCAACGGCGGCGACCAGATGCTGCTCAATCCAAACAAGACCGACGAGGTCTACGAGGCGACTTTCTCGATAGCGCTTGACCTTTCTGACACCGCGGTGGGTGCCGACGACTCCTTCTCCATGGGCGGTGGAGGCGGCGCGCCCGCGCGACCACCAGCCCGGTGATCAGGGTACGTCCGGGCATGGCACACCCCATGTGGCACAGTAGACCGTCTCAGCCACCGTCCGCCGGCTTCAGGGGGCCGAAGAAACCCGTCACGTGCTGGATCCTGCCGTCCGGCGCGAACTCGATGAAGTCGACGCTCTCGGCGCCCCGCGTCCCGTCGGCCTTTATCAAGCGCCAGTTGAATCTGCAGACCAGATGGTGCGAGTCCACCTCGCTGGTGCGCACGATCCGCCTGCCCGGCTGCCGCCCCAGCACCTCACCGATGTAGTCCGCGAGACCCTCGCGGGTGTCCAGCCGGGTGTTCGGGTCGGTGTAGGTGCTCGCGTCGGCCATCGCCCGCGCGAGTATCTGGCCGCGCTTGTCCACCAGCGGCTCGTTCCAGGCTTCGATGTAGGCGTCAATGGCGTGCAGCGCATCGTTCATGCCGATTACGCTACCGGCCGTGCGCGGAGCCGCGGCCCCGGATCGTGCTAGTCATGCGGTGTGGCGTCGTGCGCCAGGAGAGCGATTTGGGTGCGGTTGTTGAGGTCGAGTTTGGTGAGGATGGCAGACACGTGCTGTTTCACCGTTGCCAGGCTCATGAAAAGCTCGGCGCCGATCTGGGCGTTGGTGCTGCCGCGCCCCACCGCCGCGGCCACCTCGCGTTCCCGTTCGCTGAGGCGGGCAAGTGCGTTGCGCGCCTGCCGCCGCCGGGAGTCGACGTCCGTGTGTCCGATGTGGGCGATGAGCTGGCGCATGATCGATGGCGAGAGCATGGGTTCGCCCGCGGCCACGCGTGAAATCGCCCGCAGGATCTCCGGAGCCGGGGTGTCCTTGAGGAGGAAGCCGCTGGCGCCGGCTCGCAGCGCGCGCAAGACATATTCGTCGGCGTGAAACGTGGTGAGCACGACCACCCCAGGCGGGCTGGGCCTTGCCCGCAGCTGCTCGGTGGCGGCAAGTCCGTCCACTTTGGGCATCCGGATGTCCATCAGCACAACGTGTGGGGCGCATGCCTCAATCGCCCCGAGCACCTCGGAGCCGTCGCTTGCCTGTCCGGCAACGGTCATGTCGGGGGAGCGGCTAATGATCATCGCGAGGGCGGAGCGCACCAGCGCGTCGTCGTCGACGATGAGGACGCGGATCCGGCCGCTCAGGTCGTCCACGGCAGCCACGCTCTGTCGTCGACGATGAGGACGCGGATCCGGCCGCTCAGGTCGTCCATGGCAGCCACGCTCTGAGCCGGAACTCGCCGCCGGGAGTCGTGCCGTGTTCAAGCCGGCCGCCGGCGAGCTCGGTCCGCTCGGCAAGCCCGATGATCCCCGTCCCGGAACCCGGTATCGCCGCCCGTGCCGTGCCGTCGGGCAAGGGATGGCCGTCGGGCAGGGGATTGCCGTCGGGCAGGGGATTGCCGTCGGGCAAGGGATTGCCGTCGGGCAAGGGATTGCGGATCTCGACGGTCAGGCCGTCGCTCGTCGCTCCGCTCAGGGACACGCAAACCTGCGCGGTCGGGGCATGCTTGCGGGCGTTGGTGAGTCCTTCCTGGACGATCCTGTACGCCGTGCGCCCGGCCGATTCGGGCACTGCGCCGAGGTCGGCCAGCCGATTCTCCAGCGTCACGTGCATGCCGACCTGCCAGGATTCGCTGATGAGGGAAGGCAGTCCGGCGAGGGTCGGCTGGGGCGGTTCGGGCACGGCGCTCGCGGCCTCGCCGTCGGCCGGGAGCGATCGCAGCACCCCGATCACTTGGCGCAAGTCCTCCAACGCGTGACGGGCGGTCTCGCTGATCACGGCGGCCGAACGTGCGATCTCCTCCGGCGGTGCGCCGGGCCACAGCTGCAACGCCCCCGCCTGCAGGCTCAACAGGGACAGGCGGTGGCCGAGCACGTCATGCATCTCCCGGGCGATCCGGTGGCGTTCAAGTTGCCGGGCCTGGGCAAGCCGCAGCTCCTGTTCGGCAGCGGCCCGTCCGCGTCGTGCACGGGCAAGCTGGCGGCGCGAGCGGGCGAACAAGCCCCACGCCAGGGCCGCTGCGACACAGACGATCCCGAGCAGGGCCTCGAGCCAGCCCTGTGCCGACAGGTCTTGCCGGACCAGGAACGCCAGCAGTGACGCCGCACCACAGCCCGCCGCGGTCAGCACGGCCGTCCGTGCCCGGCAGTGCACCGCCACCGTGAACAGGGCCAGCACCGCCACAAAGGACGCGCTCACCGAATAGACGCTTAGCAATGCGGCCGTCACCGCGAACCCGACGGGCCAACGGCGCCGCACCCACAGCCCGAGACTGGCCAGCACGCCGAGCACCGCATCGACATTGGCCGTCAGCCGGTCGCCCTCGATCCCGTCGACGACGGCGAGCGCGGCAAATCCGTTGGCCAGCAAGAAAAGCAGCGTGTCGGCCAGCCAGTCGCGCCCCGTGCGGTCCACAGCGGCGCTACTCATGATCAAGACGATACGCCAGAAGGGAGCGGACCCGCATCCGACCAAAGTCGGTCGCGACGCCAGACCTTCGTTTGCCACAAACCTGCTTTGGACCCAAGCCGGGACCTCCGTGCTTCGGACAAGCTCGGCGTGGATCGATTTCCGTCAAAAGGAGAGCATGATGGGTACCCACCAAGAGAAAAGCATCGCGCGATGGGGAAGTCTGGCCGGAATCTCCGGAAGCCTGCTCTTCCTCGCAATCTTCGTCATGGTGGCGGTCCTGGCCGGCCCCGACCCGGCCGGGCCGGGCGGCCCGATCTCAAGATTTCCCGAGATCAGAGCCGCCCGGACCGTCGAAAACGCCCTCTGCCTTGCCGTCGTGGTGCTGTGGGTCCCGCTGTCGCTGGCTTTGCTGTACCGCCTGCGCCGAACCCACCCGGCGGCCGCGCTCTTCGGCACGTCCCTGAACCTTCTGGGGCTTGCCGTTTTCGCCGCGGAAGCCCTTCCGCACGTCGCCACCGTGGGACTGTCCAACCGCTTCCACGCCGCGAGTGCCACCGCACCGGAGAAGGAAGCACTGGTCATGCAATGGCAAGCGGCGCAAGGCATCTTCGACGCCATGCTGATCAGCGGACTGTTCCTCATGGCGGCCGGCATCACCATTGTCGGCGTGGCAATGTTCTCCTTCGGGAGGTTGGCCGGAAGTCTGAGCCTTGCCCTCGGTCTCACCAGCCTGACCACCGTCATAGTCACTATCATCGATCCCGACTCGCTGGCCATCGTGCTCGGTGTCTTCGCCATAATCGGCTTCCACCTTCTGGCCGGGATGAACCTTCACCGTGATTCGTCGTAGCCGCCATGTCGTTGTGCAACGGAAGGCGAGTCCGCCAGCCCGGTGAGCGCGTCCGGTTCGCGGCGGGCGCCGCCGGGCGGCGTTCCGTGGACGCGCTTGAACGCGCGGCAGAACGCCGCCTCCGAGCCGTAACCGAAGCGGCGCGCGACGGCCGACAGCGGTTCCTGGGAACTCTGCAGATGCTGGTGTGCCAGCTGCATGCGCCAATCGGTGAGGTACTGCATCGCCGGTTCGCCGACGGTGGCGGTAAATCTGGCCGAGAAGGCCGATCGTGACATCCCGGCTTGCATCGCGAGACTGTCCAAAGTCCAGGGTTGGCCGGGGTTGCGGTGGATCGCCAGCAGCGCCGGCCCCAGTTGCTCGTCGCGTAGCGCGGCAAGCCATCCCTGCCTGGCCTCGGGGGCGGATTCGAGCCATGAGCGGATGGCCTGGATGACGAGCACGTCGGCGAGCCGGGTGATGACGGTTTCCCCGCCCGGCCGCGGTGTGCGCGCTTCGCCGGTGATGAAGCGCAGGGTGCTGTGCAGCCAGCTCGAGTCGTCGGTCTGCCACGCGTCGACGTGCAGCACCTTCGGCAACAGCCGCACGAGGCGGTGGGCCGCGGCGTGGTCGATGCGCATCACCGCGTAGGTGGCATGGGTCGGCTCACCCCCGCCGCCGTAGTGCATGACCTCGTAGCGGTCGCTGATGTGTTCGACGGGTATGTCGAACAGTGGCTGCGTGGCAACGTTGGGACCGCTGCGGATCCGGTGCGGGGTGCCGTGCGGGATGAGGGTGAGGCTGCCTTGCTGGAGCAGAACGGGTTCGGCGCCGTCGACCTCGAGCCGGCAGGCGCCCGAGGTGACGACCTGCAGTGTCATGCATCCCGGCAGCGCGGGTACCTCGACGCCCCACGGCGCGGTCAGCTCGGCCTGGCAGTAGAGGGCGCCGGTCAGGCGGAGCAGATGCAGCGTCTGGCCGAGGATGTCGGTCGATGCCGGGAAGTCGCGCGGGGTGTTTGGCATACCTGCATCATGACAGACGCTGCTGACCCGGGCATCCTACCGATCTGGACGATGGGTAAACCATCATGGACTTTGAATGATTGTCCGTCCTCAAAGAACGCCGCAGACTTGCCCACATGCAGAACACACTCACAGTTGTCATCGGAGCCTCCGGCAAGACCGGCCGACGGGTCGTCGCCCGGCTGACCGGAGCCGGCCACGCGGTCCGCGCCGTTTCCCGCCGATCCGAGCCCGCGTTCGAATGGGGCGACCAGTCCACCTGGCCCGCCGCCCTGCGCGGCGCCAGCCACGCCTACATCACCTACGCTCCGGACCTCGCCGCCGCCGGCGCGCCGGAGGCCATCACCGCGTTCGTCGCCTGTGCCCAGCAGGCCGGAGTGCAACGGCTGGTACTGCTGTCCGGCCGCGGCGAATCCGGCGCACAGCGCTGCGAGCAGATCATCGCGGGCAGCGGCCTGCAGTACGCGATCGTGCGGGCGAGCTGGTTTGCCCAGAATTTCAACGAGGGGTACCTGCTCGACTCGGTCCGCAACGGAATGATCGCGATGCCCGCGGGCGAGGTCGCCGAGCCGTTCGTCGACGTGGAGGACATCGCCGACGTGGCATTCGCTGCCCTCACCGAGGACGGGCACGACGGCCAGATCTACGAAGTGACCGGACCACGGCTGCTCACCTTCGCCCAAGCCGCGGCCGAGATCTCCGCCGCGGCCGGCCGCACCGTCGATTACCTGCCCATAACCTCAGCGCAGTTCCACGCCGCGCTGGTGCCCACTGTCGGGCCCGACTACGCCGACATGCTCACCAAGCTGTGCGAGGAAGTGTTCGACGGACGCAACGCCTCACCCGGCGACGGCGTGGCCAAAGCGCTTGCACGGCAACCACGCGACTTCGCCGACTACTGCCGCACAGCAGCCGAGGCTTGGAAATGACCACCGAACGCGCGGGCAGTCCTGAGCGGACTGCCCGCGCACCTCGGCACGTGCGCCTCACGGATCGAGTCATCCTCGCGGTGACCGGACTGACGGGGATCGTCATCGGCGTAGCGGGTACCGCGTCGACCAGAGCCTTCTACGCGGCCAACGGCGTCGATCTCGGCCATAGCCCGGCCGCGCTCAGCGACGCCCGGGCCGCCGCGGGAGCGGTTCTGGCGACCGGGCTGTTGGTGGCTCTGGGAGCCGTCGTCACGCGGCTCACCAGCCTTGCCGCCGCCACCGGCGCGGCGGTGCTCCTCGGGTACGGGCTGGCACGGCTGCTGAGCATCGCATTGGACGGACTGCCGGGCACGCCGCTGATCGTCGCGACCGGCGTGGAGCTGGCCCTGGGTGCGGCCTGCCTCATCGTCCTGGCTCGCTCTAGGATTTAGCCGCCGGCACCAAGGTATTGGAAGACGGCCGGCACGATACACAGCGCCCACAACGCCGCGATCACACTGTCCACATGAGACGGGGTACCGATCCAGCGCAGGAACGCATTGTTCGCGTAGCCGGATTTGCCACCGGCCCGCAACACCGTGAGGCGGGCGACAATCAGCATGAGAAACATGCCAGACAGCGCGATCATCGTTACGAGCACGGCCTGGACGGCCCTGACCGCGACGGGCGGTTCAGGATTCAGTGTGAGCAGGGAGAAGACCACCATCGCCGCCGTTGAGCCGAAAAGGATCCACAGCCATGCATACTGGCGCAGGAACACGGCGACCTCCGAGGCGCCGAAACTGCGAGCCCGAGTGCGCGCAAGGAGCCGGACCTCTTCCGACGTGACCGGCTCCTTGAGCAACTCCTTGCGGTTCATCCAGCTCGCCATCGGGCGGGCCAGGGCGCTGACAGCGAACCTGCCCGCGTCCCACAGATCCCGCCCGACGACGGCCTTCATGATGATCTCCTCTAGATGAACTCGAGTCCGGCCATCTTACGCTCCATGTACGAGCTGGTTGATCTCGGTGTCGGGGAAGAGGACGACGTTGTCGTCTTCTTCGGCGGCTTCCTGCAGTTGCAGTAGGGCTTGAAGCCAAGTGCTTCGTGCCTGCTGCCACGGCCGTTCTTATCGTTCTCGAAGACGAATTCCCACAGCACGTTCTCGGTCAGCGAAGCGTGGCCCGCGGCATCCCACCAACCGTAACTGTCGTCCCATCTACCGGAATTTCTGAAGTCGCGCGCCTCCTCGTAATTGTTGCGGGCCACCCGCACATCATGCTTGAGCCCCTTGTTTATCGGCCCGTTGCGGGCGATCGTTCCCACCTCCGTGCCGACGTCGTACTGCATTTTCGCGTCCGTGGCGGCGTCCAACGCCTTCTTCGCGTCCTTGGCATCGCCGATGGCCTTGGCAGCCTTGCCAATGCCGGTGAGCGCCCGCGCTCCAGGAATCATCCCGGCGATACCCAGGCCGCAGTCGAGACCCGCGCCTTCCATACAGGACTTGGCCGTGTCGATGGCGCCGAACGCGGCGGACGCGGCACCGAGGAACGGTGCGGCCACGGTCAACGGCGGGATCATGCAGACTACCGCCGCGACTCCAAGCACGGCCGAAATGGTTCCGGCGTTGTTCGCCACCCAGTTGCTGGCGGCGTGGATGCCCTTGAGCACCGGGTTGGTGTTGGCTACAGCCGTCGCCGTCGCCTTGACAGCCGTGACCGCCTTCTCCATCGCCTTTCCGGCATTGTCCATCCACTTGGGCCACAAGCCATCCGGGTCGCTGCCGGTGATCGGCGAGTTGTTGGCGTAGTTGTACCCGTTCATCTGCTGCGGATCCTTGTTGTCGATCACCGAATCCACCGAGATGAACCGCCCGATCAACGGGTCGTACTCCCGGGCGCCCAGGTGGGTGAGCCCGGTGTTGTCCTTGGTACCGCCGACAAATCCCTTGTCCATCGCGGCCGGCCAGGTACCGCTCGACCCGCGCTGCGCGCCGAAGGGTGTCTCCCATCGGGTGGCGATCGCCTGGCCCACCGCGTTGATCGTGCGGTGTGCCGTGCCGTGGTGGTCGTTGCCGATCCACGTGATCCCGGCGCTGGTGCGCATGGCGATGGTCTCGCCCGCGTGCGTGTAGTAGCGGGTGCACTTCTTCGTGCCGCCCGCGGTGGTGAACCGCAACTCCTGACCCGGCAGGTACAGCGTCTTGCCGGCGGGATCCTTGCGCACGAGGCGGTTACCGTCCACGTCATAGATGTAGGTCGTGGTACCCGTCGAATCCACGCTCTTGGCAAGGTGCCCTTCGGGATCCCAGTCCAGGCTCTGCGTGCCCGCACCCGGCGTGGGCCGGCTCTTGAGATTGCCGGCCGCATCGTAGGTGTAGGCGCCGGTCTGGGCCCCGCCGACACTTGTCGCGCCGAGCCGGTGGGTCCCCGCGTTGATGGCGTAGTCGGTCGTGCGGCTGCCGCCGGTCGGCGTGTAGTTCTCGATCAGCTGCCTGCGGTTGCCCGAAGGGTCGTAGCGATACGAGTGCCAGTATTTTGCCGGACCGCCGAGCGCGGCCACCGAACGAGCGGCGTTGCAGTCGCCTCCGGCCGGGGTCCACGCCTCTTCCAGGCGCCGCTCGGCGTCCGTCTTGAAGCACTGGTAGTCGCCGGAGGTCACGTCCGAGATTTTGGTGACGTTGCCCATGGGGTCGTAGCCGAACCGCACGTCGGACACGGCGGTCGGAGCTGTCTGCCGCGTGGTCCAGATCTGTTCCAGGCGGCGGGTTTGGGTGTTGTAGGTCTTGAGGATGTCCAGCATCGAGCCTGAGTTGTGGCGCAGGTGGATCGCGGCGAGCTCGCCGAACGCCGTGTACTGCGTGCCCGGCGTGTTGTCGATCAGGTTCGAGACGTAGGCCGTGGCGCCGATGCTGGTGTCCAGCGTCGTCGCTTTGCCCAAAGCGTTGTAGCCGTGGGTGAGTTGCTCGGTGGCGAGGTCACCCATGCCGGGCAACCGGGTCGTCGCCGTCGAACCGTCCTGGTTGTAGGTGTAGGTGTAGGTGTATGTGCCGGTCGAGCCGCGCAGGTCCGGGTCGGCGATCGTGTACCTCACATTCGTGGGCTGATAGTCGATCGTGTAACCGGTGTGCTCCTTGATGTATTCGTCCGTCCCGTCGTAGCGGATCGTCTTGACCAGCTGGCCCTTGACCGGGGTGCCGTTGCTCAGAGTGTCGTAGAACCACTTGGCGCGCAGGGGACCGGTCTCGGATCCGTCGCGGAGCGTCTCCTTGCGGCCGATGGCGTCGTAGGTGTAGGCAAGCGTGACGCCGTTGGCGTCCTTGCTCCACCGGATGTCACCGAAGTCGTTGTACTCGGTGGTGGACGTACCCTTGTCGGGGTCCTTGGCCTCGATCACGTTGCCGCGCAGGTTGTACTTGTACTCCCACACCAGGCCGGTGGGGTCGGTGACCTTTTCGAGCTTGCCCTTGCGGTTGTAGACATACGTGGTCTTGTCGAACCCGCTCGCGCTTCCCGCCGGCACCCCGGCGTGATAGTTGCGCATCTCGGCGACGCTGCCGTCCGCGTCGAGCACCGTCGTCTGCGCCGAACCGCCCTGCGGCGGGGTGACGTGCGTGCGGTCCCCACCGTAGACGGTGGTGGTGCGCCACTTCTCGGTACCGCCCGGGCTGCCCGGCGGCCCGTCCACCATCGTGATCTCGGCGATCTCCCGCGCCGCGCCGTCGTACTGGCGCAGCTTGAACGACGGGATGTTGCTTGTCACGTTGAAGATGTTCAGGCCCGGGGCGACCGGCTGGCCCGCGGAGTTGAAGGCTGTGTACTGGTCGAACGTCTTGAAAGCCCGGCCGGCCGAGTCGTAGAAGACGTCGGTGACCACGGCCGCCGCGCCCCCGGTGTGGTTCGGATCCTGCGTCTGCCGGTTGCGCAGCAGGCTGTCGTAGAGCTTGTAGGAGTCGATGTATCCGCCGGCCGCGTTGAGCCTGCGGGTCTTGACGACCGTGTGCGCGTTGTTGCGGATGTGGTACTCGAACACGATGCTGGCCGGCAGGGCGTCGCTGCGTCCCGGCAGCCACACCTTGGTCAGCCGGCCCATCGGGTCGTAGGCGAAGGCGGTGAGCCGGCCGTTGGTGTCCTCCTGCACCTTGGGCAGGCCCCACGCGGGCTCGTTGGTGGATTTCTTGGTCCAGCCCAGCGGGTTGGTCTCCTTGGTGTTCGTCAGCGGGCCGCCGATCGCGGGCGTGTACTCGGTCAGGGTGCGGCCGCCCCGGATGTCCCACGCCTCCTTCGTGCGCCCGTGGTCGTCGTAGGTCGTCCGCGACGTGGTGATGTACGTCGGTACCCCACCGGAGAATGCCTTGATCGCATCGACGCGGGTCACCAGTCCACGGGTGGGTGCGGCGCCGAAGGCCAGGCCGTCGTAGGCGGTGAGGGTGTCGTCGAGCACGTCGTCGGCGGTGAGCCCGCCCGCGGCGACCTTGGTGCAGTCCACGGCGTACCTGCGCTCGCGCGACGTCTTGTCGAGGATCCACACCGACGAGGCCGTGTTGCGCGCGTAGTCGATGAGGGTGCATTCCTGGTCGTCGGGCTTGGCGGTGTCGCCGAAGTTGTCCACCTTCGTCGGCATGCCGTACTCGTCGAACTCGCTGACCTTCTTGGTGAGGCGGGCGGGCCGGCCACCGTCCAATGTGGTGCGTTTGTGCTCCACCTTGTTGTTGCCGAACCGCGCATGCACGGTGTGTTCGTTGATGGTCCGGCTCGCGGTGGGGTTCGACTGCCAGGGCTCGACGACCGAGGCGGACACCTCCGCGGCGCCGTTGAGCACGATGGTCTCCCGGGCCTGCCCGGCAAAGGCGTCCTCGTCGTTGACCGCGGGCACGTTGCCAAGCGCGATCGCGGGCATGGTCACCGTCCGGGTGCCACTGGGCAGCTTGTCGCCGTGCATGCCGCGGAAGTAACGCCGCTCCTCCACGGACTGCGGGCCGTCGGTGCCATCGCCCTTGACCGTGCGCACGGTGCCGAAGCCACGCCATACCGACCAGGTCTTGTACTCCTTTTTGACGAACCCGTCGTCGTCGGTGTAATGCCAGGCCGGGTCGCCGAGGTAGTCGTAGTGCGTCAGGGTCCGGGTCGAGGAGCCGAAGATGTCCGCCTCCACGACATCGCGTATCAGGTACTTGTGGAAGAAGTCGTCGATCGGGTTGGTGTGCCCCGGCGGTATCCACTTCACCGGATAGCAGCGCAAGTTGTTGGTGTGCAGGTTGTTCTTGTCCGGCACCCGCGAACCCGCGACACAGTCCTGAGACGAGTAGGTGAGGTCGATCTTTCCACCGGACTCCGAGGTGATCGTCCTGATCCGGAACCGGTTCATCGCCGGGTACTGGTCGCCGGCCGTGTCGACGCGGTTGGGCAGGTACTGGCCGGCGAAGGAGATGTCGGGCACGGAGTCGCCGCCGCCCACCAAGCCGGTGTGCGAGATCTTCTCCAGCCACAGGGCCGGCGTGATGCTGTCGGTGGGATCGGGGAAGGAGTGGGTGAGCGTCCACTGCTCCACGTCGCGGTATCCGCTCGTGCCCAGCACCCGGGTCTTGACGGTGGACAGCCGCCGCTTGGTGTAGAACGACGGCGAGTGGTCGTCGCATGGGCTCGCCGTGCATTCCTGGTCGGTCGGCACGTCGAAGTAGTTCTTCTTGTCGGTGCAGTTGGTCAGGCACCGCTCGGCCATCGTGAACTCCACGACCATCGGCGCGTTGCCGGCCGACCCGGTCCGTGTGCCGTACTCGATCTTCACGATGTTGCCGGCCCGGTCGTACTCGACGAGGTCGGTGGTCGAGTTGTTCTTGCCGTACTTGTTCTTCTCCTTGGCATAGGTCAGCGACATCGTGTTGCCGTGGCGGTCGACGACGTGGTCGAGCTGCCAGCGGTAGCCCTGGTTGCAGTGGGAGGCGGCGAAGCTGGACAGGTGGCACTGTTCGCCGGAGTGGTTGCCGTACACGGTGGACACGAGTGTCGACTCGGAGCCCGGCCGGCCGCCGAACCAGTACTGCGTCCCGTCGGTCGTGGTGACCAGGAACCACTCCCCGTTGTTGTCGCCGTTGCCGGCGCCGGTCTTGCGCTCCACGCGGGTACCGTCGTCGTTGCGCAGATGCCAACGGTTGCCGTCGTTCGGGTCCTTGAGCAGCTCACCGGCGTGGCCCGCCAGGTTGAGCGAGGCGTTGTCGGTCTCCCAGCACTGGTCGCCGGTCTTGGTGGTGTTGTTGGCCCCCGAGCCCATGTCTTCGGCGCAGGCGTTGTACCGGCGCTCGATGTATCCCGGGTGCCACTCGAAACCCTCGCCGATGATCGACGGCTGGTTGTTCGCCGACGCCATCCGACCGTCCACACTGGACGACGAATAGTTCAGCGCGATCGACGGCGCCGGCCCGCCAAGCGCCGGCGGCATCCGCAGCGGATACGACCACGAGAAGTCGCCGGAGTTGTTGCCCGCGCTCCAGGTGGCCGACGGTGACAGCGACGTCGCCTTGTAGTCGCCGGTCGAACCCGCCGGCGCGGCCGTGATCCCGATCAGCGTGCCCCCGGTGACAGTGTTGGCTGCCGGTTCGTCCGAGGCGGTCCGGCCGTGCGCGGGCGTGGCCACGGTGCTCTGGCCAAGTACCTCCACACGTGCGCTGACCTTCCCCGCCTTGACATCGTTGCGGCTTGGCAGCGCCTCACCCTGACACAGCGGCCCGGTCGGCGTCGTCAATGCACACTCGGGGTAGGCCACCAGCCGCAGCCGTGCCGCCCAGTCGCCGCCGTATGCCCAGCGGAAAGCGTTGTAGTCCACCGTGATCTCAGCGGGGCCGGTGGCGGCGACGCCATCGACCCGGCCGACGCGCAACAGCACGCCCTGCACCCCGGCGGCCTCGGTCCGTGCGCGCCCGAAGGCTTGCACGCGCGCCTGTGCTATCGCTGAGGACTCGATGGTGACCGGCAGCCCTTCGGCCTTGACCGCACCCTCGTCGCTGGGCTTGCGCGACCGTGCGTACGGCAACGCGACGTCCACTGTGGACTCTGCGGGCCATGTTGGTTCGCTCGCTTGGAACGGCCGGCCGGTGCTCTGTTGTGGGAGCCCCGACGGTACGGCCGTGTACCCGAAAACCTTCGGCTCCTCCTGCGGTTTGCCAGGCTTGTACGGCGCCGCCGAAGCGGGCGGCGCGTATGCCAGCGTGCACAGAAGGACACCGACGGCGAAGAAGGCTGTGCGCTTCATGCCCTGCCCTTTCAGGAGATTGAGACGGACCACTTCGGACAGTCACGGGACAGCAAGGTCCGGCCGCCGGACCGGGCGCCGGGTGTCGGCAAGACCGGGCGGCAGCGAGGGACCAATCCGTTGCCAGCGTGCCGTTATCGCGAGATCGACCTGCGCGGTCTCCTCGGGATTACGTCGGCTGAGTGCCGGAAGTCACCGGCTTGGGCTGCATGAGGGGCATGGACAGACGTGGTCGCCGGTTTCATCGATTGCCGCCAAGGGCCGACCTGCCAACCACTTCATGCAGCGCTCCCCGTGAGATGCCTAGCGAAGAATGGCATCAATCTAGTGCGGCCGCCTCGGACTGGGGAAGGGGAAAGTCGCCGGTGGCCCTTACCTGCCACCAGCGCGCATTGTCCATCTTTGTTCGGCCCGGGTGCTTTACGCTGGGATTTTGTGTGTGATGTACGCAAGCTCAGGGCAGAAGGTCTATCACCGCACTCCCGGTCCTCATGTCAACCGGCAGCGAGACATGTTCATGGATGATCAACCATCCCTGATCTGATCGTTGGCAGCAACTGGTCGCGCGTACCCAGGATCCGACCTCGCGCCCGTCCCTCAGGGTCCCGCTGGCTCGGCTGAGCCAGCAGGCGACCGCGATGTCCGCGCCCGCGGAGACATTCAGGTCGCGGGCGTCCATCCTGATTAGACCAACAAAGCCGTCGAACCACTGCGAGAATCTCCCGCGCAGTGCAGCGGATCCGGCATATTCAAGCGGGGGTACCACATCGAAGTAGATGATCTCGGGAGAGTAAAGCGACATGAGCTGGTCGATGTCCTTCATCCTGATGGCCTCGGACTGACTGTCCAAAAGCGCCCTCACCTCAGCGTCGGTCGAAGCCATCGCGTCCTCCATTCCCGTGGCCCGGCTCCCACCAGCCTAATCTCTCACTGATCGAGCGGGTCCCAGTGGCTGGCGTAGCGCAGCAGCGACCGGGCCAGGTCGGGATGGGATGCCGCCCAGACGGTGTCGAACAGGTACCACTGCTGGTAGCCGAAGTACTCGTCGCGGTGCATTGCCAGCTGGGCAATATGGTCGCTCAGCTGCAGCAGGGAGGCGTCGGGGCGCCGGCCGGCGGTGAACTCGGCCGAGTCCACCCGTGGCATCGCCGCCGCGTGGGCCGCGCCGTGCTCCTCGGGCAGGTCCGGCCAGGAATCGTGGTCGAAGTTGAGATTGAAACCGGGCCACCGGTTGCATCGCTCCAACGCCGGCCGCAGGTCCTGCTCGTCCGGCGCGACAAGCGCCCGCAACACCCTCAGCTCGTCGGGCGCCTCGTCCTCGGGAATGTCTATGTGTCGCAGGTGCCCGGCAAGCTCGGGCAGGGCAACGCCCGGGAAAGCCATCGGCGGCACAAGGTCCAGGCTCGAACCGTCGTAGAACGTGAGAAAGACCGCATAGGTGGTCGCCGCCGCCGTGCCGGCCGGCGTTGCGGCGGTTACCGGCACGCCGGCGTCGAACGGCCCGGCCTGCCCGCCTCGGTCGATCCCGTCCGGCAGCGGCCACGACTCGTGCAGCAGGTAGGCCAAACGATCGGGTGCCGCCGCGACGATGTGGTCGTCGAACAAGAAGTAGGCAAGCTGAACCTCGTCGTCGTCGGTCAGGACCCGGAGGCTGTGGTCGTCGAGCTGGATGTTCTCCTCGCCGCCTTCGACGTATAGGTGTTCGGACAGAAGCGAGCGCAGCTGGCCGGTGGTCTGCGGCGGGGGCAGCTCATCCTCCAGCGCCTTGTCGAAGATGGTGTGCAGGCCGTACGGGTCCGCGCCCAACTCGGCTTTGATGAAGGCATCCGGGTCCGGGGCCGTCCAACCGCGATTGAACCAGTCCAGCACGGTCTTGTCCGGCAACCGGCGCACCAGTTTGCCCAACGGCCCCTCGTAATGCGAGCGATACACAAAATACACGGGCATGACTGTAACGCTAGGAATCAGGATCCGTCAGTCCGGCCCGCTCGCCCACGGCCGCCGCCTCGGCGCGGTTCGCCACGTTGAGCTTGCGCAAGATGTTGCTCACGTGCACGCTCGCTGTCTTGGGGCTCATGAACAGTTCCGCGCCGATCTGGGCGTTGGTGTGGCCCCGGGCGAGCAGCCGGAGCACGTGCCGCTCCCGAGTGGTAAGGCCGTAAGGGTCTGTCGTCGCGAGCTGCGCCGGGATGTGCGTGGACTGCAGTGAGATCCGCGACCTTTGCGCCAGTCGCTGTATGGCCACGCTCAGGGGCGCCATCCCGCTCGCCGCCTCGGCCGCCGCCCGCAACACGCCGGCCGCGGTGGCCGGGTTGCGTGACTTGGCAAGCAGCGCCTGTGCTTGCCGCAACAGGGAGTACGCCACGCGGTGAGGACGGTCGAGTCGCTGCCAGCTCCGGGCCGCCTCGGCCCAGGCGTCGGGGTCACTCGCGCCGCGGGCACGCCGCAGCTCGGCCTGCCAGTCCGCCCGATCACCGGGAATGGTTGCCAGGAAAGGATGGTCGATGAACGGCCGGCCGCGCATCCGCTCAAGGGCGGCAAGGAGCCGGTCGGCTGCGGCAAGGGCGGCCTGTTCCGATTCGCCGTCGCGGCGCGCCCGCGCGGTCTCGGCCAGATCCGCCGCCGCTCGGGCACCGAGTGCGAAAAGCTCGCCGCAGTGCAGCTCGACGGCGCAGCCGCCCAGCAGCTCCAGCGCCTGCTCGACCGGCTCCAGGGCCGCGGCGGGATCCGCGGCCCAGAGCGCGGCCCGGGGCAGGAACCGCATCCGCTCGTACACCCACATCCTGGGACCGGCCAGGCCGAGCAGGTCGACGGCGCGGGTGCGGGCGACGGCGGCGTCGATCTCGCCGCGGCAGATCTCGACCTGCGCCTGCAACAGGTGCAGGTTCCAGTTGTCCAGCCTCGGCTCGCGGTCACGCACCTCGGAAACGAGCATGGCCGCGGCGTCGACGAGGCCGCGTTCAAGCAGCGCCTCCGCCGCGTTGTGGTGCAGGACCGCTCCCGGGTACCCCGCCGCCGCCCCCGCCCGGCGGGCACGCTCAAGGCCGTCCAACGCGACCCGTTCCGCCTGGGCCAGATGCCCCATCTTGAGCAGTGCGTTGCTGCGGTAGTCGGCGGTAAAGAAGTCGACCCGAATGGTCAGCTCACTGTACGGTTCGGATCGGGCGCGGTCCCGTGCGCGGTCAAGCAAGGCGAACCCGTCAGACGGGTCGCCGTAGAGGAACGCGACGTCGGCGAGACCGGTCAACGCGTGCGCTGCTTCAAGCGCGGCTCCGCAACGCTCGGCGACGTCGAGCGATTTGCGATAGATGGTCTCGCTGGCACTGTCGTGGCTGTCCATCCACATGAAGTTTGCGTGGTCGGCGAGCATGCGCGCGTACTCGGGCGAGGACGGCACGGTCTCGTAGATGCGCGACGCCTCTTCGAAAAGGGCGTAGGCCGTGCTTTTAGACGCTTCGCGCTGCGCGATGACGCCGTGATACCAGGCGGTCCGGTGCAGGATCGCCGCCCGCAACGCACTGTCCGCCGAGTCGCCGTACTTCTCGTAGGTCTGCCCGGTGAGGGCCCATGCGTCCAGGTCCCGGGCGCACGCCTGCAGCGCGTCGATGGTCCTGATCCGCAGCCACCCCGGCTCGGCACCCGACTTCTCCACGGCGTCGGGCAGGCCCTCCGCGATGCCGGTCGCTCGCTGCCAGAGGTCGGCGGCCTGCGAGTACGCGCGCATCCGGTGGCTGTGCCCGGCGGCGTCGAGCAGGGAACCGAGTTCGTCGTAGGGCCGGCCGGCGGCGGACCAGTGACCGGCGATCTCCGCCGACAACGCCGGATCCTCCATCGCCCGCAGCGCCGCGGCTATCCCGGCGTGGGCGTCGCGGCGCTCGTCGGCCAGCAGGTCACCGGCGACCGCCTCGGCGAGCAAAGCATGCCTTGCGCGGCAACCGAGTTCGGGCCGGACACTGTCCGGCAGCGCGAGCCTGGAATCGACGAGCTCGTGCATTGCCACGGCCACGTCGGCCGCCGGCATCCCGGTGACCCGGGCGACCACCGTCTCGGGGATGGGCCGTCCCGCCACGGCGAGCACCGCGAGCACGGCGCGGGCCGCAGGGCTGACCCGACGCGAGCGCGCCACGAGAAGCTCGGCAAGCGCCCGGGGCGGCTGGCGGGTCAGAGCCACTTCCTGCCGCCCGGCACCGGCGGCGACGGCGGCAGCGATGAGCTCTTCGGCGAAGTACGGGTTGCCTTCCGTACGCCGGTGCAGCTCTTCGATCATTGCCTCGTGCGGGGTGCTGTCGAGAGCCTGCCCGGCGAGCTCGGCGATGGCCGGCCGGGACAGGCCGGCCAACTCCAGCCTTACCGTCTCGGGCCTGCGGGCCTGCTCGACCCAACGCGCGACCGCCGGGTCGAGCGGAGCCTCATCGCTGCGACAGGTCACGATCAGGGTGATCGGACCGCCGGAGGAGGCGCGCAAGTAGGTCAGGAGGTCAAGGGTTGCGGCATCGCTCCAG
>DASUXL010000363.1:0-4098 GCA_036377915.1 Candidatus Limnocylindrales bacterium
GCGGGTGACGCTCACCTGGTTGGTCGGCCGCTGTGGGTCCACAACGTGCGCACCGGCAGCGTCCTGTGGCAACGAGACCTGGTCGTCTCCGACGCCCCGGTCACCAGCCGCTGAGGAGCAGATATGGCGGACTCGATAACCTTCGATGGCAGCGAGATCCGGTCCCTGGCGCGGTCGTTCGACGTTGCCGGGAAGGCGACACAGATGCAGGTGGCGGCCGTCGTGCGGAAGTCCGCCTTCGCGGTCGAGCGTGGAGCGAAGCTCCGCGCGGCTGTTGATACCGGCAACCTCCGCAACTCGATCAACACAAGTCTGTTGTTTCGTGGTGACCTAGTGTCGGCGGAGATCGGCCCCGAAGCGGACTACGGCATCTATGTGGAACTGGGGACGGCGCGAATGGCTCCGCAGCCGTTCCTGGGGCCGGCGTTCGACGAGGTGGAGCCGTCGTTCCTGGCCGCCCTCGCCGACCTCACGGGTCAGGCGCTGGCCTGATGTCCGGCGACATCTCGCGCCTGTTCGGCCGAGCCGTTCAGGACCTGCTCGAAGCGGCCCTACCTGCAGGCACCGACGTGTACTACGGCAAAGTGACCCGTCCCGATCACGAGCTGACCTACCCGTACGTGGTGGTGTGGGTGATCCCAGCCACGCTGATCCGCGGCAACCTCGCCGGCAACCTCGCCTCGCCGGACTCGCGGGTACAGCTCACCGGCGTGGGCCGCGACGAGGACGAGGTGGCGTTGGTGCTCGACCGGTGCGGCTACGCCCTTCAAGGCCAGCGACCGACGATCACGGGCTACCGGGCCGGGCTGATCTGGCAAGTGCCGATACAGGTGCCGATCACCCGCAACGAGGACCTGTGGACGCCGGAGGGAACCCCCACCTACCGCGGCGTGTCCATGTTCCGGCTGTCGTCTGAGCCAGTCCCTGCTGTCGGCTCCTGACGCCGCGCAGGCGGTCTCGGCTTCCGGGTAGCCAGCAACGCGACGAGGGCAGCAAGCCCCCCGACCACCAGCAGCGTGATCGCCAGCCCTCGTCGGCTACCGATCGCGTCGGCACACGCAGCCTGGGTCGCCGCACCGGACTCACCGCCGAGCATCGCGTCGGTCAGGTCCTCCACCAGCGCGGACTCGCCATCGGGCGAAAACGCCGATCCGCAGTCCACGCCGAGCGCCTGAACCCCGGACATGCCGGCGAGCAGCCCGGCCGCGATCGCCGCAACAGCCACGGCGGCGGCGATGAGAGAAACCAGCCTCCGATCCATGCGCACACCGTAGGTGACGACACCCGGCGGCGCAGGCCCGGTCACGCCATGGAGGTGTCGGGTTGGCGACATACCTACGGCTCCGCTCGCTACGCACCGGCCACCAGTGGGACGCATCCGCGATCGCCGCCCGCGCCTACCTCGCCACCGGCGGCGTCCAGATCGTCACCCGCTACCCGCCGCGCAGAGCCGCCCATCCACGTCCCGCGAAGCCGCTGCGTGACCTCGCGGGCAAACCGGCCAGCCCACATCACCGCCGGCCGCCCGGCACAACCAGCAAGGAGCAGTAACGATGACGCAGCCTGTGCCGACGAGCATCCCGGCCGACGGCTCGGTAAAGGTCTTGTGGGTGCCGGTGATCGACGACGTCACCGGACCCACCCTTGCCGAGCTGACCGACGCCGCGGTGATCGACCTGTCCTGCTACCTCACCGACGACGGGTTCGCCCCGGCGGTGGATGAGCAGGTGTCCACCGACAACCGACTGTGCTCCCGGCAGACGTTCGAGCGCCGCGGCCGGTTCACCTATTCGCTGAACCTGACCTATGTGTACCAGGGGCAGGACCTGGAGGCGTCCGACAACGAGCCGTTCGCGACGCTGCGCCCCGGCGAGCTGGGCTACGTGGTGTCCCGATGGGGCGCCGACTTCGAGGACGACATCGAGATCGGCGACCTGGTGGAGGTGTGGCCGGCCGAGTGCGGCGAGCAGATGAAGCAGCCGCCGGAGGCCAACGGCCGACTCCGCGTGATGCAGCGGATTTTCGTGCGCAACAGCGTCGCCAAGGACGTCGCGGTCGCCGCCAGCTAGCCCCGTAGACGGGAGTCCCGTGCGTCCTTGGCCGGTGCGTACGGGACTCCTGATCAACCCAACCGGCCTGCAACCGGCCAGGAGGACCCGTGTCCAACGCCCGCAAAGCCACCGGAGCCAAAGCTCCAGCGCCGCTCGATATCGCCGCTCTGCTCGGCGAGGACGGGCGGCCCGAGAGGACTGTCCACCTGTGCCTGCGCGGCCACCTGCAGGCCCAGTGGGACGTGCTGCAGGCCCACTGGGCTGCGGCCCCGGGCGACGACGAGCAGGCCCTCATGGTCGAGCGAGCCCGCAAGCGCAGGATCGCAGAGGAGATGGCCGCGGTCGAGGCGGAGATGCGCGCCGGCACCGTGCCGTTCCGGCTCCGGGCGCTCCCTCGCCGCCGCACGCCCGGGATGCCGGCCGACCAGGTGGTGTGGCATGAACTCATCGAGAAGCATCCGCCGCGCCGGGATGACAAGGGCAAGGCCAATCTGGAGGATCTGCGCGCCGGGTTCAACGTGGAGTCGACTCCGTTCTGGGACACCCTGGTACGCGCATCCGTCGTCGAACCCGAACTGACGCCCACGCAGTGGGACCAGTTGGACTCGAAGCTGACCGACGGACAGTACGGCCAGCTGATAACCACGGCGCTGCACCTCAACAGGGACGGCGTCGACGTCCCTTTCTCGCGCGCCGCCTCGATGACGAGGACCTCCGACACCGAGTCGAGGCGGCAGAGCGACTCGGCATCTCCCTCCGCCGCCTCGAAGGTTGGGAGCCGCGGCAGGTCACGGTCTACGAGCACGACGAGCAAGGCCGCCTGACCCGCTCCATCACCAGCAGCGAAGCGGAGTGGGACGAGCAGCAGCGCGGTTGGATGCTCGCACTCGCCGCATGGCGTGACGCCCGCTGTCACCGCTGCGGCGGCGACCTCCACGAGACCACCGACGATGCGAACTCCGGCGAACTCGACGCGACCGGCAAGTACGTGGCGCTGTCGCCGCTGCGCTGCTACCGGTGCACCGCACTGTCCATGTCGGAGGACAAGTTCAACAAGAAGAACGCCTACCACCCGCATGCCCTGATCCACCGAGTCGAGCTACAGCCGCGCCGCCCGCGGAGGCCACCAGCGAAGTGATGACCAGGGGGTGGCGCCTTGACTCAGCCCGCCACCACTCGAAGCGTCAAGGCGAAGCTCGACGCCGACGCCAGCGGCTACCGACGCGAGCTGCTGAACGCCACCACCGTCACAGTCAAGCTGTCCCGGGAGATCGACCGACTCGGCGGTCTCGCGCGGCAGCGGGCCGCCGAGGTGTCGCGTGCCGCCCGTGAGCAAGAGCAGGCGATGCAGCGAACGCTGGACGCCGCCGAGCGGGTTGGCCGCGGGATGCTCATCGTCGGCGGTGGCATCGCCGCCGGATTGATGCTGGCGACCCGGGCGGCGATCCAGTGGGAGGCCGCCTGGACCGGTGTGGCCAAAACCGTCGACGGGTCCGAGCAGCAGTTGGCGATGCTGGAAGAGGACCTGCGGGATATGGCCCGCAACCTCCCCGCCACCCACGAGGAGATCGCCGCGGTCGCAGCGGCGGCGGGACAACTCGGCGTCGCCACCGGCGACATCGCCGCCTTCACCTCGGTGATGGTGGCGCTTGGCGAGTCCACGAACCTGACCGCGGACGAGGCAGCCACCGCCATCGCGCAGCTGATGAACGTCATGGGCACTGCACCGGACGATGTGGACAATTTTGCGGCTGCCCTGGTGGAGCTGGGCAACAACGGTGCCTCCACTGAGCGCGAGATCGTGATGATGGCGCAGCGGATCGCAGGCGCGGGGTCGATCATCGGCGCCAGCGAGGCGGACGTGCTCGCACTGGCCAACGCCCTCTCCTCCGTCGGCATCGAGGTGGAGGCCGGAGGCTCGGCCATCTCCGGCGTGCTGGTGCGTATCGCCGCAGCCGTTGAAGGCGGGACCGAACACCTCACCACCTTCGCCGAAGTCGCAGGCATGAGCAGCGAGGACTTCGCCTCACACTGGTCGCGAGACCCG
>DASUXL010000364.1:0-33064 GCA_036377915.1 Candidatus Limnocylindrales bacterium
CGGCTCGGGCTTGAGGATCACCTGGAACTGGGTGTGGGTCTGGATCCGGTTGGGGTTCTCGCCGTAGCGCGCGTCATCGGGGCGGACCGACGGCTCGGCATACGCCACCCGCCACGGCTCCGGACCGAGCACCCGCAGCACCGTCGCCGGGTTGAGGGTTCCCGCTCCGACCTCCGTGTTCATCGGCTGCACGGCCAGGCAACCCCGGCCGTTCCAGTAGGAGGCCAGCCGGAACAGGGCGTCTTGCATGGTCAGGTCGGTCACGCAAGTCACCGTACGCGGCCCGCCACCGCGTCGCCCGCACTTTTCCACGGTATCGGTCTAAGATCGATGCGTGCCCATGTAGCGATCATCGGATCGGGAGGAAACATGATGCCACGGCGATCCGGAGCGGTGCGCTGGTCGGCCTGCGTTGCTTCGCTCATACTCGCGGTGACGGCCCAGCCCGCGGCGGCGGGTGCGGCGCGACCGCCGGGCTTCACGGTCTTCGGCTTCAGCCAGTCCGATGTGCACCAGGAGGATCCTCAGGTTTATCAGCTGGTACCGGATATCACCATTCGCGCCATCGGCAAGTGGTCGACCAACGGCGATGAGGCCGGCGACTACAATTTCGAGCAGATCCGCCGGTACCACGATAAGGGCATCACCTTCATGGGCAGCGGCACGGCCAGCGTGATCTTCCCGCACGACTTCGCCACCCCGGAGATCTTCGACGACATGTCGACCCGCGATGCCGACAACAATCCGGTGCCGCATGACGAATTCGGGTTCCCCATCCCGGCCCGGCGGGGCAACATGTTCAATCCTCGCTACCGCGATTATCTGCTCGGCTGGGCTAAGATCCAGATCGACGGCGGGGTGGACGGGATCAACCTCGACGAGGTCAACGCGGGTTTCAGCGGCGGGCTGAAGTACGGATTCAACGGCAACGAGGGTTTCGACGACTACGCCCTGGCCGACTTCAACCGCTACCTGCTGGCGAAGTACCCCGCCTTCACCGGCGCGGACTGGAAGTCCCGCTTCGGGATGACCGGCGACAACCTCCCGCGCCGCGACGTCGCACCCGGCGATCTGGAGCGCAACTTCAACTATCGCGAGTACTTGCGCGCCAACGGCTGGAACCTCAACCCGCTGACCGCCGCCAATCCCATGGCCGGCGAGTGGGGGCGGGCCACGGCCAACCGGATGTACGCCGATGACTTCTCGTTCACCGGCACCTACCTGCGGCGCTACTGGAAGGAGATGGTCGGCGAGCTGCGCGCCCATGCCTGGCGCACGGCACACCGGCGCATCCTCATCAGCTCCAACGGGCTTCTGCCCTACGTGGACTACAACAGCGTCGGGATGTACCCGTGGAACCCCGACGAGCAGACGCCCGACGGCCGGGGAGCCGACTACGTACCCGTCGTCGACGGCCATCTCAACGGAGCCAAGTCACTTCAGGCGAATTACCGGTACCTCAAGGAGAAGAGCCGCCAGATCGCGGGCCCCGGCGTCCCGGTCGTCGTGTTCATCGACTGGCCGAACGACATGATGACCAACTACCTGAACCTGCCGCTGCGGGAGAAGAAGGACTACTGGCAGATCTTCGGCGCCGAGGCCTACGCCAACGGCATCTTCCCCGCCTTCCACCTCAAGGACACGGTCGGCAGCCCGACCGCGGAGCAGCTGGGCATGCTCGGCTTCTTCCGCACCTACAGCCAGTTCTACCGGGACCACCGATCCCTGTTCCGCGACAACGACATCGGGGCTTCGCCGGTCCGCGCCGCGGTGAGCGACGTGTCGGCAAGCCTGTTGGTGCAGCGCGGTAGCGGGGCCCGGACGATCCATCTCGTCAATCACCGCTACGACCTCGACACCGGGATTGTGCCGCAGACCGGCTTCACCGTGGAGGCCGATCTGCCGTCCTGCCCGCGACGGGTAACCCTGGTCTCGCCCGACTTCCCCGGATCGAAGAGTCCCGCCTTCACCTGTCACCGCGGCAGGCTGCGGCTAACCATCGATCGCCTCGACTACTACGACGTCGTAGTGCTCAAGTAACCAGCTAAAGGTTGAGGTCCACCCACACGGCGGCGTGGTCGGAGGCGGCGTGCCGGGCCTCGGTGATCTCCGGGTAGATCGACCACAGCTTCGGCGGCTTGACGTTCCCCGGGTTGCCCCACAGGCCCTTGCGGAACACGCCGCCGCCGGTCACCAGCTCCGCCAGCTCCGGCGAGAGCAGGATGTAGTCGAGCCGGTTGGTCAGGGTGCACGACTGGAAGGTGCCAGGCCGCTGGTGGCCGGGATCCTTCGGGTCGAACAGCCCGCGGAACTTGGGCAGGCCGTAGGCGTCCACCAGCGACGAGCGCGGCGGAAACAACGCCTCAAGGGTGGGTTGGCGCCGCGGGTCGTTCTTGTCCGACCCCTTGTTGAGGTCGCCCAGCACCGCGATCAGCTCGGCGCCGTCGGCGCGCAGCTGGCGATAGATCGCGGCGACCCGCTCGCTTTGCCTGGTGCGCAACGGATCCGGGTTGCCACCGGCGAACGACTGGCTCTTGAGATGGTTGGGCATCACGAACAGGTCGGTGCCGCCGGGCAGTCTCAGGTGATACACGGGGCAGTCCCGGCTGAACAGCATGCGGTCGGGGTTGGCGTCGTCGGGCTCGTCCACGTGGCTGCGCATCCAGCGCACGTCGATGTCGGCGTTGCACAGCAGGCCGACGTCGATACCCCGCAGGTCGTTGCCGTCGATCAGGAGCGCGTGGCCGTACCGGTTACCGAGCAGCTGCTGGTTGAAGCGCACCAGCGACGGCCGGCTGTCCGCCTCCACCACGCACAGCACGTCCGCGCCCACCTCGTTGACGACCTTGGCGGTCATCCGGGTGGCCACCTCGTCGACCGGCTCGTTGGTCAGCTCCACCCAGCCCAGCCAGTCCTTGCGGCCACCGGCCACGATCCGCGGCTCGGCCTTGGCCGGCGCCACCAGGAAGTCGCCGCGGTTCTCCCGCAGCACCGCCCACGCGTCGTCGAAGGGCCGCTTGTTGAGCCGCAACCCGGCGCTCGTGCGCACCAGGTACCGCAGCGTGGTCAGGGCCTGAAGCATCGTCGCCTTGTCGGCGTCGGTGTAGACGTCCTCCTGCGCCACCGCGTTGAATGTGTCGAAGGCGGCAAGCGCCTCCTGCCCTTCGTCCCACGTCGCCAGGTCGAGCGCTTTGGCCCGAGCGAACAGGTTTTCAACGTTGAAGGTCGCCAACCGAAGCGCCACCACACCCACCTCCGGTCACATCGTCAACCCAGCAACGAGCGAACGCTGTACGGGAAACGACACGCGGTGGGACGGAAATCAGCTCGCGTACGGGAAGATCGGCTCCGACCAGCCGGCGTAACCGGGGCGGTCAAGGTAGTGCATCACGCCGATCGCGCCGTTGACACCGGCCCCGACGACCTTGCCGTCGCCCAGGCTGGACAGGACGCTCACGCCGCCGCTTGCCTCGTACCACGCGAGCTTGCCGCGGGGCGGTTCGCCGGCGCCGATCCCGTCCCGCGCCAGCAGCCAGCGCAGCGCCTCGCACTCGTCGGCGACACCGGTCTCGACGGCGAAGCCGAACGCCATCCGCTGGAACTTCAGGCCGAAGCCCTCCCACGCCGTGGACCCCACCCGCTCGAGCTGCCACCGCAGCGCGTCCTCGGTCGGGCGCGGGTTGCCGGCCGGTACTGGCATAGCGGACACATCGGTTCCTCGGTCAGGCGGCCATCGCCGCGATACCGCCCGGCGGTTGCCGGTCCAAGCCGATCGTGCCGTAGGCACATACAGTCCGCATACATTGATCGTCAACTGTCGTCTGTATCCGGTGGCCCGGCGCCTATCCGATCGAGGACCTGCTGCGCCCGCCGCGCCTGCGCCGGGTTGGAGCCCAGCTGCCAGCTGCGCACGGCAAGCGCCAGGTAGCGGCGCGCCGCCACGGTCCGCCCGGCGCGCAGGCTCACCTCGCCGAGCCGGCCGTATGCCTGCGCCTGGGTGGTGATGTCCTCCAGCTCCCGGCCGACGCTGAGGGCGTCGATGAACAGCCGCTGTGCCCGGGCGAGGTCGCCCTGGTGCAGGCACAGCTCGCCGAGGGCGGTCCGGGCGTACGAGGCGCAGTGCTGGTCACCCAGCGACTCGAAGGTCTGCAACGCCGCGTCCAGCTCGCTTTGGGCGGCGGCAAGCTGGCCCTGCTCCTGCCGCAGTACCGCGAAGCGCCGCCGGACCTGCGCCTGGCGGTGCGCGTCGCCCGCCTCCCCGGCCAGGTCGAACGCCCGCTGCAGCCACGGTTCCGCCTCGTCGAGCCGGCCCCGGCGCAGCCAGACGAAGGCGATGGCGTTGCGCGCCACCGCCTCCCCGGCCCGGTCGCCGACCGCCTCGAACGCGTCGAGCGCGGCCAGGTAGTGCTCCATCGCGGCGTCGTCGCAGTCGCGAACGCGCTGCACGGTGCCCAGCCCGATGTGGGCGACCCCGGCGCCGCCCCGATGCTCAAGCCCTTCGAACAGCTCCAGCGAGGCGGCGAGCCGCTCATGGGCGAGGGCGAGCTGGTCGCGGTAGATGGCGACCTGCCCGAGGTCGCGCAGCAGCACGGCCCGGCCCAGCGGGTGGTCCGGCCCGTCGAGTGCGGGCAGCACGGCTTGAAGCGCCTCGGTCCACAGCGAATAGTCGCCGCGCAGGTCAAGGTACGGCGACCAGCCCGCCGCCAGCCGCCAGGCGTCCTCGAGCATGCCGTGCTCGACCGCCGTGCGCAGGGTGGGCAGCAGCCCGTGCCGCTCGGCGGCGAGCCAGCCCGCCCCGATGGGATCGTCCAAATGCGACGGCGTTGGGGCTTCGGGCAGGGCCACACCGAAGTAGCGGAACGGCAGCGCATCCGTGGCCCGGTGGGTGCGCGCGATCCACTCCCGTGCCACCAGGCGCAGGTCACTATGGGCGCGGTCGAACCGCGCCGCCAGCTCGCGGGCGTGCAGGCGCAGCAGGTCGTGGATGCGCATGACGGCGCGGCCGGTGGCCGGGTCGGAGGCAAGCTGCACGAGGTGGGCGTCGGCCAGGCCGTCGATCATGCGGTCGGCGGTGGTGGGGTCGGCCAGGGCTTGGAAGATCCAGGTCGGGCTGTTTCCGGTACCCAATAAACCCAAAAGATGGTAGCCACGAGCCTGTTCCACCGAAAGCATCCGGTAGCTGAGCTCGGCGCTTGCCCGCACACCCCCCGCGCCGCCGGACAGCTCGTCGAGCACGTGCGCCGAGTCGCGCAGCCGCCGGGCCAGGCCGCGCAGGGTGAGATCGGGGCGCTGCACCAGGCGGGTCGCGGCCACCCGGATCGCCAGCGGCAGGCGCCCGCACGCGTCAAGTATCTCCTCCGCCGCCGCCTCGTCGGCCGTCGCCCGTTGTGCCCCAACGATTCCGGCGAGCAGCTGGTGCGCCTCCCCGGTCTCCATCACCTCCAGCTCGATGTGCAGGGCGCCGGTCAGCTCGGCAAGGCTGCGGCGGGTGGTCACCAGCATCGCGGAGGTCCCGGTCCCCGGGAGCAGCGGCGCGACCTGCGCGGCCGACACCGCGTCGTCGAGCACCATCAGCACCCGCCGGCTTGCCAGCTCGGAGCGCAGCGCCGCGGCCCGCCGGTCGGCGTCGTCCGGGATCGCCGTCTCCGGAACGCCGAGCCCGAGCAGCATCTCGCCCAGCGCTTCGGCGCTGCCACGCGGCTGCGTGCCGCCGCGCAGATCGAGGAAGAGCTGGCCGTCCGGGAAGTGGTCGCGTACGGCGTGCGCGGCGCGCACGGCAAGGGCGCTCTTGCCCGCGCCCGGCGGCCCCGAGATCACCGCGACCGGCGGCCGGTCGTCGAGGCGGGAACAGACGATGTCGGTCAGGTAGGCGAGCTGGCGCGTGCGGCCGGTGAAGTCGGGGATGTCCGGTGGCAACTGCCTTGGTACGTATGGCCTCGGCACCGGTCCGATGTGGACAGCCTGGCGCTCCCCCGGCGACCCGGCGGTCTCCTCGGCCGGCTCATCGGCCAGAGACGCGGCCATCGCCATGAACCGGGGACCCGGCTCGGTGCCCAGGTCGCGCGCCAGAAGCTCGTGGCACTCCCGCACCGCACGCTGCGCCGCACCGATCTGCCCCGACTTCTTCAGGCACGACACCACGTGGTACCACAGGTCTTCCGAGTACGGGTCGCGGGCAAGCGCGTTGCGCGCAAGGTCGACAGCGTGCTGCGGATCCCCGTAGCGCAGGTGCAGCGGGATCACCTCGTCCACCAGGGTCGCGTGCTGGTGCTCCAGCCGGCTCAGCGAATCCTGCCAGGTCGAGCAGAGCGGCAGGTCCTCAAGCGGGGTACCGCGCCACAACCGGCACGCGCGGTCGAGCAGCGCCAGGCCACCCGGACCGTCGCCGGAGGCGACAAGGTGGCGTCCCTCGGCGGCGAGCAGCTCCGAGTAGGACAGGTCCAGATCGTCCGGGCTGACCGCCAGCCGGTAGCCGGCGGCGTGAGTGTCCACTCGCGACCGCACACCCGCATGGTCGAGACACTCGCGCAGCATCCGGATGTAGGTCCGCAGGTTCGCCGCCCCCGACCGCGGTGGCCGGCCCTCCCAGAGCGCATCGGTGATCAGTTCGGTGGACACGAACCGATTCGGATGCAGCAGCAGAGTCGCCAGCACCTGCCGTGGCTTTACCGCGGAAATGAGTTCACTCGCCGCGACACCCGCTATCTCCAGCGGCCCGAGTATCCGGAATGCGACGTCACTCATCGCGCCTCCTCACCGGTGGTGGGGTATATCCTTGCCGGTCCGGCGCACATTCGGCCAGCCGAGAGCGGTGTAGGTCGGATGTACACGCGTGCGCCAGTGTGCGAACATGCGAATCGCAGCACTGTCCAAAGTGGTGGTCATCGGGATTGCCGCCGTCGCTGTCCTTGCGCCGGCCGGTGCCCGCGCCGACGACCCGCGGCCGATCCTGCAGATGCCTTTCCCATGCAACGAGGTGCGCCAGGGCGCGACGTATGACGGCCACGGCGGGTCGGGCAATCACTTCCCCCTCGACTTCAATCGGGGTACCCAGGACGACGACCTGGGTGACCCGGTGCTCGCCGCCGGAGCGGGGCGGGTGCGGACGTGGGTCGAAGGGGACGGCGACACCGTTGTGCGAATCACCCACAACGGCACGTGGGCCTCGGAGGTGCACCACCTTATGGCGGGCAGCGTGACGGTCGGCGACGGTGACCAGGTCGAGCAGGGCGACCGGATCGGCCGGGTGGGCAAGACCGGCACCACGTTCGCCCACCTGCACTACATGCAGCTCAGGAACGGCGTCCCGGCGCACCTGCACTTCGACGGCGCACCGCTCAACCCGGACTACAGCTTCGTGTTCAACGGCCCCGACTACAAGAGCAGGAACTGCCCCACCGCGGATATGTCGGTGTCGGGTGTGGCGAATGCGGACGGTTCGCTGACGGTGTTCGCCCGCCGCAGTGGAGGCATGTGGACGAAGAACCGGCGCACCGACGGCACGTGGGGCGACTGGGCCAATCGCGGTGGCGACCTTGCCTCCGGACCCGACGCCGCGGTCACCGCGGCCGGTTTCTATCACGTGGTCGCGCGGGGCGCCAATGGCAAAGTCAACTACCGGCGTCAGGGCGCGCAGGGTTGGGGTGACTGGCAACTCACCTTCTCCGATTTCGACACTCCGTTTGCACCGGCGATAGTGGCACTCGATGGCAACAGCTTGCTCGCGCTGTCAGTGCGCGCGAGCGACAAGGCCCTGATGAAGCGCCGCTACGACGCCGAGACCGGGTGGGACGCCAACTGGTCGCGCGCGGGCGACGGTGACGGCTGGACGTCGGGACCCGACGCCTCGCTGCGCGACGGCGGCCGCGTCGACGTCGTGATCAGAGGAGGGGGCGGCAGGGTCAACCACCTCATGCGCACCGTCGACGGCACCTGGACCGCGCCACAGGCCCTGGGCGATCTGACCACCGCGGCCGGAGCCGCCCCCGCGACAGCCTCGCGCCCGGCCGGGACGGTCGACGTCATGGCGCGCGGCGAGAACGGCTTCGTGCACCGCAACATCTGGACCGCGGACGGCGGCTGGAGCGGCTGGAACCGAGTCTTCATCGGGCAGTTCAACCACGGACCCGACCTCGTCACCGGCACAAGCGCAGGAGAACTCCAGCTGCTGGGCCGGGATACCGACGGGCGCATCGTCCGCTCCGTCTGGAACCCCGGCCAAGGCTGGACCGACCCCACCCCGATCCCGAGCAACTAGACAGGACCCCGCCATGCGAAAGACCACCCTCATCGCCGGTAGCACCGTGACCGGCCTGGTATTGAGTACTCTCTACGCGCTTCCAGCAGCCGCCGCCCGGCCGGACTTCCAGCTGCCCTTCCCGTGCGGTCAGCAATGGCGGGGAGAGACCCGCGCCGACCACAGCCCGCGCTGGGCCATCGACTTCAACCAGGGATCGGGCAGCGACGACCTGGGCAAGCCGGTCGTAGCGAGCGCCGATGGCCACGTCGACTTCGCCGGGACCGGGGGCGGCGGCTACGGCAACCTCGTCGTCATCAAGCACGGCGACGCCACTTGGTCATCCGCCCACGCGCACCTGAACAGCATGGCGGTGGACCGCGGGGACCCGGTCCGCGCCGGTGAGGTGATCGGCCGGGTTGGCTCTTCCGGGGGGAACTTCTCCCCGCATCTGCACTACGAGCAGCGCAGGGACGGTAACGACGTGCCGATCGTGTTCAACGGCAACGCGGTCGAGTACGACTCGCTGAAGACCTACACGAGTCGCAACTGCGGCGGCGGGATCGAGCCGGTTGACCTGTCGGTGTCGGGGGTGACCGACGCGGACGGGGACGCTGACCATTTTCGCGCGCCGCGGCGGCAACCTGTGGACCAAAAACCACAAGGGCGACGGGACGTGGGGCGACTGGGTCAACCGCGGCGGTGAGCTTGCCTCCGGACCCGACGCCGCGGTCACCGCGGCCGGCTTCTACCATGTCGTGGCCCGCGGCAAGAGCGGCAAAGTCATCTACAAACGGCAGGGCCAGGACGGCTTCGGCGAATGGCACCCGACCTTCTCCGATTTCGACACCCCGTATGCCCCGGCGATAGTCCCGCTCGACGGCAACAGCCTGCTCGCGCTAGCTGTGCGGTCCGGCGACAAGGCCCTGATGAAACGCCGCTACGACGCCGCCACCGGCTGGGACGCCAACTGGTCCCGCCTGGGCAATGCCGACAGCTTCACCTCAGGTCCCGATGCCTCGCTTCGTGACGGCGGCCGCATCGACGTCGTGATACGCGGAGCCGGCGGCCGGGTCAACCACATCTCGCGCAACCCCGAGGGAACCTGGGGGGTGTTCCGAGCCGTGGGCGACCTGACGACTGCCGCGGGTGTCGCCCCCGCCGTAGCTTCCCGCCTGGCCGGCACAGTCGACGTCATGGCCCGCGGCGAGAACGGCTTCGTGCACCGCAACATCTGGGCCGACGGCAGCTGGAGCGGCTGGAACCAGGTCCACATCGGACAGCTCAACCAGGGACCCGACCTCGTCCCCAACACCGGCGCCGGCGAACTCCAACTCCTCGGCCGGAACACCGACGGGCGCATCGTCCGCTCCGTCTGGAACCCCGGCCAAGGCTGGACCGGTCCCAACCCGGTCCCCAACAACTAAGCGGTGCCCACCATGTCGCCGGCGCGGACCCTCCGCGCCGGCGAAGTCGCTCAGATGAGGGGCGGCGCCATCCAGATCGCTTGCGTGTGCAAGAGGCGTAAGCCGGCACGTTCCATGTTGCGATGGCTGGTCGACAGATAGGCCGCCTGGCTGCAGACAAGCTCCGAGCCGGCGTCGAGCGCATCCTGCCAACGCCGCGCAAGCAGAGCCTGATGTACCCCGCGGCCACGCGCGGACGCCACGGTCGACGCATCGGCGAAGTAGCCGACACCTTGGTGCATGTAAAGAATGGCCGTGCCCGCGCCTGAGCCGTCAATCATTGCCAGATAGAGGTGCCAGCCCGGCTCGCCGAGCCAGCCACGCATAATGTTCTTGAAGCCTTCGCGTCCTGCCTGTGACACGGACCAGCCGTCGCAATAGGTGTCAAGAAAGGGTCCGAGCAGATCGCCCGAGGAGACACACTCGACGTCGATAGCCTTCGACGCCTGTTCTGGTGCTTCCTCTGGCTCACCGTAAAGCGTCGCGTGAAATCCAGATTCCGCATGGCCGGCCTCGGCAAGGCCGCCGCGGTCCACGGTGCCGGTCTGCACATAGCCCTCGGCGGCGAGGCGGCGGCACAACTCGCTGGTCGACTCTCCGGGAAGGACGTCGAAGCGTCCACGCACGCCCGCATCGCGATACCACGAGGTGAGTTCCGCAACCCGCGCGGCCTGGCTGTCCTCCATGCCGACGACGCGGTTGAACAGGGGTGACGGAAGACGGCTCGCCCGCATCGCGAGTACGCGCCCGTCGCGCCGGTAGGCAACGCCGACCGGATTGCCCGGCAGCCGTTCCAGCACCTTCAGCCTCGAGAGCGTGTAGCCGCTCTCGGCAGCCTGGACACGCCGGACCAGCGCAAGATCGGGAAGGAGACGGGCCATGGCAGGAGCATAACCGGTTGCAGCGGCGCGAACTCCAGCTCCTCGGCCGGGATACCGACGGGCGCATCGTCCGCTCCGTCTGGAACCCCGGCCAAGGCTGGACCGGACCCGGTCCGATTCCGGCTGGCTAACTGGCCGTGCAGGTCAGTGGCGGCACCGGATTGCTGGAGTTGTTCCAGGTACCCAGGAAGCCGAAGGTCGTGCTGCCATTGACCCCCACGGAACCGTTGTAGCCCATGTTTGTCACCACCACCTCGGGGAGAGTCCCGCCGCGGACACCGTCCCACAGCGACGTGATGGTCTGCCCGGCGGTGAACGTCCAGTTGACCCGCCATCCGGTCAGCGGCGCCGGACCGCTGTTGCGCACCGTCACGGTCGTCTGGAAGCCGCCGCCCCACTGCCCCACCACCGCATAACTTGCGGTGCATGACCGTCCACCCGCCGAAGGAGAAACCGACGGCGACGGCGACGGTGAAACAGAACGACTGGGCGACGGCGAGGCCGGCACCGACGGCGAGGCCGTCGACCCGCCACTTGTCGTGTAACTCACCTGCGTGTAAGCGGGACCGCAGGACGAACCGCAGGACGACGGCAGCGTGAAGTGATAGACCCGCCCGTTGTTGATCAGTTGGTCGGCGGCGTTGCGGACCCTGATCTGGAACTGGTTGCCACCCTGGCTGGTCCCGCCGATGATGTACGACTGCCCCATGTCGCTGTTCATCTGCGCGCTCACCCATACTCCATTTTGGAGGTACTCGACGCCGTGGATCCCGTTGGCCAGGTGGTTGACGGCGATCGCCGGCCACCACACCTGCGCTCCGGACAGGAAGCCGATCGTGATGTCACCGGTGTAGTTCGGTGCCGGGATGAACTGCCAGGTCATGCGGCGGTTGTTGTAGTTGTTGGGGAGCATGCTCCCGGCCGGGGTTCCGTTGCGGCTGAACAGGCTCAGCGACGCTTTCGAAAGGTCGATGTGGTACGGGTCGTCGCGGCACCACGCGTTCGCGTCGCCGCAGCTGTCGGCGACGACCATGTCGAGGGTCGCCCCGTTGAAGCTGTCCGCGACCCAGGAACCGTTGCGGCAGAAGGCTTGCCCCGGGGCGCCGTCGTTGATGCCGGTGCAGAAGTCACTGACCGTGACCCGTACCCAGCGGCCGCAGTTGAGCCCGTTGTTCCACATGCCGCGCTTGCTCAGGTTGGGGCCGGTCACCGGGCGCGGGTAGAACGCGTAGTCGCCCGGGGTGTCATACACGTTGAGGGCGATGAAGTTCTGCGTGTCCAGATTGGCCTGCGGCAGGCCGCAACCACCGTAGGGCGAGCCGAGCCCGTCGAAGTAGGTGGTGTTTCCGGTTACCGGGTTGGGTGTTTCAAACGAGCTGAGCGCCCTGGCGCCCAGTTGCAGGCTTGCCAGCAACACACCGGCGGTGAGAGCGGCGAGCCCTGCCATGAGCGCGTGGCGCCCGCGGCGGGAGATGTCCATGACTGTTCCTCACGTCAGTAAAGCTAACGCTGATGACGGACAGTTGGGCTCCCGCGCACCATTGTATAGGCCGATGCCGTGACCGATCGACAGCACGGTGGCAGAATGCGCGCATGCGATGGCTCATCCGGCAGGAGGAGGCGCTCCCGGCGTCCCTCGACTGGCTTACACCGTACGAACAGGACTGGGCGCATCGCCTGCGACTGGCCAAGCGGCGCAACGATTATCTGCTGCGGCGCTATGTCGCCAAGGAGGCGATGGCAAAGGCGACGGGAATGCAAGGCGACGGCGTGCTCGCCCGCATCGAGGTGCGCAACGCGCCAAGCGGCGCCCCTTTCGCCCTCATCGACGGCGAACCGGCCCGCTTGCACCTGTCCGTCACCGACCGTTGCGGGTGGGCGGTTTGCTTGGTGGGCAAGGCCGGCGCCGGTTGCGACCTGGAGGCGGTCGAGCCGCGCAGCGAGGGTTTCGTGCAGGGCTTCCTGACCGAGGCGGAGCAAGCCTATGTCGATGCCTCGGCGGACAAGCACGAGGCGGTGAACCTGGTGTGGTCCGCCAAGGAGAGCGGTCTCAAGCTGGTGCGGCTGGGCCTGAGCCTTGACACCCGCGACGTGGAGGTGACCGTCCAAAGTGGCGTCCCGTCCCGCGACGGCTGGGGTGCCCTCTCGGTCGAGGTTCCGGGCGGTCGCGGCTACCCCGGCTGGTGGCGCCGCGGCGGCGACTTCGTGCTCACCGTCGTGAGCCAGGCCGAAGCCCCGCCACCGCGACCGCTGGAGGGGCAGACCGGTCCGTTCCGCACGGAAGGTGGCCGTGTCACACTCCACGCATGAGTCACGACACGTACGAACCGCATGCCGTCATAGACAAGTGGATGAAGGTGTGGGAGGAGCTCCGCGTCAACCAGGCGCTCGGACTGACGTCCGGACACGAGGAGCTTGCGCGTTCGTATGTGGTGAACATGTTTCCGTACCCGTCCGGGGACCTGCACATGGGCCATGCCGAGGCCTACCCGATCGGCGACGCCATCGCCCGCTACCTGCGCCTGAAGGGCCGCAATGTGCTGCAGCCGATCGGCTGGGACAGCTTCGGCCTGCCCGCCGAGAACGCCGCGTTCAAGCGCGGCCTGCACCCGCGCGACTGGACCTACGCCAACATCGAGACCCAGGCCGAGTCGTTCCGCCGCTTGGGAATCGCCTTCGACTGGCGCACCCGGCTGCACACCTCGGACCCGGAGTACTACCGCTGGAACCAGTGGCTGTTCCTGCGCCTGTTCGAGAAGGGTTTGGCGTATCGCAAGGCGGCGGCGGTCAACTGGTGCCCCAACGACAAGACTGTCCTCGCCAACGAGCAGGTGATCGCGGGTGCTTGCGAGCGGTGCGGTGCGGCCGTGGTGCAGCGGCCGCTGACCCAGTGGTTCTTCCGGACGACCGCCTATGCCCAGCGCCTGCTCGACGACATGGCGCAGCTGGAAGGCAAGTGGCCCAACGATGTTCTGGCGATCCAGCGCAACTGGATCGGCCGCTCCACGGGCGCGTATGTCGATTTCGCCATCGAGGGCCGCGACGAGCCGGTGCGGGTCTTCACCACCCGCCCCGACACGCTTTTCGGCGCCACCTTCTTCGTCGTGGCCGTCGACTCGCCGCTCGCCGAAGAGCTGTGCGCACCTGACCGCCGGGCCGACTTCGAGGCGTACCGTGCGACCGTCGCGGCCGCCACCGAGATCGAGCGGCTTGCCACCGACCGCCCCAAGACCGGTGTCAACCTGGGCCGCACCGCCGTCAACCCGATCAACGGGGAGCGGATCCCGGTCTTCGCGGCCGACTACGTCCTCGCCGACTACGGGACCGGGGCCATCATGGCGGTGCCCGCACACGACCAGCGCGACAATGATTTTGCCAATGCTTTGGGGGTACCGGTCAAGCCTGTCATCCAGGACGACAGGCTGGTCAATTCCGGGGAATACGACGGGCTGTCCACGCAAGACGGTGCGCGGGCCATCACGGCCAACCTGGCCGCGGCCGGAGCCGGCGAGGAGGCGGTCACCTTCCGCCTGCGCGACTGGCTGCTCTCCCGCCAGCGGTTCTGGGGCACGCCCATCCCGATCGTGCACTGCGACCCGTGTGGGCTCGTGCCCGTGCCCGACGACCAGCTGCCCGTTAAGCTGCCGGAGTCAGGCTACGAGCTGCGGCCCGAGGGTGGCCTGTCGCCCTTGGAGAGTGCCCGGGAGTGGGTCGAGGTAGCGTGCCCGCGGTGTGGTGGCGTAGCCCGCCGGGACACCGACACCATGGACACTTTTGTCGATTCGTCCTGGTACTTCCTCCGGTACCCCCATCCGGATTTTGAAAATGGGCCCTTTGATCCGGCCGGCATAGCCCGCTGGTTGCCGGTCGACGAGTACCTGGGCGGGCGTGAGCATGCCACCGGGCATCTCATCTACGCCCGCTTCGTCACGAAGGCTCTGCACGACCTGGGTCTGGTGTCCTTTGTGGAGCCGTTCACGAGACTCACCAACCAGGGCAACGTCGTCATGAACGGCAAGGCGATGAGCAAGTCGCTGGGCAATCTGGTCGACCTGCAGGAGCAGATCGGTTTGTACGGCCCGGATGCTGTCCGGGTCACCATGCTGTTCGCCGGCCCGCCCGAGGACGACATCGACTGGGCCGACGTGTCACCGGCCGGTGCGGTCAAATGGCTTGCGCGCGTGTGGCGCCTCGGCGGTGACATCGCACCGGCCGGCGATGGTGCCTCCGACCCCGACGTGCGCCGCGGAGTCCACCGGCTGACCGCCGAAACCACCGCCGCCATGGACGATCGCCGCCTCAACGTCGCCATCGCGTCGCTGATGAAGCTGACAAACCTGCTGCGCAAGGCCGATCCGGCCGGCCCGGCCACGCGCGAGGGCGCGGAAGCCTTGGTGCGCATGCTTTCGTGCTTTGCCCCGTTCACCGCAGAGGAGAGCTGGGAACGACTGGGCCACAAGCCTTCCGTGGCCCAGACCGGATGGCCGCGCGCCGACCCGGCCCTGCTCGTCGAGGCGACGGTCACCTGCATAGTCCAGGTCAACGGCAAGGTACGCGACCGCCTCGAGGTGCCGCAGTCAATCTCCGCGCAGGAGCTGCGCGACCTGGCCCTCGCCCTGCCCAGGATCCGAAACTACGAGGTCACCAACGTCATAGTCCGCGCCCCGAAGCTCGTCAAAATCGTCACCTGACCGGCCGCTGGAGGTAGACCATCGGAAACGGCCACGGGTTGGGATCCGGCTCGAACTCGGTGTAACCGAGCCGGCGATAGAAGCCGATCACGTGCGTGCGTTCGGGCATGACATCAAGGACCAGACGTGAGAAGCCGTGGTCCGCGGCGAGCTGGTGGGCCTCGTCCATCAGCATCGCGGCGACGCCGTGGCCGCGGTGGTCCGGGCGCACGTACAGCCGCTTGACCTCGGTGCTCCCCTGCGGCTGCACGGGTTGCAGGCCCACGCAGCCGACCGTTTCGTCGCCACGCCGGGCGACCACCAAGGCTCCCGGATGGCGGTATGCCGCCGCCAGGTTTGCGCATTCGTCCCGCAACACCTCGGGCAGGTCGTCGATGGTCGCCGGAACCGGGCGGCCCCGCTCGGCTTGGGTGGCGGCCATGTACTCGAACAGCAGCTGTCTCACCCGGGGCACGTCCGGCGTCCGGAGGATGGTGTAGCCGACCACGCGGGAATGGTAACCGCGCCGCGATCCCCCCGCCGCGATCACCCGCCGCCGGCCCCGCCCCATGATCCGGCAATTTGCCTGGCAAGTCGCGCTCCCAGGGCCTCCAAACCCCGGGAATGCCAGGCAAATTGCCGGATCATGGGAGGCCGTGGATTGCGGGGAGACGGTACGGTGGGCCGGCCGCCTACAAGGGAGGACAGGATGCCGACCCAAGCGCTTGACGAGTCCGCCGACACCGCAACGGTGCTCGGTGCGGCGACAAAGCGCCGTCGGAGGCGTCGCTGGGTTGTGGTCATGGCGATGGTGTTGCCGGTGCTGGCGGGCACGGCGTATCTGGTCGCGGCGAGCACTCAGCGGCTGGAGTTCGGCGGGTTCTACGGGTACAACCCCGCGGACGGTGTCTCGATGCGCCAGGCCGGGCGCACGACCGAGCTGCGATTCGCCTTCCGCCCCAACGACACGTTCGTCTTCTACACGTCGATCCGCAACCCTGGCCCCTGGACGGTCGAGGTGGACGACGTCTTCGTGCCGGGACCGGGCTACGCCGTCGAAACGTTGCGGTACAGCTACGACGGCGATGGCCGGGGAACCCACTCATACCTGCCGGAGCACGCATCGGCGTGGCGACCTGTTTCGGTCGCGCCGGATGCGGTGCTGGCTCTGTTCCTGACCGTCAGCATCCCGGACGTGGAGATGGCCCCGGGCAGTTATCACTACTGGGAGGATCTGAGCGTGCGGTACAGGGTGCTCGGCCTGGCCCAGGCGCGGCAGGTCCCGATCGGGTTCTTCCTCAGCGTCGGCCCTGACTCCTAGCCCGCGGCCCTGACTCCTAGCCGGTGACCCTGACTCCTAGCCCGCGGCCTGACTCCTAGCCGGTGGCCCTGACTCCTAGCTGACGACGTCACGCTCGGCGGTGGTCAGGTCGGCGAGGTGGGCGAGCATCCGGTCGAGGTCGGGTTCGACGCCGGTGAAGAGCCGGAAGGCGTCGGCGGCCTGGCAGGCTGCCATCCCGCCGCCGTGCAGGGTGCGGCAGCCACGGGCACGGGCCGCGGACGATGAAGTTGACCTCTTCGGACTCCGGGTGGTTGTGCAGCGAGCTTGCCTCTCCGGGTTCGAAGATGGTCAGCCCGCCGGTGAGGAACTCGCTGCCGCGCAAGCCTTCGTCGACGACTTTGAAGACCTTGCGGCGGAAACCGTCGGCCTCCAGGCCGAGCCAGTTGGGTTGGGCTTGGGAGAACGGGTCGATGACATGGATGACGCGGCTCACGACTGCCCCTCCTCAAAGAGACCCTGGTAGATGTCCTTGATGTTCCAGTGCCCGGGTGTGGGCACCGGCTCGTTGACCATGGGGACGTCCAGGACCGCCGGTCGGCGGGCCAGAACAGCGGCGCGCAAGGCCACCGCCAGATCTTCCGGGCTTTTTATCGGGTACCCGTCGGCGCCGCACGCGACGGCAAACGCCGCGAAGTCGGGGCTGTACGGGTTGCCCTGCGGGTCGGTGAACTCGCAGCCGTAGCTGCCGCCGAAGTTCGCCGCCTGCAGGTCGGCGATGGTGCCGTGGGCACGGTTGTTCATTACCACGAAGACGACGGGAAGCCCCTGCTCCACCGCCATCGGCACGGCCGGCAGCTGGGCGCTCATGCCGCCGTCGCCGATGAGGGCGACGACGAGCCGTTCGGGCAGAGCCATCTGCACGCCGACCGCCGCGGCCGGGCCGAAACCCATGGTGGACAAGCCACCCGGGGTGATGAAGCGGCCGCCCGTGGGGAGCTGGTAGCACTGCGCCACGCCGTTCTTGTTCCAGCCGACGTCGGTGACGAGCACCGAGTCGGGCGGGATCGCGTCGCGCAGGTCGGCCAGGATGCGTTGCGGCCGTAGCGGGTACGCGTCGTCACGGCCCTGTTCGCGGGCGGTGGCGAACAGGTCGCCGCGGGCGTCGGCGATCTGGTCGCGAACCGCTTGGCGGCGAACGGGTTCGGGGTGCGCCGCGCGCACCGCCGCGCCGATCGCGGTCACCGCTTCGGTGACGTCGGCGACCGCGCCGATCTCGGCCGGGTAGTTGCGGCCGATCTCGGCCGGGTCGAGGTCTATCTGGATGAGGGTGCTGGGCGGGAAGTTCCAGGTGTAGTCGGGATCCCACGAGCTGGCGTCGGTCTCGGCGAACCGCGTGGCAAGCGCCAGGACGACGTCGGCTTCCCTCGTGTACCCATTGGTGATCTCAAGACCCCAGAAGCCGGGCATGCCCAGCAGCAGCGGATGGTCGTCGGGCACCAGGCCCTTGGCCATCAGCGAGTGCACGATCGGGATGTCGAGGTGCTCGGCCAAGCGCAGCAACGCTTTGCGCCCTTCGTCGCCGCGCAGCCCGCCCCCGACGTATAAAAGTGGCCGCTCCGCTTTGACAAGCCGGTCAGCGATCCGCTCCGCGACGCCGGTGGCCAGCGCGGGCGGGACGGGGTCCGCCAGCGGCGGGAAACGATCGGCGATGTCCCGGGAGAACAGGTCCATCGGCACGTTGAGCAGGACCGCTCCCGGCCGCCCGGAGGTGGCCGTCCAGAACGCCCGCTCCAGGAAGCGCGGCAGGTCCTCGGCGCGGTGGGCGCGCCAGGCTCGCTTGACGAACGGGGTGAAGATGCCGGCCTGGTCGGCGTCGGCGTGGAGGTTGACCTCCTGGTGCGGGTGGCGTCCGTAGAAGTAGGACGGTACGTCCCCGGCGATGGTGATCAGCGGTACCGAGTCGAGCGCGGCGGTGGCGACCCCGGTGACAGCGTTCATCATGCCCGGACCGACGTGGACGAGCAGCACGCCCGGCTTGCCGCTGGCGCGGGCGTAACCGTCGGCGGCGTGGGCGGCGGCCTGCTCGTGGCGGGCGATGACGAACCTGACGGAGCTGCGCCCCATCGCGTCGAGCAGCGCGATGTTGGTGTGCCCGCAGACGCCGAAGACATACTCCACGCCATAGGACTCCAGCTGCGCCACCAGCACTTCCGCCGCGTTCACGACCCGCCCCCAAAGATCGACATATTGCGCAGCAACAGGGTTTTGACGACCGTGTACTCCTCGATCATGCTGGCCGGACTCTCGCGGCCGAAGCCGGAGTCCTTGACCCCGCCGAAGGGCACATGGTCGAGGCGGAAGTTGGAGGAGCCGCCCACGATCAGCCCACCGACCTCCAGCTCGCGCCAGGCGGTCACGATGCGGCCGATGTCGCGGGTGAAGATGCCCGCCTGCAGACCGAACCGGCTGCGGTTGCAGACCTCGATCACCTCGTCGAAGCCGTCGTAGGGCAGGACCGCCACGAGCGCCCCGAACACCTCCTGCGTCACGACCTTGGCGTCACCGGGCGGGTCGGCCACGATCGTGGGCAGCAGCGTCGCGCCGTCGCGCTCGCCGCCGCAGACGACCCGCGCGCCCTTGTCCCGCGCCTCGGCGGTCCACTCCTGAACCCGTTGCGCCGCTTGCTCGTCCACCATCGAGCCGACGTCGGTCGCCTCGTCGAGCGGGTCGCCCACCTTGAGCCTGCCGACCTCGGCGGCGAGAGCGTCCACAAACGACTCGAAAAGCGATCGGTGCACATACACTCGCTGCACGCTGATGCAGCTCTGGCCGGAGTTGCTGTACCCCGTCCGGGCGCAGTTCGCCGCCGCCTGCGCCACGTCGGCGTCCTCACACACGATCGTCGCCGCGTTGCCGCCCAGCTCCAGCACGAGACGTTTGGCGCCGGCCGCCCGCGCGACGGCGGCACCGGTGGCGGCGCTGCCGGTGAAGCTGACGACGGCCACCTCGTCGCCCGCGCACAGGGCCGAGCCGATGTCGCCGCCGCCGTGCAGCAGCTGCACCGCCTCCACCGGCATGCCCGCCTCGACCAGCAGTTCGACGACGGCGGCCGACGACGCGGGCGCCTGCGGCGGCGCCTTGACGATCGTCGTGTTGCCCGCGGCGAAGGACGCGCCGAGCTTGTGCGCCAACAGGTTCGCCGGTGCGTTGAACGGCGTGATGGCCAGCGCCACGCCCGCGGGCGCGCGGACGGTCAGCGCGGTGTTGCCCACGCCGCGAGCCCAGCCCGCCACGGGCAGCACCTGTCCGCCGATCCGCCGCGCCTCGGCGGCGCACACCGCGAGGGTGTCGGCGACGCGGTCGATCTCGCCCCGGCCGTCCTTGAGCGGTTTGCCCAGTTCGAGGGCGAGTAGCCTGGCCAGGTCGTCACGCTTTTGCGTCGCTGCGAGCGCGGCCCGTTCGAGGATCGCGGCGCGGGCGGCCGGTGACAGAGCCGCGATGGCACGCCGGCTGCGCGCGGCGTAGGCGAGCGCGTCGCGCACCTGATCTCGGTCCGCCAGCGGGGCCCGGCTGACCACATGCCGGACATGCGGCCCCACCCGTTCGAGCCACTGTCCTTCTTGGACCCACTGGCTCGCTACGAGGGCCGGCACCGTCAGCACGATGAGTCTCCCAAACCGCTAAGCGGTACATCTGGACCGCTGTATGGACTTGGGTGTAACGTACGGTCGACCCGCCGCCAAGGCAAGAGGCCGGAACCAGAAAGTTACAGACGCATGGCTCCCATGAGGAACGCGCGACAATCTCTTCGACCGGCGACCACGAAAGCGAGGATCCAAAGTGGCCAAAGAGATCGAGGAGACCGAGTCCGGTGGGGTGCGCAGCGTGCAACGCGCCCTGGACATCCTCTCGCTGCTGACCGAAGAGAAGCCCTCGGTGTCGATCCGCGAGATCGTCGAGGCCACCGGGCTGGCCAAGACCACCGTCATCCGGTTGGTGCAGACGCTTGAGCAAAGTGGACTGCTGTGGGCGACCAGCAGCGGATACCACGCCGGGCCCGGCCTGTGGCGCTGGGCGCACCTGGCCAAACGCAGCTGGGAGCTGCCCCCGGAGACCCAGCGCGCCATGCGGGATCTTGCCGCGCAGTACCGCGAGACGGTCAACCTCTATGTGCTGCGCGACATCTACCGCGTCTGCGTCGCCCAGCAGGAGAGCCCGCAGCCGCTGCGCCACGTCGTGCACGTCGGCGACGAGCTGCCGCTGTGGGCCGGCGCCTCCTCCAAGGTGCTGCTGCGCGACGCCTCCGAGGCGCTGCTGCTGCGCGTTGCCCGCAGCTCACCCTACGGCGACTCGCACGTCAAACGGCTGCACGAGTGGGTCGAGGACGCCGGAGCGCACGGCTTCGCCCACAGCCACGGCGAGCGGGAGGAGGGTCTGAGCGCCGTCGCCGCCCCGGTCACCGGCCGTTCCGGTTCGGTCGTCGCCGCGCTATCGCTCAGCGGGCCGACCGTGCGGTTCACCGAGGAACGCGTGCGGCAGTTCGCCAAAGCCCTGCGCGAGGCCGCCCGCCAGATGTCCGAGCGAGGCTTCAGCCATCCCCTCACCTAGCTTAGGAGTCTTGATGCCACACCCCCGCCCGCCCGCCGCCGCAGCACCGCTGGCGGGCATCCGGGTCCTCGATCTCACCAATGTCCTGGCCGGCCCCTACTGCTCCTACCAGCTCATGCTGCTGGGCGCCGTGGTCGTGAAGATCGAGGTGCCCGGCCGCGGGGATCTGGCGCGGGTGCTCGGCGCCGACGAAACCCTCAACGGCCAAGGGATGGGCGCCTCGTTCCTGGCCCAGAACGCGGGCAAGAAGTCGGTCGAGCTTGACCTCAAAAGCGCCGGCGACCGCGAGACCTTCGCCGAACTGGTCCGCGGCGCCGATGTTCTGGTGGAGAATTTCCGGGCGGGGGTACTGGACCGGCTCGGCTTCGGGTGGGAAAAACTGAGCGAGCTCAACCCGCGCCTTGTCTACTGCGCCATCACCGGCTTCGGGCAGGACGGCCCGATGAGCCAGGCACCCGCATACGACCAGGTCATCCAAGGCCTTTCCGGAATGATGAGCATCACGGGTACCCCCGAGACCGCCCCGCTGCGGGTCGGTTTCCCGATCAGCGACACGCTGGGCGGGCTGGTCGCCGCGATGACCATCTGCGCCGCGCTGGCCGGCCGGGCAAGCACCGGCCGGGGCGCCTTCGTCGACGTGTCCATGTTGGAGGCTTCGCTGTCGGCAATGGGATGGGTGGTGTCCAACTACCTGATCGCCGACGCGGCACCGGCCCCGATGGGCGACCAGAACGCGACCGCGGCGCCCTCGGGCACCTTCTACGCCGCCGACGGCCCGGTCAACATCGCCGCCAACCGGCAGGAGCAGTTCGAGACCCTGTGCCGCATCATCGACCGCCCGGATCTGCTGTACGACCACAGGTTCCTCGACCGGGAGGACCGCAAGCGCAACCGCGACGCGCTCAACCATGAGATCAACATGGCGATCCGGCACCATCCGGCGATCGACTGGGAGCGGGCGCTCTCGGCGGCCGGGGTACCGGCGGCGCGCATCCTGACCGTGCCGCAAGCACTCGAGCTGCCGCAGCTCGCCCACCGCGGGTTCCTGACCCAGCTGCCACTGCCCGACGGCGCGGGGCGGACCATCCGGGTGGCCGGAAACGGTACCCACCTGAACGGCGAACCCTTACGCCCCAACGCCCCTCCCCCGCGGCTGGGCGAGCACAACCCGGATCTCGATGCGCTCGCCGCCCGCTGGCGGGCACACGCGGAGGAGGTCAGCACGCCTTGACTTTCTCCCGCTCCCTAGAGGGAGGGGATTGCAGCCATCGCTGGCTGGGTTTCCTGCTTCGTAGACGACTGCATCGCCGGAGGACCGGGATGGCTTACATTGTCTCCACAGGCTGTCACGGCAAGACCTGCCGCCAGGATGTTCTTGGCGGCGTTGACGTCCCGGTCGTGCAGGGTGCCGCACCCCGGGCACGTCCATGCCCGGGAGGAAAGCGTCAACTCGGCCAGCACCTGCCCACACGCCGAGCATGTTTTACTACTGGGGTACCAGCGGTCGATCACCGTCAGGGTCCGGCCATACTTGGCACACTTGTACCGCAGCTGGCGGCGAAACTCGCCCCACCCAGCATCGGAGATCGCTTTGGCCAGACGGCGATTGCGGAGCATTCCGGCCACATTCAAATCTTCGATCACGATGTGGTCGTGACGGCGCACCAGGCTGGTCGAGGTGCGGTGCAGGAAGTCCGCCCGGGCGGCACGGACCTTGCGGTGGGCACGAGCCACCTTCGCCTTGGCCTTGGCCCGATTGGCAGACCCTGGCTGTTTGCGTACCATGCGCCGCTGATAGCGGGCCAAATTACGAGCCCTACGCGCAAGCATTCGCGGGTTGGCGATGCGCTGCCCGTTGGAGCACACCGCGAAGTCGGTGACACCCAGGTCCACGCCGACCGCGCTGGACGTGGCCGGAAGTGGCGCGGGCTCGGTCACATCCGCGAACAGGGACACATACCAGCGACCGCCAGGGTCACGCGAGACCACCACGGTGGACGGGTCCAGTGTGGCCGCGTCGATGCCGGGCCACGACCACACCAACTCCAGCGGGGTGTCCATTTTGGCCAGCCACAGCCGGCCCTCGCGCCACCGGAATCCCGACCGGGTGTACTCGGCCGACTGGCGGCCCGCACGGGTTTTGAACGCGTGGTCGGGCTCACGCTTGAACCGGGTGAGGAACGAGTTCGCCTCGGAAACGTTGGTCGACTTGTGGTCCTGAGACCAGCGTTGACACCGCCACGCCAGCACCGTGTTCCACACCTTACGCACACAACCGAACGTGCGGTTGAGGATCTGCTCCTGTTCGGGTGTCGGATACGCCCGGCACTTGTAACCCGTCCGCACACCAACAGTTTAGTAGACCCGTTCGTGTCTGCTGAACACCGAACCTCGGCGGTTCGGCTTCCCCTGTCCCGCTCAGCGGGCAACGCGATTGCGCCCTCACCTCAAGACGGGGGCCTCCTCGGAGGTATGTGATGACTGATGTCGGTCAGGTGGTCGCGGACTGGTGGGCGACGTCGCTGACCCGGGTCGAACCGGGCGAGATATCGTTGCGGGGCGTGCCTATCGAGGAGCTGATCGGTGCGGTGTCCTTTGTGGACGTGCTGTGGCTGCTGCTGCGCGGGCAGTTGCCCGAGCCGGCGGAGTCGAAGCTGCTGGAGGCTGCGCTCGTCGCCGGGGTCGACCACGGCCCGCAGGCGCCGTCGATCGCGAGTGCCCGGATGGCGATCACGTGCGGGGTCGGGCTCAACAACGCCATCGCCAACGGCGTCAACGTGCTCGGCGACGTGCACGGCGGCGCCGGGCAGCAGTGCGTGGAGCTGCTGGACACCATCGACACGCTGCGGCGGGGCGGGGCCGAGCTGGGCGATGCGGTCGCCGAGGCGGTCGCGGCGTGGCGGGCCGGCCGGTCGCGGTACGTCCCCGGGTTCGGGCACCGCTTCCACCCGGTCGACCCGCGGCGCGACCCGTTGCTGGGGCTGGTGGAACAGGCTGCGCGGGAAGGGGTCGTCACCGGCCGGCATCTCGAAGCCGGACAGGCAATCGAGGAACATCTCAACGAGGGTCGCGCCCGCCCGGTACCCATGAATATTGATGGAGCGACGGCAGTCATCTATGCCGAACTTGGTTTTCCCGCCCCGCTCGCCCGCGGCTTCTTCGTGCTGAGCCGCAGCGTCGGCATCCTCGCCCACGCGTGGGAGGAGAGCAGCCAGGGGCGGCGAATCAAAGGCCCGCTTCCGCCGAGCTTCATGCCCGCGTACCGCGCGGCGGGGTAACCTCTTGACCATGCTTCCGTGGAGCGCCGACCTAGCCGGCCGGCTCGAACAGCAGACAATCGACAGCCAGCTCCTGCGCGGCAACGCGCCCGGCGACCCGCACGAGCGGCCGCTGTGGGTCTACCTGCCGCCCGGATACGATTCGTCGCCCGAGCAGCGCTACCCGTGCGTGTATGTCATCCAGGGTTACACCGGTCACGTCAACATGTGGTTCAACCGCACCTCATTCCGCCAGCCCTTCCCGGAACTGGCCGACGCGATGTTCGCCAAGGGTGAGACACCGCCCGCGATCGTGGTGTATGTCGACGCGTGGACCTCGTACGGTGGCAGCCAGTACCTCGACTCGCCCGGCACCGGCCGGTATCACTCGTACCTCTGCGAGGAGATCGTGCCGTTCGTCGACGCCAGCTATCGGACCATTGCCGACCGCGATCACCGGGCGATAGCCGGAAAATCAAGCGGGGGGTACGGCGCGATGGTCACCACGATGCTCAGACCCGATCTGTTCGGGGCGTTCGCCACGCACGCCGGTGATGCGCTGTTCGACGTCTGCTACCGCTACGACTTCCCGAAAAGGGCGCGGATCCTGCGGGACAAGTGGGAAGGCTCGTACGACAATTTCCTCGCCGACTTCCGCAGCCGCATCCCCGGCACCAAGGAGGGCGACTTCCAGCTCATCGAGGTGTACGGTTACGCGGCCGCGTACTCCGCCGACGAGGACGGCACCATCCACGTCCCGTTCGACGACACCGGCACGGTGGTGCCGGAGGTGTGGGACCGTTGGCTCGCCTGGGATCCCGTGCTGATGGCCGCCAAGCCGCAATATGTTGAGGCGCTGAAGTCGATGCGCGCCATCTGGATCGACGCCGGAAGCAAGGACGAGTACTACCTCGACTTCGGCGCCGTTGCCTTCCGCCGGGCGGTCACCGCCGCCGGGGTCCCCGACGACCGGGTCCACTTCGAACTGTTCGACGCCGGGCACGGGCTCATCGAGTACCGCTACCCGCTCGCGCTGGCGTGGCTGTGCCACCGGATGATGGCGGCACCCTCCACAGTGGATGGCTGATTGACGCTGTCATTGGAGACCTCGCCCGGAGTCGAACCGGAGTGTGTTACCCGTTTTGCAGACGGGCCGCTGCGCCGGCAACGACCACGAGGTCATGGTTTTCTGCGTACCCGCGGCGGGACTTGAACCCGCGATAGCTGTTTTATAAGAACAGTGCCTTCACCAGCTTGGCTACGCGGGTCTGGTCCCCCGTGAAGCTCCGGTGGCAGGACTCGAACCTGCACCTTGACGGTTAACAGCCGTCTGCCCTGCCGTTTGGGCGACACCGGAAAAGCAGCCTCTGCGGGACTCGAACCCGCTCCCCGAGGGCGAGAACCTCGGAACCTAACCCATAGTCCAAGAGGCCACGAGTACCCCGGGCGGGAGTCGAACCCGCAACTGACGCAGCTTCGTAGGCTGCCGCTCTATCCATTGAGCTACCAGGGCATGCATGCATTTCGTGGACCGACCCGGAGTCGAACCGGGCACGCGTAGCTTGCAAGGCAACGCTGTGCACCAGCACCCAGCCCATGTTCGTTTTTGGTACCCGGCGAGGGATTCGAACCCCCATCCTCCTCGTTCTAAGCGAGGCGTCTCCGCCAGTTGGACTACCCGGGCATCTGAAATTCTTCGCTCCCGGCCGAGGATTCGAACCCCGACTACCCGCTCCAGAGGCGGGCGTCCTTCCTGATTAGACGATCCGGGACCGGCCATGGCGAAATCGAGCGATCCCCGGCGGGCCGCCGACATTGCGGACCCGCCAAGGGGATCGTCGACATCGACCCTGCGGTGTGATGGACTGCAGGGTGCGGCTGCGCCACGCAGAGGGCGCTATAACGTCTTTGCGTATACATACGTGATGCCATCCACTGTGGAGTTTTCAAGGTACGCAAAAGAGCCATGTGTGTGTGCCTGTAAGGCGAAGGGGGAAAACGAAAAGACCGCCCGGGTCCGAGATTCGGATGGGCGGCCGCGTGGGGTGTGAATCCGCTAGCAGCGGCACCCGCCCAGGTCTCGGTCCTGTCGGAGGCTGACGGCCAAGCCGTTACAGCGCTTGGATGCAACGGAGGGTATGGCCGCCTCACCGCGCGACGTGAGTCGCTCCGGCTGATTGAAGGCGATGCGCCACAACATTTCCGTCTCCCAAGTCTCTCGTCTGAACGATCTGTGTCAAAGGTAGGGCATCAAACCGGAATCGGCAATCGTATTTTCGACCACTCCGGCCCAGGCGGGCGTTCGAGGTCGCTAGCGCGGCATCACGCGTGCGAGCGTGGCCGCCAGGTCAAGCAGCCGTGCCGCGTCACCGAGTCGGCCGATGCCCCGGGTGCCGACCGGCACGTCACGTTGGTCCAAGACCGGCACCTCCGACAGTGCCGATACGGTGCCGCCGGCTCGATCGACCAGAACCAACGCGGTGGCTATGAAGCCCTCGAGCAGAGTCCTCACGACCGGATGGCTGGAGCTGAGGTAGCGACGGGTCAGTGCATCGACAAAGGCTTCAAATTGCGCCGGGTCAACCTCATACTCGTCGGCGTGTTCGTCGCGTATGCCCGTGGGCCGTTCAGCGATCCGTGCCGCCACATCCGCCATGTGAATGAAAAGTTCGGCGGCGCGGTTGGACGGGTTCCACAGAATCCGGTCACCCGCTCGGAAGTACTGACTCACCCGGCCATGATCGCAGACCTCTCCGGTGCGGCGGAGATACCTTGCGCGCCTGCGGCAAAATACGACGCATGCGTGGTCGTGGATGGCGGGCCGGGTCGGGTTTGTGCTCGGCGACCAGTGTGGTCGTTGACGGCGACAGCCGGCTCGTCTGGCTAGGACCGTTGAGGATGATCGAAACGAGGCTGTTTCAGACGAGTGATGCACGGGACAACGTGCTTGGAGTAACGGCCGCCGAGAACGCCCCAATTCGGCATGGCGCGCCTGCTCCACGGCGGATCGGCTGCCAGGCAGCAAGCTGTGAATAGGCAGATCGGCCAGATGCAGGCGGGCGTTCGCGCCGCCATGTCCCGCGAGGGAAGTTTGCGAACCGCATCGCACGGTGCGTTGATGGTGATTTTGTGTGCCGGTGCGCTTGCCCCTGTGGTGGCGGCTGCTGTGGGCACGGGGGCTGTCGTTGCTGCCGGGATCGGTGTTCTGGGCGCCGTGGGCGGCAACTTGTTGACCAATGTGGTTGCTCGTGCCGTAGATGGCCTGCGACGCACCCGCCCTCATGGCGAAATCCCCGTGTCCGAGACCGTCGCTGAACTGATCGCTCAGATCGACATGGAGTTGGCAGCCGATCAAACACGGGCGCCCCAGTTGCGGGCGGAGATCGCGGTGGTGCTGCGCGAGATCGGTGCGGCGCGTGAGGCTGTCGAGGCGGCGATCCAGACTGGCGACGAAGATCTGCAAAGGATTCTGGTTTCGGCATTGGGCAGTTTGGCCGCTGACTTCAACGAGTTCGGGTTCGTGCTCCACGAAGTCCGGGACACCGTCAGCCACCTTCAGCAGGACCTCTACAGGCAATATGCCGAGCGCCGCATCGACCGTGAAGTCAGCAGGCAACAGTCGACCCAAGTCCGGTTGATCCGCGAACAGCTGGGCGTCATCGAACGGATCGCACGTGCTCAAGCGGCTGGCGATGCTGATACCGAAAGTCCGCCCGGTCTGGCACGGTGGGCTCAGCCGCCCTACCGAGGTCTGTGGCCATTTCAGCAAGACCAGGCTGAGGTGTTTCACGGGCGTGAGCGTGTGACCGCCGAGCTGGCCGGGCGGGTGGAACAGTGCCTGATCGGTGTCTCGTGCGTGGTGGTGACCGGCGCATCGGGCGCGGGGAAGTCGTCGTTGGTACGGGCCGGGCTGCTGCCGGCCATCGCCGCCGGGCAACTGGCTATTCCTGGCTCGACCGACTGGCCCCATCTTGTGATCACACCGACCGCCTCGCCGTTGACCGAACTGGCCACCCATTTGGCGGCGCTGGCAGGTGCGGACGCGGTCTCGGTGCGCCGGGAGTTGGAGGAGCATCCGGATGAGGCTCACCTGCTGGCGCGCCAAGCGGTACTTGCCCGCGGCGCGGCCTTACCTGATGGGGTGCGTGAGGTCGTACGTACGCACGGACGACTGATCGTTGTCGTCGATCAGTTCGAGGAACTGTTCATGCTCACCGCAAGCCGCGACAGCACGCAGCGAAACCAACAGCCATTCATCACCGCGCTACTGTCCATCGCCACCGCACCCCCGGGTGCGACCATGCCGGCTGGGGTGGTAGTCATCGTCGTCCGGGGAGACTTCCTGGACCGCTGCGCCGCGCACCCGTCGTTGGTACCTGTGTTGCAGGACGGGGGATTCATTGTCGGGCCGATGACCGAAGCCGAGTTGCGTCGCACCATCACCGGGCCGGCGCGGGCGGCTGGGCTGGAACTTGAGAATGGCCTGGCCGATGACATCCTCGCCGAGCTTCGTGCCCGGTCGGTCAACGGAGAGTTCAGCGTGGGGGCGTTGCCGCTACTGTCCCATGCCATGCTGCTGACCTGGCAGAACCGGGAGGGCCATCGGCTGACCCGACGCAGCTACGCCGCAACCGGCGGCGTGGATCGCGCCGTGCAGGTCAGCGCGGACGAGGTGTACGAGAATCTCACCCATGCCCAACAAGGCATTGCCCGTGACATCTTCCGCCGTATGACACTCATTGCCCGTGACGGGCAGGTCGGGCGTCGCCAGGTCAGTCTTGCCGAGCTGTACCCACACCGGGCGGCCTCACCGGGCCGCGACCACGAGACCGCCACAGTATTGAGTGCCTTTGCAGCAAGGCGTCTCGTGGTACTTGCCGAGGCTACCGTCGAAATAGCTCACGACACCCTGCTGCACGCGTGGCCGAGGCTACGCTCGTGGCTGGAGGACGACCAGGCCGGACGCATCCTGTACAGCCAGCTCATCGCCGACGCCACGGAGTGGGACACCCACGGCCGCGAACCATCGTTTCTGTACCGCGGAGCCCGTCTGGCCACGGTCCGAAGCGCCCGCGGCGCGTGGAGCATCGACCCCGACCGCTATCCCGCAGTCCCTGACAACGCCGAACAGTTTCTCCAACGCGCCCACCGAAACCACACACGGGCAACCTGGTCGCGCCGTAGCGCCCTCATCGGCCTCGTTCTCCTGCTCATCGCCACCGCTACCTCGGCAGGACTCGCGGTCAACGCCGGCCAACAGGCAACTCGCCAGCGCACGATCGCCATATCGCGACAGCTAGCCGCCGAGAGCCAAACCATCGCCACCACCGACCCCACCCGTTCGCGGCTGCTCGCCGCGGCGGCCTGGAGTATCGACGCAAACGTTGAAACCAAGACCAGCATGTACGCGGCTCTTCTCAACCCAGCTCTGCGAATACTCACCGGCCACCATTACGACGTGGGCTCAGTGAGCTTCAGCCCGGACGGCACCACCCTCGCTACCGGTAGCGTGGACGGGACGGCCCGGTTGTGGGATGTGGCCACCGGCAAGCTCACGACCACCCTCGACGGTGGACACAACGTGGTGTTCAGCCCGAACGGCACAACCCTCGCTACCACCGGCGTGGGTGGTGCGATTCTGTTGTGGAATGTGGCCACGGGCAAGCTGGTCGCCACCCTCACCGCCCACACCTCATCCGTCAACTCAGTAGCGTTCAGCCCGGACGGCACCACCCTGGCCACCGGCGGCCAAGACCACACGGTTCGGTTGTGGGACGTGGCCACCGGCAAGTCCACCGCCACCCTCCACGATGCCGACGCCGTGACTTCGGTGGCGTTCAGCCCGAACGGCACCACCCTGGCCACCGGCAGCCGCACGGTTCGGTTGTGGGACGTGGCCACCGGCAAACCACTCGCCACCCTCAACGGTGGCGACCTCGTGAATTCGGTGGCGTTCAGCCCGAACGGCACCACACTGGCCGCCAGCGGCGTGGGTGGCGCGGTTCGGTTGTGGGATGTGGCCACCCGCAAGCAAACCACCACCTTCCACGGTTCAGCCGACGCCGTGAAATCGGTGGCGTTCAGCCCCAACGGCACCATCCTGGCCGCCGCAAGCCGCGACAACACGGCTCGGCTATGGGACGTGGCCACCGGCAAGGTGGTCACCACCCTCACCGCCCACACCTCATCCGTCAACTCGGTAGCGTTCAGCCCAGACGGCGACACCCTGGCCACCGCAAGCTCCGACCACACCGCTCGGCTATGGGACGTGTCCACCGGCAAACCCGCGAGAACCCTCCACGGTTCAGCCGACGCCGTGAATTCGGTGGCGTTCAGCCCGAACGGCAAAACTCTCGCCACCGGTGGCTACGACAACACGGCTCGGCTATGGGACGTGGCCACCGGCAAGCCACTCGCTAACCTCACCGGCCACACCTTCTTCGTCAACGCGGTGGCGTTCAGCCCGGACGGCACGACCCTGGCCACCGCAAGCTCCGACCACACGGCTCGGCTATGGGACGCGGCCACCGGCATGCCGCTCGCTATCCTGTCCGGCCACACCGGACCGGTGAACACCCTGGCGTTCAGCCCGGATGGTAAAACCCTGGCCACCGCAGGTGCCGACATGACGGCTCGGTGGTGGGACGTGGCCACCGGCAAGTCAATGGCAACCCTCACCGGCCACGACGCCGGGGTGTCGTCGATGGCCTTCAGCCCGGATGGCAAAACCCTCGCCGCCGCGGACGCCGACGGGCGGGACTGGGGGGTTCGGTTGTGGGATGTAGCCTCCCGCAGGTCGCTCGCCACCACCATCCCCGGCCACCCCGACCCTGTGAACTCGGTGGCGTTCAGCCCAGACGGCAGGACCCTGGCCACCGCAAGCTCCGACCACACCGTTCGGCTATGGGACTTGGCCACCGGCAAGTCCACCGCCACCCTCACCGGCCACCGCGGCGCGGTGCGGTCGGTGGCGTTCAGCCCAGACGGCACGACCCTGGCCACGGCAAGCGAAGACCACACCGCCCGGCTATGGGACTTGGCAACGGGCGGTCCCGCGGTCACCCTCACCGGCCACACCGACCCTGTGAACTCGGTGGCGTTCAGCCCGGACGGCACGACCCTGGCCACCGCAAGCTCCGACCACACAACCCGGTTCTGGCAGATCACCTGGTTCAAGCACCCTTATGACTCCCTGTGCGCCCGAGCCGGAAGACCTCTCGGTCCTGACGAATGGACTGCGTCTGTTCCCGACCTTCCGTCTCGCCGAATATGCAAATGAATGCTCGACTTTGGACTGTCGCATCCCAAGACTTTTGCTGGATCAAACAAAAGTTATTGCCTAGTTATACAGAAGCTATAGACAGGCCACCAAAAGAATTCTAATGTTACGGAACGATCCCACCCCAAACTCCTCGGCCCCGCGAGCGAGGACCCCGGAACGCGGTGGCGCCCCGCATATGGGGTTCGCGGGTGCGAGGTGTCGCCGGTGCGGCCGGGACATTGGGATCCTCCCGGCCGCGCCGCGCGACCATGACCTCTGCGCGCGCCCCTTCGGGCGTCAGCCGCGCAGGGCCTTCATGTTGCCGGCACTGATCCGTGCGTGCCGCAGGGACTGGCCCGGGTCGGCGCTGCCGCCGGGCGCGTTGTCCTGTTCGTAGTTGGGGTTGTGGAAGCCCTTGGCGCCGATGTTGCCGAAGAACCTCGCGAAGTCGATGTCGCTGCGCGAGTCGCCGAAGGGAATCATGTTGTAGCCGTTGCCTACGCCGGGCGCCTCGGCGGTACGGTCACCGTCCTTGGCGTGGAACAGCGCGAAGCGCTTGGTCTGCCGTGCCACGAGCGCCAGCGGATCAAAGATGTCCTCGACCCGTTTGCCTTCCCAGTCGTAGCGCCAGCGCCACTGGTGTTGTGCCACATGCGCCCAGAAGATGTCCAGCTCCACGACGCACAACGCCCGGTCGGTGATGTCAAGGAAGTGCTGCATCAGCCGCTTGCCGGACTCGCCGCGCACCTGCGTCGGCGGGATCGGGGCGCCGGTCAGCCTGTCCTGGGTGACCGTCACCATCGGGCCGTCGGCGAGGAAATTGTAGGCGGGTGAATGGTTGTGCGGGTACAGCTGGATGCCCCACGCCAGCGTCAGGCGGTTGAGCGCTTCCCACTTCTCGCCCGCGACGGTCCACGGCTCGATGTTGCGGTTGTTGGCGCTCGTGGGGTCGTTCCCGGTACCCATATAGGGCATTCCCAGAATCGAAGCGAATTCGAGCTCCGTCTGGAAGCGCTCAGAGTCGTTTGTGGACATTCCTCCGCCGGGGCTGTTGGGGCCCGGCCAGGTGTTCGGGATGAAGCCGTGGTTGCCGATCGCCTCCAGCCCGAACGCGTCGAGGAAGCCGCGCAACGTGCGCGCGTAGGCGAGGTACGCCGCCCGCGACTCCGGTGTGGTGGCGCCGCCCGGCGCCGGGTTCGGCGCCCCGCCACCGGGATTGGCGGCGTTCTGGCCGTACCCGGCGAACTCGATCTGCTTGAAGCCATAGCACGCCAGGTACTCGAACAGCTCGACCCAGCCGCCGGGCAGCGGCACCAGCGGACCCAGGTCGGCCGGGTCCTCTGGGAAGTCGGGTCCGCCGAGGAAACCCATTGTCGGTGAGATGCCCAGAGCGGCGCTCGCGG
>DASUXL010000365.1:0-6655 GCA_036377915.1 Candidatus Limnocylindrales bacterium
GAAGGCAGCCTCCGCGACTGGGTGGCCACGGCGACCGCCTAGCCAGGGGTGGCCACGGCGATCGCCTAGCCAGGGACGGCCGCGGCGGCACCGCTTGGGTGGCGGCAGTTAGCGGTAGTTGGTGAACTGGAGGGCGACGCCCAGGTCAGCGCCCTTCAGCAGTGCGATCACTTCCTGAAGGTCGTCCTTCTTCTTGCCCGTGACGCGCAGCTGATCGCCTTGGATCTGGGCCTGGACACCCTTTGGGCCCTCATCCCGGATCTTCTTGGAGATCGCCTTTGCTTTCTCCTGATCGATCCCCTGGACGATCTTGCAATCGATCTTGTACACCTTGCCGGAAGGCCGGGGCTCGCCCGCGTCCAGAGACTTCAGCGAGATCTGACGCTTGACGAGTTTGTCCTTGAACACGTCGAGGGCGGCCTTGGCCCTGTCCTCGGTGCTCGCCTGGATCGACACGGCCTCCTCGCCCGCCCACGTGATCTCGGCCCCCGTGTCCCGGAAGTCGAACCTCGTCGCGATTTCCTTTTGGGCCTGACGCAGCGCGTTGTCCGCCTCCTGGCGATCCACCTTGCTGACGATGTCGAAGGACGGGTTAGCAGCCATGCGTACCGTTTTAGCAGACCCGATGTGACCATGCTCCAACCCGGTTGCACATTCGCCCTGTGATCCCGTTATCCTTACTTGGCGCAAACGAGGCGGGTTGCCCGAGTGGTCAATGGGAACGGTCTGTAAAACCGTCGCGAGAGCTACGAAGGTTCGAACCCTTCACCCGCCACCACCAGCGCAAAGAGGCCCTGGCCTGGTCGAACAGGTCAGGGTCTCTTCGTACGTGTGTCCGACGGGCTGCGGCTGTGTCCGGCCCTCAACGGCCAGTCGGGGGCGCATCGGGGGCAAAGATCAACGGGCTGGCGACGCAGGCCGGGGACGACGCCGATTCGGTAGGACAAGCCATCCGATGCTGACCTATTGCGCCTAGGTGGCCACCATACGTGTCGTACCCTATCGGGCGATCTGCGCGACCCTACCGATCGCGCCCGTTCGTGACCACATCCGGAAACCGGTTCGGAGCGGGTGTCGCCTTCCGCCTACGGCACCTGTTGATCCTTCTGGACCGGCTCGTCAACAAGACCAAGGTTGCGGCGAAGCTCGGCTAGGCGCCCTCCCAACCACTCCAGCTCGCAATAAAGGTCCGCAACCCCGTGGAGCCTACGGCGATACTCGATCCAAGGTTGGTAGTTCCGCTGCATCGCCACTATCCTGCCGCCAGCCATCTGGTTGGTTACCTCAAGATCGAATATTCCGGCACGGACCCCGGCAGCGAAGTGCTCATACAGGTTGAGATAGCCAGCGATCAGCTTCTCCGTGTCAGTGTCGCCATTGACCGCCTTCTGGATGAGCGCCACGATCTCCTCGGACGACCAACTGTTTGGCAATATCTTCCGAAACTCGATTTGTCGATCATGTGTCGTGGCAAAGAACTCCAGGGTTGCCTGCTTTCGGCGACGATCGTGGTCCTGAACGATCGCCTGTTGACTCTGGCGATTCTGGTGCGCAAGTAGGCGAAGCTGCCAGATGACGGCGAGGAACGCGATGATGTTGACGGCGATGGCCGCAAACACGCCTACGAGCGACCAACGCTCGAACATAGTCATGCTTGAGTCTTATAGCAGGGGTGGTCAACCTCATCCCGATGGTCGCTATGGATGTCGAGCGCGGTGGCGGTTGCCGCCGGCTACGCCGGGCTCGGCCTGGCCACCGAACCGTGGCCGTCGCTTGCCTGCCGTTCGCGCCGGCCCTCGCCGACCACGTGTACTGGCCACGCTCAGGCAGTCCCCGCGCCACTGGTCCACCATGATCAGCAGTACGTCGGGCCGTCGGTCGTTGTCATTTTCACCTCGCTCGGCGGCCGGTACCGCCACGTTGCCATGGTCTTGGTCCCTCCAGCGGACGGTAGTTCACGTCGAGTGCGTCGAGTCGATGCAGGTGGGTGCCGATGCGGCGGATCAGGTCGGCCGGGTCGCGCCGGTTCTGGGCGGTCCATCCGGCCTCGGCCAGGGCGCTCAGCCGCGGGAACGCCATGTACTCCACCGCTTGCGGCGTCGGCATGTACTCGGTCCACAGCTGGCCCTGCACTCCGATCAGCCGGCCGGTGAGGTCTTCGGTGCCCGGTGGTTGCGGATTCCAGGCGGCGACGTCCTCAAGCGGGATCAGTCTTTTGACGGCCAGGGGTTCGTCGGGCCTGTCGGACTGGGAGTAGTCCAGATAGGTGACCTGTTTCGGGCACATGACGACGTCGTGCCCGGCGCGCATCGCGTCGACCCCGTGCTGCGCGCTGCGCCACGCCATCACGAGCGTGTCGGTGGGCATGCCGCCGTCGTCGACGACCTCGTCCCAGCCCACGACCCGCTTGCCCAGACTCGTGGCGTGGGCGTGGATTTCGCGCATGAACCAGCTTTGCAACTCGTCGACGGAGCCCAGCCCCAGCCGGGCGGCCCGTTCCTTGGCGTGCGGGCTGTCGCGCCACTGGGTCCGGGGGCATTCGTCGCCGCCGAGGTGCAGCCACGGTCCGGGGAAGATGTCGGCCACCACGTCACACACATCGCGGACGAAGGTGAGCGCCTCCTCGGTCGGCGCCAGGACATCCTCGGAGATGCCCCACCGGGTGCGCACGCCTACCGGCCGGCCGGTGTTGCCCAGACCGGGATAGGCCGCCACCGCCGCCTGCATGTGGCCGGGCAGGTCGACTTCCGGAACGACCGTGATGCACCGCTGCGCCGCGTGGGCGACGATCTCGCGCAGGTCCTCCCGGCTGTAATATCCGCCGTGCGGTGTGCCGTCGAATTCGCGGCCTCCGTTGTGGCCGATCAGGGTTTCGCGCCGCCACGCTCCGATTTCTGTCAGGCGAGGATGCGGGGGTACCGGGAGACGCCATCCCTGGTCGTCGGTGAGGTGAAGGTGCACGACACTGAGCCGGTGCAGCGCCGCGAGGTCGATCAGCTTGAGGATGAAGGACTTCGGCATGAAGTGCCGCGCGACGTCAAGGTGCACTCCGCGCCACGCGTACCGCGGGGCATCCTCGATGTGGCAGCAGGCGACGGCGATCGGGGCCGACCGCGCAAGCAGCTGGCGGAACGTCTGCACCGCGCGGGCCAGCCCTTCGACCGTGTTGCCGGTAATCCGTACCCCCTGAGCTTCAATTGAAATCCGATAACCCTCGGGTGAGGCTTCCCCGGCCATCGGCTGCACGGCGAGCACGATCGTGGCCGCCGGATCGCCGGCCGCCAGCACCGGCACCCTGATCCCCGCAGCGGCCAGGAGGTCGTGCAGCAGCCACGCGGCGGTGCGGGCGTCGCCGTCGGCGCCGATCGCGGCATCCGAGTCGATGCGGTGGACGCCCGGCTGCCGCCGGAGAACCAGCGGCAGCGGGACAAGTGCGTCGAGAAGGTCTTGCGGGTCAAGCACTTACGCCTCCTGGCCAGCCGTCCTCAATCACGAATGAGGCTCGGGTTGCGATAGGTGCGCCGGGCACCGAGATGTAGGGCATGACGCGGAAGTCGGCGCGCAGCTCCTGCGGCGTGACGGTGACCCGGCTGTAGCCGCGCTGGAAGTTGCAGAATTTCATGTGCGGGTTGGCCCGAAGGTAGTCAAGGCCCACCGGGAGCATGTCCGCGCCGTCCCGGTTGCTGGCAATCGACGTGCCCACGATCTCCGAACCGACCACCGGCGACTCGGGGATGTCGTAGTCGGCCTTGAGGTCCATGAAGTAGTTGCTGTGCCGGTCTCCGGTAACGACGACGAGGTTCTCGACGCCGCGGTTGTGCGCCTCGGTGAGGACCAGTTCGCGCTCGACGACGTAGGCGTCCCACGCCTCGAAGACACTCGTGACATCCGGATCCGGGTTGCGGTCAACCTGCCCCATCGGCTGCTGATTGCCGATGATCTGCCAGCGCGCCCGGGACGAGGAGAACCCGTCGAGCAGCCAGTCGCGCTGCACCGGCCCGAGCATGGTGGCGTTGGGGTCGAACCGGCCGACGTGCGCCGAGCGCCACTGCCTGGTGTCGAGCATGGTGAAGTCGGCAAGGTTGCCGTAGTTGATCCGGCGGTGGATGCGCACGTCCGGGCCTGACGGTAGCTGGGCCAGGCGCAGCGGCATGTTCTCATACATGGCCTGGAACGCCGCCGCCTTGCGCTGCCGGAACGCCTCCGGTGTCTGTCCAGTGTGGACGTCGGCGCGCCAGTCGTTGACCACCTCATGGTCGTCGAAGGTGAAGATCCACGGGCACATGGCGTGGGCGGCCTGCAGGTGCTCGTCTGACTTGTACAGCGCGTACTGCTCGCGGTACTGCGTAAGGGTGAAGCATTCCCGGCGGAGGTGCTCGGGCAGCGGGAGGCCGTTGTGCAGCCTCGGGTCCACCACAAACGACTTCTCGTAGACGTAATCGCCCAGATGCAGCACCAGGTCCAGATCCTCGTCGGCCATGTGCTTGTAGCCGGTGTAGTGACCCGCTTCGTAGCTCTGGCAGGAGGCGAAGCCGAAGCGCAGCTGGGCCGGTGTGCTGCCGAGCGCCGGTGCGGTCCGGGTCCGGCCGACCGGCGACACCTCGTTGCCCACGCGGAACCGGTACCAGTAATGCCTTCCCGGCTCCAGCCCGTACACCTCGGGGTGCACCGAGTGCCCGAGTTGCGGGGTGGCGAAGGCGACGCCGGCGCGCACCACGTCGGCAAAGTTCTCGTCGGCGGCGACCTGGTAGAGCACGGGAATCGTCTCGCCGGGCACGCCGAAGCGGCCGTCGGGGGCGAGCGGGTCTACGGCCAGCCTGGTCCACAGCACAACGCTGTCCGGTGCGGGGTCACCGGATGCGACGCCGAGCGCGAATGGGTACCCCCCAATGGTTTTTGCCGAAGCGACGGTGGCGTCCCACAACCCTGTGCCGAGCAGGACGGCGGTGGCGCCCGCACCGGAGTAGCCGAGGAACCGGCGCCGGGACAGTCGTGAAGTCATGTGGGTTAGTTTCTGTTTCCGCGCCCGGCCCCTGTCAAGGTCGGTCGGCTTACTAATACAAATTAGATGCTCGCTCTGTCCGTTCAGTCCAAATACGCGCAGGGGGGTCTTGACAGGCATGATCTCCAACGCTAGCTTCTCTCTAATTCGAATTAGGAAGGAATTGCGGCGTGACCGGACGGCCTCGACAGCAGGACATCGCCAGGCTGGCTGGGGTTTCCCAGACGGCCGTGTCGCTTGTCCTCAACGGCAAAACCGCCGCGCACGGCATCGCCAAGGACACCGAGCGAAAAGTCCTGGAAGCCATGCGCCAGCTCGGTTACGTCCCGAACGTCACGGCCCAGGCGCTTCGCCGCGGCCGCAACGGTCTGATCGGCGTGCACACCTTCGAGCCGCTCTTTCCGAGCAAGGGCACCTACTACGACGAGTTCATGATCGGTATCGAGGACCAGGCCATCCGGTCCGGACAGGACCTGGTGCTGTTCACCTCGGTGCACCAGCGTGAGGGTGACCAGAGCATCTACCGACGCGGGCAGAACCGGCTGCGCCTGGCCGACGGGGCGATAATCCTCGGCTTCAACCAGCACGGCGACGAGCTGGCGAGGCTGGCGGCGGAGGGTTTCCCGTTCGTGTTCATCGGCCGCCGCGAGAGCGCCGCCGACCTCATGCCCTACATCACGCCGGACTACGCCACGGCCGTGTCCGATCTGGTCGATCGGGCGCATGAGGCCGGTCACCGCCGCGCGGCCTACCTGAGCCTGCCCGATCGGGTGGAGCCACGGGTGGAGCGGCGCACGGCGTTCCTGGAGTCCTGTGTCCGCAACGGCATCACCGTCACCGACGAGTCAGTCGCCGGCCCGGGCAAGCTCACCGGCGCATGGCTTTCGGCTGTCCGCGCCGCCGGCACCACGGTCCTGTTCGTGGAGAGCTCCTCCCACCTGGAGGAGCTGGCCCGGCTGTGCACGCAAGCCGGAGTACGGATCCCGCAGCAGATGTCCGTCGTCGGGCTCGACTCGATCGACGCGGCGAGCACCACCCACACCTGGACGCACCTGACCGTGGCCAGGCGGGCCCTCGGCGCCCGCGCCGTCGAGATGCTCCTTGAACTCCTCGACGGCTGGCGCGACATCCACCAACACGAGTACCACCCATGCGGCATCGAGCAGGGCACCACCCTTGTCCCGCATAACAGTTGAGAAGGACGAAACGTGAAGAGAAAGCCCACCATATTAGCGGCCGCGCTGGCCGCCAGCCTGGCGGCCGCCTTGTTATCGGCCTGCTCTTCAGAAGGCGAGCAGCAAAGCGAGAGCAAGAAGCTTACCGTCTGGTTTCCCGGCAACTCCGAGGAGGAGATGAAACTTGTCAAGGAGACCATCGTTCCCGCGTTCGAGAAGGACAACAACGTCGACGTCGAGGTGACGTATGTGGACTGGGCACAGCTGTCGCCCAAGCTCAACGCCGCCTTCGCCGCCGGGACAGCACCGGACGTGTTCGGCCACGGTGTCGCCGCCACCGCCGATCTGGTCAAGAACGACCGGATCGTCGATCTCACGCCTTACGTCGACAAGCTGCCCGCCGACGATCGGGACGACCTGAAGACCGCCCTTACCGGCGGCAAGGTCAATGGCAAGCAATACATCATGCCGCTGATCG
>DASUXL010000366.1:0-7656 GCA_036377915.1 Candidatus Limnocylindrales bacterium
GCCTGCTCGACGCTGTCCCGAACCCGGCCCGCCACGCCGACGGCGGCCTGCGCGAGATCCCCGGGCGGGTCCCCGTGATCCGTCACCCGTCGGAGGCGTGCACCTTCTCGGACCGCTGCTGGTACGCCGACGACGTGTGCCGCGGCCAGAAACCGGCCCTGGCCCCGGGCCCCGCCGGTCACCTCGTCCGCTGCTGGCACCCGTTGGAGGCCGACCATGCCGGTGCTTGAAATCATAGATCTGGTAAAGCATTTCGGCCCTGTGCGGGCAGTCGACGGGGTGAGCCTTTCGATCGAGCCGGGCGAGGTGCTCGGCCTGGTCGGCGAGTCCGGCAGCGGCAAGACCACGCTGGGCCGGTGCGTGACCCGGCTGGAGCAGGTCACCAGCGGCAAGGTCATCATGAACGGCACCGACATCGCCTCGATGTCGCGGCGGGCACTTCGCCCGCTGCGCCGCGAGTTCAACATTGTGTTCCAGGACCCGTCGTCCTCTTTGGACCCCCGGATGACGGTGGGCGACATCATCTCCGAACCGCTGAAGCTGCACCGCATCGGCAACTCGGCGGCCCGGCGCGGGCGCGTCGACGAGCTGCTGGATCAGGTTGGGCTGCAACGGGAAATGTCCCGCCGCTACCCCCACGAGCTTTCCGGCGGCCAGCGCCAGCGGGTCAGCGTCGCCCGCGCGCTGTCCGCCTCGCCGTCCCTGCTCGTGGCCGACGAGCCGACGTCCGCTTTGGACGTCTCGGTGCAGGCCTCCGTCCTCAACCTGATCGGGCGGTTGCAGGCCGACCTCGGGTTCGCGTGCCTGTTCGTCACGCACGACCTTGCCGCGGTGGAGTTCCTTGCCCAGCGCGTCGCCGTCATGTACCTCGGCGTCCTCGTCGAAGTCGCGGCCCGCGAAGAACTTTTCGCGACTCCCCGCCACCCCTACACGCAGGCGCTGCTGTCGGCCGCTCCCCTGCCCGACCCGGTGGCGCAGCGTAGCCGGACCCGCATCGTCCTGTCCGGCGAGGTCCCGAGCCCGGTCGATCCGCCGTCGGGCTGCCGCTTCCATCCCCGCTGCCCGGTCGCGATCGAGCGCTGCTCGGTCGAGGTCCCGGCGCTGCGCAAGGTCGGCCCGAACGGCGCGCTCGCCGCCTGCCACCTTGTCGACGACTCCGGCTCAGCCCCCTCGCTGACCCTGACGGCCCAGCCCGGGGTCGGGCTGGGCCGGTAGCGCCGGACTACGCCCAGATACAGGAATTTAAAGGCGTCAGCTGGCGGCCCACCGCGCGGCGCTGCTGTTGCATCCCTTACGCACACCCATCGAGCTTGAGCCACCCACACCGGGCGTCGTGGTGGACGTCTTCGCCGACCGGAGCGCGGCGCAGGACTGGTTCGCCGTTCAGGAGCGGACGCTGTCGGCCATCCTGCGTCACGCCGCGGATCTCGGCGAGCATGCGCACGTCTGGCGCCTGGCCTGGGCGATGGCCAACTACTATCACGGGCTGGGCAACTGGCAGGACTGGGCGGCGGCACAGCGGCTAGCCGTTGCCTCCGCCGAACTGCTGGATGACCCGGCCGCGATGGCGTACGCCCACCGCGGACTTGCGCGAGCCCTGACGCGCCTGGGCGAGCACGCGCGGTCCGAGGTCCACCTCCACGCCGCGATCGTGGCGTGCCGCAGGATGGGTGACCGCGCCGCGGTGCGCCGGTAAAGCCCTTGAGCTGTATGAGCAGATCGGCTTTGTCGCCGGGATGGCGGCAGCATTGAACAACCTCGCTTGGTACCAGACCAAGCTCTTGCGCCACACCGAGGCGATCGCGCATTGCGAGCGGGCGCTTGCCCTCGAGATCGAGGATCGGGAGGCGCACGCCGCCATACTGGACACGCTCGGCTTCGCCTACCGCTGCGGCGGTGCCACCGGCCGGGCCGTCGACTGCCACGAGCGCTCCGTCAACCTTTACCGGGACCTTGGCTTGCATCGAAGTTACGCCGAAAGCCTCGACCGCCTGGCCGAGGTACGCCTGGTCTTGGGGGAACTCGAGCCCGCGCGGGCAGCCTGGAAGCAGGCCCTCGTGGCGCTTGAGGCGGTGGGCAACGTGGACAGCGCCGAACTGCGCCGGCGTATCCATGCGAAACTCACGGACGCCGGTCTGGACTAGCGCGCCGGCAACGCCGAGGCGCGGGCGGCAAGCACGTGTTCGCGGGCCGCGTTTGCTGCGGCCTCCGCGTCGCCCGCCTTGATCGCCTTGGCCAGTCGCTCATGCTCGGCCCACGAGTGCGGCGCCCGCTCCCGCACACTCTGGCGATACACCCACTGCATACGGTTGTACAACCGCTCCATCAGGCTGGTCAGCAGCGCGTTGCCGGACAGCTGGCAGACCGTGGCGTGGAAGCCGGTGTTCAGCGTGGCAAGGACCGCCTCATCCCTCGTCTCCTTCGCCTGGGCGATCAGGCGCTCCAGCGTGTCGTCGTTCGCTGCGCGCTGGGCGGCGAGGCGGGCGGCGAGTACTTCCAGCGACATCCGCACCTCGAACAGGTCCTCCATGTCGCGCACGGCCACGCTGGCGACAAGCGCGCTGCGGCGCGGCTGCACAATCAGGAAACCTTCGGCCTCAAGGACGCGGATGGCCTCCCGGACCGGGTTGCGCGATACGCCGAAGTCCTCGGCCAGCCGCTCCTCGGTCAGCCTGTGCCCGGCCTCATACTCGCCGTTGATGATCTGCCGCCGCAACTCGTCGGCGACCTTGTCACGCAAAGGACGATGGCCTCCGCCCAGCTTCACGATGCCGTCCAACGCCCCACCATCCACCTCGCTCGCGCGATCTATCAAAGACGGTATCTGTTACGGGCAAGAAAATCGACTAGACCTGTTTGTTGAACCGCAGCTTCCACGGTATGAGCGCCGACTCGAGCTGCACGCCAAGACTCATTTTGGAGGCGCCCGCGCTGCGCTCCTCGAAACGGATCGGCACCTCGGCGATGCGCATGCCCTGCCGCACCACGCGGTAGTTCATCTCGACCTGGAAGGCGTAGCCGTTGCTCTGGACCGACGCAACGTCGATGGCCCGAAGCGTGGCGGCGTGCCACGCCTTGAAGCCGGCGGTCGCGTCCTTGACCCTCAGCCGCAGGATCGTGTTGACGTAGAAGTTGGCCCACGCCGACAGTGCCTTGCGGTGCCAGGGCCACTCGCTTGCGGTTGCTCCGCCGGGGACGTAGCGCGAGCCAAGCACCACCGCAGGCGAAAGTGGGGAATCGGAGATGTCGGGCCTTCGGCCCGCCACACGCGATACCCCACCATCGGCATCGGTGGTGGTCAGTACATTGATCATGACGGGGATCGCCTCGCACGGGTGGGACAGGTCGCCGTCCATCTGCACCACGATGTCCGCGCCCTCCTCGAGCGCCCGCGTCATGCCGGCCACATACGCCCGGCCGAGGCCGTCCTTGACGGTGCGGTGCAGCACGCTCACGGGGACCGGCCCTTCGATGGCCAGCTTCTCCGCGACCTCGCCTGTGCCGTCGGGAGAGTTGTCATCGACGACGAGAACATGCAGATCCGCGACGCCCAGCGCGGCTAGCATGTCGACAAGCCGGGGCAGGTTTTCACGCTCGTTGTAGGTCGGGACGACCACGGTCACTTTCGGCACGACGTAGACCTTACTATGCGGCATGCAACCTAACCGGCTCGCCAAGCGCCCTATGCACTGTGACGGGCCATGTGAGTGTGACCTTGCCGGTTGAGGCACGCGAGGACGCGGCGTTCCGCGCCACCTATGCTGCCCACTTCGCGAGCCTTGTCCAGCTTGCCCACGTCACGACCGGCGGGCGTCCCGCCGCCGAGGATCTGGTCCAGGACGTGTTCCTTGACTTCTTCCGGCACCGGGCCACCGTCACCGACCCGGCCGCGTGGCTGCGCCGCGCCACGATCAACCGGTGTACGTCGTGGGTGCGGCGGCGCGTGATCGAGCGGCGGCACGCCGGCGGCGAGGCGGCGAACGTGGCTCGCCTGGCCCCGGGCGGTCCGCTGAGCCCGGACGCGGTGGCGGTGCGGGCCGCGCTTGCCCGCCTGCGGCCACGGCACCGCGCAGCGGTCTTCCTGCGCTACTACCTTGACCTGACCGAGGCCGAGATCGCGGCGGCGCTCGCCTGCCGGCCGGGGACGGTCAAGTCGCTCCTGCACCGGGGATTGAACGTGATGAAGGAGCACCTCGATGACTGAGCAAGGGACTGAGCAACGGATCAGGGCGGCGCTTGCGGAGATCGTTGAAGCTGATTGGGTACCCGTTGAAGCAATAAATCCTAGAAAGTGGCCTTCGGCCGTCCTCGCAGCGGCCGCCGTTGCGGCGATCGTGGCCGTGATCGCGCTCACGCCGCTGTGGCCGGGCAAGGACGGCACGCCCGTGGCCGGGGCCGACGGTCGGCCCAGCCTGCCCGAGCGACTCCCGTCCTACTCGTGGGTGCAGGGCAGCCTTGACGGCCCGTTCGGCCGCGCGATCGCCCTGTACAACAACGGGACCGGGCACGAGGACTGGGGCTTCTGGCAGGTGATCGTGGCGGGCGCGGACCGCGACTCCGTGCGCCGCATCGACGCGGCAATGCTTGAGGGTTACCCCTCCGACCTGGCGCGGCGCCTGAGCCCCGACGGCACAAAGGTCGCCATCGGCGGCGAGGACGACAGAATCCGGATCCTGGACCTGATAACCGGGGCGACCAGGGCCTTCCCCGTGCCGCACGGCATGACGACGGCGCCGCTGGCGATCTCACCCGACGGCAGGCGGCTCGCCTTCGCCTCGTTCCCGGAGATCGCCTCGGAGGGCACCCTCTACCTGCTCGACCTTGACAGCGGCGTGGTGTCGAGCCCGCTCGGCCCGGTCTCCGGGGCGGCGGCGTTCTCCCCGGACGGGACAAGGCTCGCGGTCCACACCTGGACGGTCCGCGGCTACACCATCAGCGTGATCGGGCTCGACGGCGAACTGCGATGGCGGCAACCGGTGGAGGAGTCGACACAGCTTTCCGCGAACTCGTGGTCACCGGACGGCAAGTTCCTTGTCACGATGCATTATTCAAGGGGGTACCGGGTCCTCGACGCCGAGAACGGCTGGGAGGCGCGCATCGCGATCCCTGCCGACGTATTGCCGGGCTGCGGTGGCGAGGCCGTGCTCGGCTGGCGGTCGCCGACCGTCGTGCTGCTCAGCGACGGCGACGTCAGCGGCACCAGCTCGAACCTCATCACCGAGGTGGACCTGGCGAACGAACAAACCCGGGTGCTGAGCCGTTTCGACGTGGGCAAGCTCGACGACCTGGCCGTCTGCGGCGTGCAGCTCGCCACGGCCCTCGTCCCGGAGATGGTGACGCGGCCCGGGTCCGATCCGGATCGCGGAACGTGGCCGCTATGGGCCGTCATCACGGCCGGCGTGGCCTCTGTCCTGGTGTTGCTTCCGGCGGCGCTATGGATGTTCCGGCGGCGGCGCACGCGGGTATGAGCATGGGGTGCTCCCCCATGAGGATCCCGAATTGGATACCCACCCGGAACGGAAGCCGGATACCGCTCCCCCGCCGGCCGCTGGTCCGAAGGCCGCTGCCCGGCCGGCCGCCTCGCCGAAGGCCGCTGGTCCGAAGGCTGCTGGACCAAAGGCCGCTGGATCGAAGGCTGCTGGATCGAAGGCCGCTGCCCGGCCGGCCGCGGCACCGCCGGCGTCCGAGCCTGTCGGGCCGTTGCCGCGGTTCAAGCGGTTCACGCGCCCGGCCGCACAGACCGTGCGGCGGCGCCCGGTCCGGCTGATCGCCGCCCTCGCCGCGCTGGTCCTGGTCAGCGGCGCCGGTTTGCTGGTGGGCAGCTACTTCTACGACTCCGTGCGCGAGCCCGGGCAGCTGACACTGGTCAACAACACCGAGATTTTCGCCAGCGACGGCAAGACCCAGCTGGCGAAGCTGGGTTCGCAGAACAGGGTCGAGGTGCCGCTTGAAAAGCTGCCCGACCAGGTGCGCAAGGCGCTGATCGCCGGGGAGGACAAGAACTTCTATTCGCACCAGGGCATCGACTTCACCGGGATCGCGCGGGCGGCGTGGAACAACGTGACCGGTGGCGAGACGCAGGGTGGTTCCACCATCACACAGCAGTATGCCCGGCAGGCGGCGGGCGATCTGGAGATCTCCTACGCGCGCAAGGTGCGTGAGGCGATCATGGCGCGCAAGCTGGAGGACACCTACTCCAAGGAGCAGATCCTCGGCTTCTACCTCAACACGGTCTACTTTGGACGAGGCGCGCACGGGATCGGCGCGGCGGCGGAAGCGTACTTCGCGATCCCGCCGGACCGGATCGAGACGCTCACGGTCGCGCAGGCGGCGGTGCTCGGTGCGGCACTCCGGCAGCCCGAGGGCTCCGGCGGCTACGACCCCGCCCAGAACCTGGACAATGCCAAGGACCGCTGGAACTACGTGCTGGGCAACATGGTGGAGATGAAGTGGCTCTCCGAAGCGGACCGGGCAAAGTTGCAGTACCCGCTGCCGAAGGATCCGGAGCAGCCGCAGCAGGGCGAGCTGCAGAAGCTGGACCGGGCAAAGGCGGGCGGTGCGTGGGGGCACAACGACCGCGCCACCGGTCACGTCGTCAAGTACATCGAGGCCGAGCTCGACCGGCTTGGCATCCGCAAAGAGCTTCGGGAGCAGGGCCTGGCCGACTGGAAGAACGCCGGGCTGCGTATCACCACCACCATCGACCCGAGGGCGCAGGGCGCCCTGGAGCGGCAGCTCAACCGGGAGGTGGAAGACTCGGCGATGAAGCCGCAGAAGGAGAACCTGATCGGGGCGGGAGTGGCAATCGATCCCGCGACCGGGCGGGTGCTCGCCTACTACGGCGGGACCAACAAGGGCACCGACACCGACTGGGCCTCGGACGCCGAGCCGCACCCGCCGGCGTCATCGTTCAAGCCGTACACGCTTGCGGCGGCGTTGGCGGCCGACGTCTCCACCCAGTCCATCTGGGACGCCACCGAGATGCGCAAGGGCGTCAACGGCGCGGAGTTCGACATCGCCAACGCCGGCCGCGAAGTCGACTCCCTCGGGTGCGGGACGCGATGCACCCTGGAGACGCTGACCGTCCAGTCGTTCAACGTCGCGTTCTTCAAGGTGGCGCAGAAGATCGGGACCGACCGGGTGATACAGATGGCGCACCAGGCCGGGGTCGAGACGATGTGGACAGACGATCCGGTCAAGGCGTACCGGCTGGATGACCGGATCCCGCAGGGCCGTGAGGTGTTCGACTTCCACGTCGGCTTCGGGCAGTACGCCATCACCGTGCTCGACCACGCCACCGGCATGGCGACAATCGCCAACCACGGCACCTACAACCAACCGCACTTCGTGCTGAAGGTCGACCGCAAGAACCGGCAGAACGGCAACTGGGAGGCGGTCGAGGCGGGCACCGAGAAGCTCAAGGGCGTACCCGCGATCGACCCGAAGGTCGCCGACGAGGTAACCTACGTGCTGAAGAAAGTGCCTGGCACACAAGGGCATACACTCTCAGGTGGGCGCCAGGTCGCCTCCAAGAGCGGCACGTGGGAGAACGGCAAGAAGCAGGCCGACGGGGTGACGCCGGTGTTCAAGGGCGCCAACGCCCACGCCTGGTATGTCGGTTACACCGAGCAGATCGCCACCGCGATCTGGGTGGGC
>DASUXL010000367.1:0-23001 GCA_036377915.1 Candidatus Limnocylindrales bacterium
CACGCGAGCCCAGCTGGTTCGAGCCGACCGATGTTGTCGTGGTCGGTTCGGGGATCGCGGGCCTGACCGCCGCGCTGCATCTGCGCGAGGCCGGCCTGCACGTCACGGTCGTCACCAAGGTCAATATAGATGACGGCTCCACGCGGTGGGCCCAGGGCGGCATCGCGGCGGTTCTCGACCCGTTCGACACCCCTGAGTCGCACGCGCAGGACACGATGGTGGCGGGGGTCGGCCTTTGCGATCCCGCCGCGGTTGATGTTTTGGTACGGGAGGGGCCTGACCGCGTCCGAGAGCTGATCAAGATGGGGGCGGAGTTCGACCGCCATCCCGATGGCAGGCTCATGCTCACGCGTGAGGGCGGCCACCACGCCAACCGGATCGTGCACGCGGGTGGCGACGCCACCGGTGCCGAGGTGCAGCGCGCGCTGCATGCCGCCGTCCGCCGCGACCCGTGGATCCGCCTCGTCGAGCACGCTCTCGTGCTGGACCTGTTGCGGGACAAGCACGGCCGCGCGTGCGGCATCACCCTGCACGTGCTCGGCGAGGGCACGCCGGACGGGGTTGGCGCGGTGATGGCTCGGGCGGTGGTCCTGGCGACCGGCGGGCTGGGCCAGGTCTACGCCTCGACGACGAACCCCTCGGTCTCGACCGGCGACGGGGTGGCGCTGGCGCTGCGCGCCGGGGCGGCCGTCACCGACCTGGAGTTCGTCCAGTTCCACCCGACCTCCCTGTATCTGCCAGGCAACCGGACCGCGCAGCAGCCGCTGGTCAGCGAGGCGATGCGGGGTGAGGGTGCGCACCTCGTCGACGCCGACGGGCACCGGTTCATGGTTGGCCGCCACGAGCTGGCCGAGCTTGCCCCGCGCGACATCGTCGCCAAGGGCATCCACCGCCAGATGCTCGCCGACGGCACCGATCACGTGTACCTCGACGCGCGCCACGTCCCGGATCTCACCGAGCGGTTTCCCACCATTACGGGGTACTGCCGGGCAGCCGGGGTGGACCCGACCGTTGACCTGATCCCGGTCGCTCCGGCCGCGCATTACGCCTCGGGCGGGGTGCGCACCGACCTTCACGGCCGCACCAGCATCCCCTCGCTTTACGCCTGCGGCGAGGTCGCCTGCACCGGCGTGCACGGCGCCAACCGGCTCGCCTCCAACTCGCTGCTGGAAGGGCTGGTCTTCGCCCGCCGCATCGCCGTCGACGTGTCCAAAGAGCTTGCGCCGCAAGCAGAACCGGTGCTGCACGGAGGCGGCGGGTTCGTGCCGCCGGGGCCGGAGACCGAGCTTGCCCGGCAGGAGTTGCAGCGTGCGATGACTCGCGGCGCCGGGGTGCTGCGCAGCGCCGCCAGCCTGGCCGAGTCCGCCGGGGTGCTGCAGAAGGTGGCCGACGGCCCGCGCGACTGGGAGCTTGACAACCTTCTGACGATCGCCACCGCCCTCGTCGGCGTGGCGCACGCGCGGCGCGAGACACGCGGGTGCCACTGGCGGGAGGATTTCGGATCGGACGATCCGGCGTGGCAGGGTCATCTGCTGGCCGGCATCGACGAGTCCGGCCTGTCGACGCAAACCTGGGAGGCGATGTGAGGGAGCGGACCGAGCTTTTGCTGCGCGGGCAGGGCCTGGACCCGCTCGACGTGAACTGGATCGTCGAGAATGCGCTGCGCGAGGACCTGGGCGCCGATCACCTTGACGTCACGAGTGAGGCGACAATCCCGGCGGATCAGATCGACGTCGCCGACCTGGTGGCGCGTGAGGGCGGGACCGTCGCCGGGCTTGCCGTGGCGGCCGCGGTGTTCGAGAGTGCCGGCCCGGATGCCGAGGTGCACCTGCTCTTCTCCGACGGCGACGAGATCAAGCGCGGGGACGTGCTCGCCACCATCACCGGACCGACCCGGACCCTGCTCGCCGCCGAGCGCACCTCGCTGAACCTGCTGTGCCGCATGTCCGGGGTGGCGACCCACACCCGGGCGTGGGTGCGGGAGCTGGAGGGGACAAAGGCGCGGGTGCTTGACACGCGCAAGACAACGCCCGGCCTGCGGCCGCTGGAGAAGTATGCGGTGCGTGCCGGCGGTGGCACGAACAAGCGCATGGGCCTCTACGACGTCGCGATGATCAAGGACAATCACAAGCTTGCCGCGGGATCGATCACCGCCGCGTTCGAAAGAGTGCGCAGCCGGTACCCCCGAATAGAAATCCAGGTCGAGGTGACCACCGTCGACGAGGCGAGGGAGGCGGTGACCGCCGGTGCCACGTTCCTGTTGTGCGACAACATGACCCCGGCGCTGCTGCGCGAGGTCGTCGGCGCGGTGGGGGCCGAGGCCGAGCTGGAGGCGACCGGCGGGCTGACCCTGGAGCGGGCCTCCGAGTTCGCGGCGACCGGCGTTGACTACCTGTCGGTCGGCGCGCTCACCCACTCCTCGCCTATCGTTGACATCGCCCTGGATCTGCGACCACGGGAGTGAGTGAACGGTGCTGCTCTGCATCGACATCGGGAACACCAACACGGTGCTGGCCACCTTCGAGGGCGACAAGATCGTCCACTCCTGGCGGGTAAAGACCGACAGCCGCAGCACCGCCGATGAGCTGGGCCTGATGTTCCGCGGGCTGCTCGCCAACGACAGCGTCGAGCTGACCGGCGTCGCCGCCTGCTCGACCGTGCCCGCCGCGCTGCGCTCGCTTCGCACCATGCTGGCGCGCTACTACGCCAGCATGCCGACCGTGATCGTGGAGCCTGGTGTCAAGACCGGCGTCCAGCTCGCCATCGACAACCCCAAGGAGGTGGGCGCCGACCGCGTGGTGAACACGCTTGCCGCGTATCACCTCTACGGCGGTCCGTGCATCGTCGTGGACTTCGGGACCACGACAAACTTCGACGTCATCAGCGAGCGCGGCGAGTTCCTCGGCGGTGCGTTCGCCCCCGGCATCGAGATCTCCTTCGACGCGCTCGCCGCCCGCGCCGCGCAGCTGCGCAAGGTGGAGGCGGTAAGACCCCGCTCGGTGATCGGCAAGAACACGGTGGAGTGCTTGCAGGCCGGCATGTACTTCGGCTTCGCCGGTCAGGTCGACCGCATCGTCGAGCGGATGACCGCCGAGCTGGGCGGCTCGGTGACCGCCGTGATCGCCACCGGCGGCCTGGCACCCGTCGTGATCGACGAGTGTCAGACCGTGACCCACCACGAGCCGATGATCACGCTGATCGGCCTGCGCCTGGTCTACGAGCGCAACGTCCTCTAAAGGTTGTCAACGCTTGAAAGCCTTGCGCACCAAGGTGGAGTAGGGCATCTCGAACACATCGCCGGGCAGTGCGTCCAGCCGAGCCAGCACGTCCGCCTGCCGTTCCGGCGGCGCGACCAGGAAATGCGAGCGCGACGTGACCATGTCCCGCAGCCGCTCCCGCGTGTAGACGACCGTGTGGTGGAACACGCGATCCTCGATCGGTCCGAACAGCGACCCGAAGTCGGGATCCTTCACCCGCGACCACCACCGCTTGTCCCGATCACTGTCCATGATCTCGTCCAGCTGCTTGGTCCAGCCCTCCTCGACGCTGCGCGTGTTCCAGATCGGGGCGAACTTGCCGCCGGGCCGCAGCACCCGGGCGATCTCGGGGAGCGCCTTGTCCCGGTCGAACCAGTGATACGCCTGCCCCACGATCACCGCGTCGACGCTCGCGTCCGGCAGCGGGATCTCCTCCGCGGATCCCGCCAGCGCGCGAAGTGAGGAATCGCGGCGGGATCGTCGCTCCCCAGGCCCGCCAAGCGATACCTCACCACGCGCTGTCAGTCCCGGTGTGGCCGCGTCGAACTGGGCCCGCATGCCCGGGTCGGGTTCCACCGCCACCACCTCCAGACCCAGGTCGACGGCGACGCGGGTGAGCTTGCCCGTGCCGGCGCCAAGATCCAGGACACGGCCGGGCTCGGGTCCGACGGCCCAGGTCACGGCCTCGGCGGGGTAGGTGGGGCGGGCGCGGTCGTAGTGTTCGGCGACGTGGCCGAAGGAGAGGCGATGGGTGTTGAACGCCTGCGCGTCAAAGGTCATGAAAGCCGAGAATAGTGCGCCCGATAGGCTTGTCGCCGTGCCTGAACAGCCCACGGAAGTTCCGCTTTCTGAACAGATGCGCATCCGGCGCGCCAAGCGTGACGCCCTGATCGAGGCGGGCCGCGAGCCGTACCCCCTGGGCTACCCCCGGACAGCGTCGCTGGCCGAGATCCGCGCCCGCTACCCGGAGCTGCCGATCGACACCGCCACCGGCGACATCGTGGCGACGACCGGCCGGGTCATGTTCGTGCGCAACACCGGCAAGCTGTGCTTCGCCATGCTCCAGGACGGCGACGGCACCCAGCTGCAGGTGATGCTGTCGCTGGACAAGGCCGGCGCCGAGGCGCTGGAGGAGTGGAAGCGGCTGGTGGACCTCGGGGACCAGGTGGGCGTCACCGGCGAGGTGATCAGCAGCAAGCGCGGCGAGCTGAGCGTGCTCGTGAACGAGTGGTCGATGACGGCCAAGGCGCTGCGCCCGCTGCCCGTGGCGCACAAGGCGATGAGCGAGGAGAGCCGGGTCCGCCAGCGCTACGTCGACCTGATCATGCGCCCGGCGGCGCGGGAGATGATCCGCACCCGGTCGGCCGCCGTGCGCAGCCTGCGTGACTCATTCCACCGGCGCGGCTTCACCGAGGTCGAGACGCCGATGCTGCAGCTTGTCCACGGCGGCGCCGCGGCCCGCCCGTTTGTGACGCACGCCAACGCGCTCGGGATCGACCTGTTCCTGCGGATCGCTCCGGAGCTCTATCTCAAGCGCTGCGTCGTCGGCGGGATAGACAAGGTATTCGAGATCAACCGCAACTTCCGGAATGAGGGAATCGATTCATCCCACTCGCCGGAGTTCGCGATGCTCGAGTTCTATCAGGCATACGGCGACTACGATTCAATGGCGACTTTGTCGCGTGAGCTGATTCAGGAGGCCGCAATGGCGACCTCGGGATCGCATGTCGTGACCCACGCCGACGGCGCGGAATTGGACCTGGGCGGGCAATGGCGTGAGGTCACGTTGTTCGGCGCCCTTTCCGAGGCGCTCGGTGAGGAAGTGACCGTGGGCACGCCTTTTGAACGGCTCCTCGGTTTCGCGCAGAAGCTCGATTTGGCGGTCGATCCCAAATGGCTACCGGGCAAGCTCGCCGAAGAGCTTTTCGAGGAGTTGGTGGTGCCGTCCCTTCAGGCGCCCACGTTCGTGCGCGACTATCCCGAGGACACCTCGCCCCTGGTGCGGCCGCACCGCGGCCAGCCTGGCCTGGTGGAGAAGTGGGACCTGTACGTGCTCGGATTCGAGTTGGGCACGGGTTATTCGGAGCTGGTCGACCCGGTTATTCAGCGGGAGCGTTTCGAGGCGCAGCAGAAACTGGCCAGCAAGGGCGATGCCGAGGCAATGCCCCTCGACGAGGACTATCTGCGGGCAATGGAGTACGGACTCGCGCCGACCGGCGGCGTCGGAATGGGAATCGACCGGCTGCTGATGGCGTTGACCGGACTCGGTATTCGGGAGACGATACTGTTTCCTTTGGTACGGCCCGAATAGTTTTATTGGGAGGGGCACCTCATGGCAAGGCGCGAAATTGTGGTCCTGCAGGACGACTTGGACGGCTCCGAGAAGGATGTGCGGACCGTCAAGTTCGGATTCGAGGGTGTGAATTACGAGATCGACCTGGGGCCCGGGAATTTCGACAAGCTGGCCAAAGCCCTGTCGCCGTACGTTTCGGCGGCGCGCAAGGACTCGGTGCGCCGTGGCGGTGGGCAGGCGGTGCGTTCCAAGGCGATGTCAGCGGCCGAGCAGCGGGCCTTCAACCAGCGGGTGCGGGAGTGGGCCAAGTCTCAGGGTCAGCAGATCAGCGAGCGCGGGCGGGTACCGGCGAAGGTGATTGAGGCGTTTCTCGCTGCCGGGCAGCGCTAGCGGCAGGGCCTTGAAGGCCGGTGGTTCACAGTTTCGCTCTGCGCGTAGTCGTCGAAGCTGCGGAACACCCGGGGACGCGGCAAGGTTGGCAATAACGCCACCGAGGGGAAGATCTGGTGGGCGATTATGTCCCGCTATATCACCTTTCGTGCCGACGAAGCGTCACTGGACGGTTACCAAACGGTGTCCAGACGTCTGTTATCGGCGCCCCGAACCTATCGGTGGGTGGCGTTAGAGTGAGTGAAACAGCTTCGCTGGTGAGGAGCGGGAATGTTCGAGCGGTTTACCGACAGGGCACGTCGGGTTGTGGTCCTGGCCCAAGAAGAGGCCCGGATGCTCAATCACAACTACATCGGTACGGAGCACATCCTGCTTGGCCTCATCCACGAGGGTGAGGGTGTTGCGGCGAAGGCGCTGGAAAGTCTCGGCATCTCGCTGGAGGGTGTGCGCCAGCAAGTAGAAGAAATCATCGGCCAAGGCCAGCAGGCTCCGAGCGGGCACATCCCGTTCACCCCGCGGGCCAAGAAGGTGCTTGAGCTGTCACTGCGCGAGGCGCTGCAGCTCGGCCACAACTACATCGGCACCGAGCACATCCTGCTCGGGCTGATCCGTGAGGGCGAGGGCGTTGCCGCCCAGGTTCTGGTCAAGCTTGGCGCAGACCTCAACCGCGTGCGGCAGCAGGTCATTCAACTGCTCTCCGGGTACCAGGGCAAGGAGCCCGCGGCGGCGGGAGCCACCACCGGCACGGGTGAGGGCGCCCCCTCCACAAGCTTGGTGCTCGACCAGTTCGGCCGGAACCTGACCCAGTCGGCGCGGGAGGGCAAGCTCGACCCCGTGATCGGCCGGGAGAAGGAGATCGAGCGGGTCATGCAGGTCCTGTCCCGCAGGACCAAGAACAACCCGGTCCTGATCGGCGAGCCGGGCGTCGGCAAGACGACCGTCGTCGAGGGACTGGCGCAAAAGATCGTCAAGGGTGAGGTGCCCGAGACCCTCAAGGACAAGCAGCTCTACACGCTTGACCTGGGTGCCCTGGTGGCCGGCTCGCGTTACCGCGGTGACTTCGAGGAGCGCCTCAAGAAGGTGCTCAAGGAGATCCGCACGCGCGGCGACATCATCCTGTTCATCGACGAGATCCACACCCTGGTCGGCGCGGGTGCGGCCGAGGGCGCGATCGACGCGGCGAGCATCCTCAAGCCGATGCTGGCCCGCGGCGAATTGCAGACCATCGGCGCGACCACGCTCGACGAGTATCGCAAGCACCTGGAAAAGGACGCCGCGCTTGAGCGCCGGTTCCAGCCGATCCAGGTGGGTGAGCCCTCCGTGGCGCACACCATCGAGATGCTCAAGGGTCTGCGCGACCGCTATGAGGCGCACCACCGGGTGACCATCACCGACGCGGCGCTTGTCGCGGCGGCCAACCTGGCCGACCGCTACATCTCCGACCGATTCCTGCCGGACAAGGCGATCGACCTGATCGACGAGGCCGGCGCCCGGATGCGCATCCGCCGCATGACCGCGCCGCCGGACCTGCGCGAGTTCGACGAGAAGATCGCTCAGGTGAGGCGCGACAAGGAGTCGGCCATCGACGCGCAGGACTTCGAGCGCGCCGCCCAGCTGCGCGACAGGGAAAAGACCCTGCTCGGGCAGAAGGCGGAGCGGGAGAAGCAGTGGAAGGCGGGCGACCTCGATGTCGTCAGCGAGGTCGACGACGAGCAGATCGCCGAGGTCCTGGCGAACTGGACCGGCATCCCGGTCTACAAGCTGACCGAGGAAGAGACGTCGCGCCTGCTGCGCATGGAGGACGAGCTGCACAAGCGCATCGTCGGCCAGGAGGACGCGGTCAAGGCGGTCTCCAAGGCGATCCGCCGCACGCGCGCCGGTCTGAAGGACCCGAAGCGTCCGTCGGGCTCGTTCATCTTCGCCGGCCCTTCGGGTATAGGTAAGACGGAGCTGTCCCGCACGCTCGCCGAGTTCCTCTTCGGCAGCGAGGACGCGCTGATCCAGCTGGACATGTCGGAGTTCCACGACCGGTATACGGTGTCCCGCCTCGTCGGTGCCCCGCCCGGATACGTCGGCTACGACGAGGGTGGCCAGCTGACCGAGAAGGTGCGCCGCCGCCCGTTCTCCGTCGTGCTCTTCGACGAGATCGAAAAGGCGCACCCGGACGTGTTCAACACGCTGCTGCAGATCCTGGAGGACGGTCGCCTGACCGACGGCCAGGGCCGCATCGTGGACTTCAAGAACACGGTGATCATCCTGACCACCAACCTGGGCACGCGCGACGTGGCCAAGGCGGTGTCGCTGGGCTTCCAGAAGTCCGAGGACGCCGAGTCCAACTACGAGCGCATGAAGACCAAGGTCAACGACGAGCTCAAGCAGCACTTCCGCCCCGAGTTCCTGAACCGGATCGACGACACGATCGTCTTCCACCAGCTGTCCGAGCCGGAGATCCTCCAGATCGTGGACATCATGATCAAGCGGATCACCGAGCAGCTGCGCAACAAGGACATGGGCCTTGAGCTGACCGATACAGCCAAGAAGTTCCTGGCAAAGAAGGGTTACGACCCGGTGCTGGGCGCGCGGCCGCTGCGCCGCACGATCCAGCGCGAACTGGAGGACACACTGTCGGAGCGCATCCTGTTCCAGGAGCTCAAGCCGGGCCAGAACGTTCTGGTCGACTGCGAGGGCGACCCGGAGCAGGTCGAGACGGCAAAGCTGACCTTCACCGGTTCGCAGCGCCCGGCGGCACCGGTCGCAGCCGCGGCCGAGACCGTCGAGACGGTCGAAGCCGCCTGACATATAAGCGAATCGGGGCTTACGCCGCCCGCGGGAGATAATCCTCCAGCCGGGCCGGGGTGAGCCCCGATTCGTGTATCGCTTTGAGCGCCCCGATGAGGTCGTCGGCGAGGGCCGGCCGGAAGTGCATCAGCAACACGTCACCCGGCTTCACGATATTTTTCGAGGTCTGGTACCGGACGATGCCCTCGTTGACGGTCTGCGCCCACATGAACGACACCCGCATCCCGCAGTCCCGTGCGGCCTTGAGGGTCACCGCGTCGTAGTTGCCGAACGGCGGCCGGAACAGCCACGGCCGCTCGCCGAAGAGCTGTTCGAGCTTGTCGGCGCAGTCCTTGATCTCCTGGTACTGGAAGTCGTATGTCTGCCCTTTGAGGTTGCGATGGGTGACCGTGTGGTCCTGGGCGTGGGCGCCCGTGGCCCGGATCGCCTCGAAGTAGGAGGTGTGGCTGGCGGCGGCCGGCGAGTTGAGGAACATCGTGACCGGGATGTCGGCCCGCTTGATCAGCTGGAGCGCGTCGTTGGTGCGGCTCATGCCGCCGTCGTCGATGGTGATGAAGGCGACCTTGTGCTGCGTCGGCACGCGGTGCCACCACGGGGTGGAGTCGCCACGCGGCAGGCTGATCCGCTCGGGCTTGGGCGCCTTGGGGAATTTGGGGACCTGGGAGAGGTACCAGCTGATGGTTTTGATCTGTGTTGGCGCCCCGGTGCTTGCCACGGGTGCGGCGGTGGGCGGGTCCAGCGACACCGCCGTCGGCGGCGCTTCGGGCGTCCTCGATGGCTCGGTCGGCGCCGAGCCCTGCTCGATGGTGGGCTTGGCCGCGCAGCCGCAGGCCAGGAGGGCTGTCGCCGCCGTCAGCAGCGATCTTCGGGGGATCGGCACCCAGGCAGCGTAAGGGATCTATGGGGCGCCAGGCAGCTGGAACACGTCAGTAGATCGGGTGGTTATCAGCCCGTCGTCTAGCAGGCTGCTCAGCGCCCGTTCGCGTTGCGTCGCATCGCTCCAGACCAGGTCGAGCCGGGAGCGCGGGACGGGGCCGGCCGCCTCGCGCACCGCGGCGAGCAGCAATCCGCGCACCTGCCGGTCGGTGCCGGCGTAGCTTTGCGGCCGGCGGTATGGCTTGTCCGGCATGGGGGAGCCGAGTGCCCGCCACGCGCAGCCGGTCGCGAGTGGACAGTCAGCGCAGGCGGGGGTGCGCGCGGTGCAGATGAGCGCGCCGACCTCCATCATCGCCGCGCTGGCCTTTGCCGCCTGCGCGGGGCGGGGCGGCAGCAGTTCCTCAACCCAGGCAAGGGAAACCGCCCGGTCCTCCACGCCGTGCTGGGAGCGCGCGAGCAGGCGCCGCACGTTGGTGTCGACGACGGCATGGCGCTGGCCGTAGGCGAAGCTGAGCACGGCTCGCGCCGTGTAGTCGCCGATGCCGGGCAGGGCCAGCATCTCGTCGAGCGTGTCGGGCACGCGCCCGTCGTGGCGCTGCGCGATCGCCTCCGCGCAGGCGTGCAGGCGCATCGCCCGGCGGGGGTAACCCAACCGGCCCCAAGCCCGTATCGCCTCGCCCACCGGGACGGCCGCCAGATCGGCCGGGGCGGGCCAGCGTTTCATCCATTCGTCCCACAGGGGGATCACTCGGGGTACCGGCGTCTGCTGCAGCATCACCTCGCTGACCAGGATTCCCCACGCCGTGACGGTGGGCTCACGCCACGGAAGGTCCCGCGCGTGGGACTCGTACCACCGCAGGCAAGTCAGGGCGACCTCAGACATACGCTCGAATGTAGCGGTGACAGAATTCGGACATGGAGTTCGCGGTCACCGTTATCGGTCGAGATCGGGTGGGCATCGTTGCCGACGTCGCCGGCCACCTTGCCGCGCTGGGCGCGAACCTGACCGACTCGACGATGACGATCCTGCGCGGTCACTTCGCGATGACGCTCATCTGCACCGCGCCCGCCGCCGCGGAGCAGCTTCGCCAGGCTCTGACCCCGGTCAGCGACAGCGGTCTGCTCGTCAGCGTCAGCGAGGTCGAGGCGGACGGGTCCGCGTCGTCCGGTGGATCGTCCTATGTGGTCAGTGTGCACGGCGCCGACCGCCTCGGCATCGTCGCCGCGGTGGCACGGGCGATCGCGGGCGCGGGCGGCAACATCACCGACCTGTCGACGCGGCTCACCGGTACCCTCTATGTGCTTGTGGCAGAGGTGGATCTGCCGGCGGGCGTCGCCGACGCACTCGCCAAAGCCTTGATGGAGCTGGCGACCGCGCTGCACGTCGAGGTGAACCTGCGCCCGGCCGAGGCGGATCTGCTGTGACGACGGTGCTGCCCGTGCTGCGGGCGCCCGATCCGGTGCTGGGCCGCGCCGGCGATCCCGTCGACGCGAAAGACCCGCGCATCGTGCGCCTCGCCTCCGATATGGTCACCACCATGCGTGCCGCACCCGGTTGCGTGGGGCTCGCCGCACCCCAGGTCGGTGTCTCCGCGCAGCTGTTCGTCGTCGACGTGACCGGCCACCCCAAAGTGTCGACCGTGCACGGGCTGCTGTTGCTCGCCAACGCCGTCGTGGTCGAGGCGAGCCGGTGGAAGGCGGGGCGCGAGGGCTGCATGTCGGTGCCGGATCTGACAGGTGACGTCAAGCGCGCCGGAAGGGTGGTGGTGGTTGGTGAGGTTCCCGGCGGCGGCAAGGTGACGATCGAGACCGATGCGTTCGAGGCCCGCGCCATCCAGCACGAGATCGATCACTGCAACGGACTGTTGTTTCTGGACAAAGTAAGTGGCGCTCACGCCATCTACCAGCGAAAGGTTTACCTGTGACCCTCAACAGGCGTGTCGGTCTGGCTCCCGCGAGATCGGGAGGATTAGCGTGAGGACATCATGAGACTCGTCGTGGGTCCGTTGCCCGCCTCCGTCTACTGGCGACGCCGCGCCCTGGTGCTCGGCGGTGTGGTGCTCGTCGTGTTCATGATCGTGTATTCCTGCGGTAAGGCGGGCGAGTCTTCCAACGATGCCGGCGTGACGCCCAGCCCCAAGCCGAGCAACACCGCGGTCTCCACACCCACGCAGAATCCAAGCCGCGCGCCGGTCGCCCCGGCCGGGCAGCTCAGCACCAGCCCGGCCGCCTCGCCACCGGTGGTCGCCGAGGCGCAGGTCTGCACCAACGCCGAGCTGACCGTCACCGCCCAGCCGGCCCGGACCACCCTGCCACGCGGCGCCGAGCTGCCGATCAAGCTACTGATCAAGAACACCTCGGGCAGGACCTGCAGCCGCGACATCGGCCCGGACCAGCAGGAGCTGTACATCAAGCTGGGCACCAGCACGCAGACGGTCTTCTCCTCCGACCACTGCGACGGCCCGACCGGCAGCGAGATGCGCTCCTTCCCGCCCGGCCACGAACGCTCCTACGACATCGTGTGGAACGGCAAGTCCAGCTCATCCTGCTCGACCACGTCCAAGCGCACCCCGGACGGCCCGACCCCGGACGCGGGGGACTACCAGCTGTTCGGCCGGGTCGGCAGCGACCTGAGCGAGCCGGTGACCGTCAAGCTGACCTAGCGTGCCTCGGTGACGGCCTGGCGCAGCAGCGCGGAGACCTTGGGCTTGAGGCCCGTCGAGCACGGTCTCGCGCACCACGACGCCGCGGCCCTGCCCCAACCGTGACCAGGCTCTCCTCTTGCAGGCGGCGGTAGGCGCGGGCGACGGTGTTCCAGTGCACGCCGAGGTCGCCGCCGAGCTGGCGGGCCGAGGGCAGGCGGCGGTAGGCGCGGGCGACGGTGTTCCAGTGCACGCCGAGGTCGCCGCCGAGTTGGCGGGCCGAGGGCAGGCGGTCGCCCGGGACCCCGCGCCCCGCAATGACCCGGCGCAGCCCGCGGGATCTACACGTAACGCTCCAGGATCGAGGTCTCGGCCAGCCGCGACAGGCCTTCGCGCACGCCCCGGGCGCGGGCGTCACCCACGCCCTCGACCGCCTGAAGATCCTCGACCGTCGCCCCGAGCAGCCGCTGCAGGCTGCCGAAGTGGTCGACCAGCCGCTCGACGATGGTGCCGGGCAGGCGCGGCACCCGGGCGAGCAGGCGGAAGCCGAGCGGGCTGACCGCGGCCTCCAGCGTCTCGGTGGTGGGTGGATAACCCATCGCCTTGGCGACCGCCACCAGGTCGATCAGCTCGTTGGCGGTGAGCAGGTCCAGCTCGACCAGCGCCTCCTCGACCGTGCGCGGGCGCCTGCCGAACACGAGCCGCCCGGTCGGCAGGTAGTCGCGGATCACGAGGGTGCGGTCGGAGTCCACCCCGGCCATCAGCTCCTCAAGCTGCAGCGAGAGCAGGCGGCCGTCGGTGCCGAGCTCCACCACGTAGCCGGCGATCTCGTCGGAGATGCGGCGCACCATCTCAAGCCGCTGCACCACGGCGACGGCGTCGCGGACTGTCACCAGATCCTCGATCTCCAGCGCCGACAGCGTGCCGCTCACCTCGTCGAGGCGCAGCTTGTAACGCTCCAGCGTGGCGAGGGCCTGGTTGGCGCGGGACAGGATCTGTCCCGAGTCGTCAAGCACGTGCCGCTGCCCCGCGACGTAGACGCCAATGATATTCATCGATTGAGAAACGGAGATCACTGGGTACCCCGTCTGCTTGGCCACGCGTTCAGCGGTGCGGTGACGCGTGCCGGATTCGGCCGACGGGATCGAAGCGTCGGGCATCAGCTGCACCGCGGCGCGGACGATGCGCTGCCCGTCGGGCGTCAGCACCACGGCGCCGTCCATTTTGCACAGCTCGCGCAGGCGGGTCGCGGTGAACTCGACATCGAGCGGGAAACCGCCCGTGCACAATGACTCCACCACCTTGTCGTAGCCGAGGACGATCAGCGCGCCGGTGCGGCCGCGCAGGATCCTCTCCAGGCTGTCGCGCAGGGGCGTGCCAGGCGCCACCCGTGCGAGGGTGGCGCGTAGCGGGTCACCACTGAGCACAGTGGGACTCCACCCGCCGTCGCGTTCGATCGGCATGGTCTTCACCCGAGGCAGCAATCGGCTTGCACGGCCAACAGTCTACGGTCACTCGGAGGAGAACCTTGCCGCCCAGTGCAGTGCCTCACGCAGCTGGCTCACCTCCACCACACGCATGCCCATAATCGTGGTCCCTTCCGCGGAGGCGCCCGAGCCCGGGGGGACCAACGCGAACTTGAAGCCCAGCCGGGAGGCCTCGGCAAGGCGGCGCTGGACCGCGCTGACCCGGCGCACCTCCCCGGTGAGACCCACCTCACCGATGGCGGCGAGCCGGGGTGTCATCGACAGGTTGTGCGCGGCCGAGGCGACGGCGAGGGCGACCGCGAGGTCTGCGGCGGGCTCGGTGACCCTCATCCCGCCCACGGTCGCGGCGAAAACCTCCTTGTCGTGCAAGGCGATCCGCTCGGTCCGGCGTTGCAGCACGGCGAGGATCATCGCCATCCGGGCAGAGTCGAGCCCGGAGACGGTGCGCCGCGGGGAGCCGGCGACGGTGGCACCGATGAGCGCCTGGACCTCGGTCACCAGCGCTCGGCGGCCCTCCATCGCTACCGTCACGCACGTGCCGGGGACATTTTCGGCATAGCTTGTGACGAACAGCCCCGACGGGTCGGCGAGCGAGGCGATGCCATTCTCGTGCATCTCGAAGCAGCCCACCTCGTCGGCGGCGCCGTACCTGTTTTTCAGGCCGCGGATCAGGCGCAGCGAGGAGTGCTTGTCGCCCTCGAATTGGAGCACGACATCGACAAGGTGCTCCAGCACGCGCGGGCCCGCGACATTGCCGTCCTTGGTGACGTGGCCGACCAGAACGGTGGCTATGTTGCGGTCCTTGGCCATCGCGACGAGGGCGGCGGTCACGGCCCGCACCTGGGTCACGCCACCGGAGACGCCGTCGCTGGCCGCCGACGAGATGGTCTGCACCGAGTCGACGACGAGCAGCCCCGGCTTGACCGCCTCGACGTGGCCGAGCACGGCCGAAAGATCGGTCTCGGAGGCCAGGTAGAGCCGCTCGTGCAGGGTGTCCATGCGCTCGGCGCGCAACCGCACCTGGCTCACCGACTCCTCCCCGCTGATCACCAGCGACGGGCTGCCGCTGCCGATCGCCCACTGCTGCGCCACGTCGAGCAGGAGGGTCGACTTGCCCACGCCCGGCTCACCGGCGAGCAGCACCACCGCGCCCGGCACCAATCCGCCGCCGAGGACGCGGTCAAGCTCGCCGACGCCGGTCGCCACGGCACGGGCCGGCTCGGCGCTGATCGTCGCGATCGGACGGGCGGGCTCGCCGGGCCGGCGCGGGGCGACGTGGCGCATCGCGCCAAGGGCAGGGCCAGCCGCCGACTCCACGACCGAACCCCACTCACCGCACTCCGGGCAGCGACCGACCCATTTGGGCGGTTGGAAACCGCAAGCGTCGCAAAGGAAGGCGGGTCTGGCCGCCTTCGCTTTCGGAGTCGAGGTGGCTTTCACACCGGCACGATAGCTGGCGGGTACGACAAGCTAGCGCAACTAGTGGCCTTCGCCCTCGGTGAATTCCACCTTCTCGGCCGGGCCCGCCGTATCGGGCGTGATGACCGGCACCTCGAGCGTCTTCTTTACGAGACCGACGAACTCGAACTCCATCGGGACCATCTGGTAGTTCTTCACGTCGGTGGTGACCTGGAACCTGGCCTCGGGCTTGTCATACCCCAGGGGCGCCACGTCGCCGCGGTGGATGGTCTGGCCGTTGTATCTCACCACGACGGTCTGTGCGTTCTGGGTGTTGTTGAAGAACCAGAAGCGCGCGGTCGCCTCGGAACCGGCCTTGTAACCCTCCGGCCCGGGGTAGGCCAGGGCGACGTTGCGCATGCCGACCGAGCCGTTGCCGCCGGGTGCGGGGAAATCCGCGTAGATCCCGGGGACGGGCGCGACCTGTTCGGCGGTCTGGGCGTTGCGGCCCACACCGCAAGCCGAAAGGGCGAACGCGGCGGTGGCGACGACGAGGGCGGCGGTGATCGAGCGCTTCACGCCGCTCAGGGTAATACCTGCCGCCGAACGCTAATGCGACGCCCCGCTGACGATGAGCAGAACGACGTCCAAGGCGGCAACGACCAGCAGGGCGCGGAAGGTGGTGCGGGGACTGGCCCAGCGGCCCAGCACCGGCAGGCTCAGCGCCAGGGCCAGGGCGGCGACGCTCGCCCACGCAGGCGGCCGCGCGCCCCACACCAGCAGCGCGGTGGCGCCGAGCAGCAGTGCGGAGGCGAGGTAGAGGCTTGGCTTCTCGCCGAGGCGGTGCGGCAGCCCGCGGACCCCGGTCACCCGGTCCTGCTCGAAGTCGGGGATCGCGTTGACCAGATGGGCGCCGCCGCCGAGCAGTGCGGCCGCCACGATCATCCACAGCGGGGCGCGACCCGGCGCCAGGAAGGCGGGCAGTACGGCGAAGCTGACGAAGTACGGGACGATCGATGCCGCTGTCGCCTTCAGCGGCCAGTTGTATAGCTGGGCTGAGGCGAGGGCCAGCGCGATCAGGGCACCGCGCGGCCAACCCCACGCCCATGCGGCGGCAAGAGTCACCAGCGTGGCGATCAAAGCGGCGATTTTGACGGTACCCACCAAATGTGAATGTGTGACAAGAGGTTTATCGCTCCGGTCCACCGCTTGATCGCGCCTTGCGTCGATGGCGTCGTTGGCCCAGCCGACCGACAGCTGGCTGGCGCCGACGGTGGCGGCGGCGAGCGCGGCGCTTGGCAGGGCGTGGCCGAGGGCGAGCGCAAGGGCACCACTGATCATGGTCACGGCCGCGGCGGGCAGCGGGTGGCACGCCCGCAGCAGCTCTTTGATCATGAGGGTTGGATCACCGACGGTCCGGGGTCCACCCTGTCGGGCTCGGATTTGATGAGGCTAGGCCATGCGATCATCAGAAGGCTCAGCAGCGTGATCAGCAAGGCGACGCCCAGGACCAGCATTGGCAGAAAGAGCGAAGGCTCCTCTGGGTCGTCGATTCGTTGCGGTAAGTGCAGGCGGCGTCGCCATCTGTCCCCCCAGATGCGGCGACGGGTCCTCCGGGTCTCCTTACGCAGCTCCTTGCGGACGGTAATGGCCTCTTCGTCCAGCTCGGACGCGTCGTCCGGAATGAGAACCTCGCCCCACTCTGGAGGCAGGTCCGGCAGACCATTCCCCAAAGTGCTCACGCTTTTACTGTCCCGCGTTCATGGCCGGGACGGTAGTAGCTTTCCATGGTCAACTAGCCGAAAAGTTGATGTCAAGGAAAAGGAATACGTCTCACAGCCATCGTGAGCTGCGCTAACTAGGTCCGACTGGGTGGGACGCCGTGGCCGCTCCGTGTTACCCTAGACACAGCGAAAGGGGTTTCGTACCTATGGATTTCAGTGTCGGCGAGACCGTCGTCTACCCCCACCACGGGGCCGCACTCATCGAGGCTATCGAGACCCGCACAATCAAGGGCGAGGAAAAGCTTTACCTTGTCCTTAGGGTTGCCCAGGGCGACCTGACCGTGCGGGTGCCCGCAGAGAACGCCGAGATCGTCGGTGTGCGTGAGGTCGTTGGCGAAGAGGGCCTGACTAAGGTCTTCGATGTCCTGCGCGCTCCACACACCGAAGAGCCGACCAACTGGTCGCGTCGTTACAAGGCAAATCTTGAGAAGCTAGCCTCAGGTAATCCGCTCAAGGTCGCTGAGGTCGTGCGTGACCTGTGGCGCCGTGAGCGAGAGCGCGGTCTTTCGGCTGGGGAGAAGCGCATGCTCGCCAAGGCCCGGGACATCCTCGTCGGCGAGGTCGCCCTCGCCGAAAAGAGCACCAAGGACGGGGCGGAGATCCTCCTCGACAAAGTGCTCGCAGAGGCGTGATCTACCACGATCATCAACCCCCACCACAACAATCGATGACCGCGACGTCCCCGCCGCTTTCACAGCGCCGGGACGTCGCGGTTCTCATTCCGGCGGCGGGTCTGGGCGTGCGGCTCGGTGTGGGCAGGCCCAAGGCCCTGCATGAATTGGGCGGCAGATCGCTGCTGTGGCATTGCTGGCGAAATGTCGCCGCGGCCCCCAGCGTCGGCGCGATCGTCATCGCTGCCCCACCCGGCGCGGTCGACGAGGTGCGCGCGGTCTTGTCGGAGGCGGTGGTCGGCGGGCTGGCTGCGCCCGGCGCGGTCGACGAGGTGCGTGCCGTCCTGTCGGAGGCGGTGGCCGGCGAGCTGGCTGCGCCGAGCGCGGTCGGCGAGGTGGCGAAGGTAATTCCGGAAGTCCTGGTGGTTGAGGGTGGGGCGACGCGGCAGGAGTCGGTGGCGGCGGCGCTGGCAGCGGTTCCGCCCGAGTTCGACATCATCCTGGTGCACGACGCGGCCCGCGCCCTCACTCCTCCCCATCTGGTCGAGGCCGTCGCGGACGCGGTGCGGTCGGGTCATGACGCGGTCATCCCGGGCCTTCCTGTCGTCGACACGATCAAGCAGGTCGCCGCCGACGGGCGGGTGACGGCGACGGTCGACCGCTCGCGCCTGCGCGCAGTGCAGACCCCCCAAGGGTTCCGGCGATCGGTGCTGGCCAAGGCGCACCGGCTCGGAGGCGATCACACCGACGACGCGGGCATGGTCGAGCGGCTGGGAGTGCCGGTGCACGTGGTCCAAGGCCACCCCCACGCACTTAAGATCACCACACCGTGGGATCTGGTGATCGCGGAGTCCGTGTTGAGGAGCCTGGGATGAGGGTCGGGATCGGCAGTGACGTACACGCGTTCGAGGCCGGCCGGCAGTGCTGGGTCGCGGGGCTGCTCTGGCCGGGCGAGACCGGGCTGGCCGGCCACTCCGACGGCGATGTGGCCGCGCACGCCGCCTGCGACGCGCTGTTCAGCGCCGCCGGGCTGGGTGATCTTGGGTCCAACTTCGGGACCGACCGGCCGGAGTGGGCGGGAGCCTCGGGCATCACGCTGCTTACCGAGGCCGCGCGGTTGGTCCGGGAGGCCGGATTCGAGATCGGCAACGTGTCGATACAGGTGATCGGGGCATCGCCCAAGATCGGCAAGCGGCGGGTGGAGGCGCAGCGGGTGCTGTCCCAGGCGGTCGGGGCGCCGGTCACAGTGGCCGGGACCACCAGCGATGGCCTTGGTCTCACCGGACGCGGGGAGGGCCTTGTCGCGATCGCCGTGGCCGCGGTCCGGGTGTCATCATCGACTGATGCCCCTCCTGCCTGAGCTTGCCAAGAAACTGATAGACGACAAGACCTTCGCCACCATATCGACGGTCAACCCCGACGGCTCGCCGCAGTCGAGCGTGATCTGGCTCAAGCGCGACGGCGACATCGTGGTCTTCTCGACCATCCTCGGCCGCCGCAAGACGCTGAACATGCAGCGGGATCCGCGGGTGTCGCTGGTGCTGTTCGACCCGGCCGACCCGTACCGCTATGTGGAGATCCGCGGCGAGGTGAGCATGACCACCGAGGGCGGGCCGGAGCTGATCAACGAGCTGTCGCTGGCCTACGACGGGGTGCCGTTCAAGGAGAAGGACCCGGCGGCGGTTCGGGTCGTATGCCGCCTGAGTCCATCGAAAGTCTTCACCCGGTAGCGGTGTCGACGCCCTTGTCGATCGAGCGCCGTGCCCAGGTCCACGCGTAGCCGCCGTCCTCGCACGCCAGCGCCGGCTCGCACAGGTCGAGCGGGCGGAACGTGTCCACCATGACGGCCAGCTCGTCGAAGTACTCCACGCCGATGGAACGCTCGACCGCGCCCGGCTGCGGCCCGTGGGTGAAACCGCTGGGGTGCAACGAGATTGAGCCTTGACCGATGCCGGAACCCTTGCGCGCCTCGTAGTTGCCGCCGGTGTAGAACAGCATCTCGTCGGAGTCGACGTTGTGGTGGTTGTAGGGGACCGGGATCGACAGCGGGTGGTAGTCCACCTTGCGCGGCACGAACGAGCAGATCACGAAGTTGGGGCCCTGGAAGGTCTGGTGCACGGGCGGCGGCTGGTGCACCCGGCCGGTGATCGGCTCGAAGTCGTGGATGGAGAATGCCCACGGGTAGAGGCAGCCGTCCCAGCCGACGACGTCGAACGGGTGGTTTGCATAGATGTGGCGGGTCCAGCCGCGCCGGTGCTGGACGAGAACCTCGACGTCGGTGCCGTCTTCTGCTATCAGTGAGGAAGGCCCGCGCAGGTCACGCTCACAGTAGGGGGAGTGCTCCAGGAACTGGCCGCGCACTGACAGGTACCGCTTGGGTGGCCCGATGTGACCGGTCGCCTCGATCACCAGCAGGCGCACGTGGGCGCCTGTGGGTACCAAGCGATGGATTGTTGAAGTTGGAATGATCACGTAGTCGCCTTCGATCGCGTCGATGACCCCGAAGGTTGACTCCACCCGCAGCGAGCCTTGCTCGACATAGAGGCATTCGTCCCCGATTGCGTTGCGGTATAACGGGGATGGCGTGTCTGCCAGGACGTAGGAGATGCGGCAGTCGTCGTTGGCGAGCAGGTGCTGGCGGCCGAGGACCGGGTCGGCTCCGGAGGCGTCGAGTTTGTGCGTGCGCAGGTGGCGTGGTTTGAGAGGGCGGTTGGCGATGCGTGTCCAAAGTGGAGGTTCGAATGCCTCGGCGGCGACGATCGCGGTGGGTGCGTGGCGGTGGTATAGCAATGAGGAGTCGGAGGAGAACCCCTCCTGGCCCATCAGTTCCTCGGCGTACAGGCCGCCGTTGGGGGTGCGAAACTGCGTGTGCCTCTTTCGGGGTACCTCACCGACACTGCGAAAATACGGCATGACTTCCCTCCGGGATCTCGCGCGACCGTCCGATAATCGGACACACTTGTCCGCTCTATGTAGCGTCTACTAGATTGGCTGATCATGTCAACGCCGCCACTCCTGCGACAGCTGCTGGATGACGCCGCGGTCTTCCCGCCCGGCAGTGCGACGCTGCCCGAAGCACTCGAGTCGCACCGCGACTACCGCACAACGTGGTACTCCGAGCTGGTCGGCCCCCTGCTCGTGCCAGCGTCCCAGATCAAGAACCTCAGCGGCATGCTTGGCCAGGACGAGACGGTCAGTGTCGGTGTGATCGCCGACGGCATCGCGCTCGGCGACCTGTTCCGCCCGCTCACCCCGCGCGGCATCGTGGTGCGGCAGGTGGAGGCGCCGGTGGCCCGCCGCGGCGAGGACCCGCAGCCGACCCTGCGCCGCCTCATCGAGCTGCTGCAGCGTTACGCGCTCGCCGGGTATGCCGAGGTGCCGCTCGCGTGGGGTCTGCTCGCCGCGCTCGATACCATCGCCACGGCAAGGGAGTCCGGCGTCGACATCGCGGCGAAGTTCCGCACCGGTGGCCTTGCCGCCGAGCTGTTCCCGACCCCGGCCGAGCTGGCCGCGGTCATCTGCGCCTGCGCCGAGCGGCGGCTGCCGTTCAAGCTCACCGCGGGCCTGCACAACGCCATCCGGCACACCGACGCCGAGACCGGCTTCACCCACCACGGCTTCCTCAACGTGCTCGCCGCCAGCTGCCTCGCGATGCGCGGGGGCGGGGTGGCCGACGTGTCCGCGATGCTCGCCACCACCCAGCCGCTGACCCTGATCGAGACGGTCCGGCCGTACCTGACCGACGCGCGCGATCTATGGGTGGGTTTCGGCACGTGCAGCATTGTCGAACCCGTGGCAGACATGCAACAACTTGGATTGGTAGGACCATGATTTCCTGGGTACCGGGAGCGGCCGGCAGTGGATACGACATCGATCACCTGCCGTACGGGGTGATCGTCGGGGAGGACGGCCGGCCACGCTGCGCGGTGCGCATCGGCGAGTTCGCACTCGACCTCGACGCGACCGAGGCGGCCGGGATGGTGCTCGCCGCGGACAGCCTGCGCGCCGGCAATCTGGACTCCTTCCTGGCGCTCGGCCCGGCGCACTGGTCGGCGGTGCGCGCCCGGATCGTGGAGCTGCTCACCGAGGAACCTCGTCACGAGATCGAGCCGCTCCTGGTGCCGCTGGCGACGGTCACGTGCGTGCTGCCGTGGACGGTCGCGGACTACGTCGACTTCTACTCGTCCGAACACCACGCCACCAACCTCGGCAAGATCCTCCGACCCGGGCAGCAGCCGCTTTTGCCCAACTGGAAGCATTTACCTATCGGGTACCACGGACGCGCCGGGACGGTTGTGGTGAGTGAAACCCCGATCGTGCGACCCAGCGGGCAAAGAGCCGCGGGCGACTTCGGTCCGTCGCGGCGCCTGGACATAGAGGCCGAGGTGGGCTTCGTCGTCGGGGCCGGGTCGCGAATGGGCAAACCCGTTGCGTGGCAACAGTTTGCTGAGCACGTGTTCGGCGTGGTGCTGGTGAACGACTGGTCGGCGAGGGACCTGCAGGGGTGGGAGTACCAGCCGCTGGGCCCCTTCCTCGGCAAGTCGTTCGCCACTTCCGTGTCGGCCTGGATCACGCCGCTGGCGGCGCTGGAGTCGGCCTGGGTACGGGCGCCCGAGCAGGATCCTGAGGTGTTGCCGTATCTTGCCGACGACCGGCGCGGGCTGGCCCTGGAGATAGAGGTCGAGTGGAACGGGCAGACCGTTTCGCGTCCGCCGTTCGAGACCATGTACTGGACGCCGGCGCAGCAGCTGGCGCACATGACGGTCAACGGTGCTTCGGTGCGCACCGGTGATCTGTTCGCGTCGGGCACCGTCTCCGGACCGGATCGTGCGCAGGTCGGTTCGTTGGTGGAGCTCACCTGGAACGGGACCGAGCCGGTGGAAGTGGCCGGTGAGAAGCGCGGTTTCCTCGAGGACGGGGACACGGTGACGCTGCGCGCGAGGGTGGGCGGCATCGAATTGGGACCCGTTTTGGGGACCATCCACGCGGCTTGATTTGCTTCGGTCCCCGGCGATCACGTAGTGTTCGGCCTGCTCAACGGGAGCGGACAAAACACTCAGTAGTTCGACGGGTGTGATGGACGGGATTCGGTGGGACATCCGGGCGGTGTGGGGCTTGCGCACACGAAACCGACCGGGTAGGGTAGCAGGGCCGGTGCAAGACAGGCGGTTATCCGACGATGCGCACCTGGCGTTCCGGGTAGTGTCAGCGAAGTCCCTTCGATTCCTGAAATTTTCAGGGCCGAAAGTATTGACCTGACGAAGCTCACCGGGTAGTGTAGTGGAGTTGCCCCGAGGCAGGTTCTCTTAAAACGGAAACTGCTAGGTGTGTGTTTGTTTTTTGAGAACTTAACAGGGTGTGTTGTTTTTGCCAGTGCCAATTGTTTGTTGATTACCCTCGTGGTGATTTTCCTTTGGTGAAATGTTGATGTTTCGCCAGGATTTTTTGAATTCTTTGTTGGAGA